>DASZYF010000235.1:0-23652 GCA_035545535.1 Mycobacteriales bacterium | reverse complement strand
CCAGCAGCGCGACGGCGAGCGGCGCGAGAAGTACAACCCGCTGGTGCGCCTGGACACCATCAACGGCAAGGAGCCCGAGCAGGGCAAGAGCCGGGTGGAGTTCACCAAGCTCACCCCGCTGTACCCGCAGGAGCGGCTGCGACTGGAAACCGAGCCGCACATCTTCACCACCCGCGTGATCGACCTGGTAATGCCGATCGGCAAGGGCCAGCGTGCGCTGATCGTCTCGCCGCCCAAGGCCGGTAAGACGATGGTGCTGCAGTCGATCGCGAACGCGATCACGGTGAACAATCCCGAGGTCCACCTCATGGTGGTGCTCATCGACGAGCGCCCCGAAGAGGTCACCGACATGCAGCGCTCGGTGAAGGGCGAGGTCATCGCCTCGACGTTCGACCGGCCGCCCACGGACCACACCACCGTCGCCGAGCTCTCGATCGAGCGGGCGAAGCGCCTCGTCGAGATGGGCCACGACGTCGTGGTGCTGCTCGACTCGCTCACCCGTCTCGGCCGGGCCTACAACCTCGCCGCGCCGGCGTCCGGTCGCATCCTCACCGGCGGTGTCGACTCGGCGGCGCTCTACCCGCCGAAGCGCTTCCTCGGCGCCGCCCGCAACATCGAGGGCGGCGGGTCGCTGACCATCCTCGCGACCGCCCTCGTCGAGACGGGGTCCGCCATGGACACCGTCATCTTCGAGGAGTTCAAGGGCACCGGGAACATGGAGCTCAAGCTCGACCGGAAGCTCGCGGACAAGCGCATCTTCCCGGCCATCGACGTGGACGCCTCGGGCACCCGCAAGGAGGAGATCCTCCTCGCCCCCGAGGAGCTCCAGATCATCATCAAGCTGCGCCGCGTCATGGCCGCCCTCGAGCGCGAGCAGGCGATCGAGCTGCTGCTCGACCGCATGAAGGGCGCCAAGACCAACATCGAGTTCCTGCTCCAGGTCCAGAAGACCACCCCTGGGGCGGAGTAGAGGCTCAGGAACACCCGGGCGCGGGGCCGTGTTGAGGCCCCGTACCCTTGTCAGATACCGGTTCCGGTTCACCCGAGCACCCGCGCGGGACCCGGCGGCCGACGGACAGCGAAGGAATGCATCGATGAAGGCCGACATCCACCCCGCCTACGGCGAGACGACCGTCACCTGCACGTGCGGCGCGCAGTTCACCACGCGCAGCACCAAGAGCGACGGTCAGATCCACGCCGAGGTGTGCTCCCAGTGCCACCCGTTCTACACGGGCAAGCAGAAGATCCTCGACTCCGGCGGTCGCGTGCAGCGCTTCGAGCAGCGCTACGGCAAGCGCGGCAACAAGACCGAGGGCTAGCGACCTCACGGCGCCCACCCCGATCCGGGGTGGGCGCCGTTCGCATGTCCGGAGTCCGTCGACGTAGGGAGCCACCGTGTTCGAGCAGCTGCCGGCCCTCGAGGCCGAGCACGCCGAGCTCGAGCGCGTGCTCGCCGACCCCGCGACGCACGCCGATGCGAACAAGGCGCGCGACGCGGGCCGCCGCTACGCCGAGCTGACGCCCATCGTCGACGGCGGGCGGGCGTGGCAGGCGGCGGTCGACGACGTCGACACCGCCCGCGAGCTGGCCAACGACGACGCGTCGTTCCGCGCCGAGCTGCCCGCGCTCGAAGCCGTGCGCGACGAGCTCGCCGAGAAGCTGCGCGAGCTGCTCACGCCGAAGGACCCGAACGACGGCAAGGACGTCCTGCTCGAGATCAAGGCGGGGGAGGGCGGCCAGGAGTCCGCGCTGTTCGCGGGCGACCTGCTGCGCATGTACACGCGCTTCGCCGAGCGGCACCGCTGGAAGGTCGAGGTGCTCGACCTCGAGGAGAGCGAGCTCGGCGGTGTGAAGGACGCGACGGTCGCGGTCCGCGGCCGCGCGGGCGGCGACAGCGTGTGGCGCGCGCTCAAGTACGAGGGCGGTGTGCACCGCGTGCAGCGTGTGCCGGTCACCGAGAGCCAGGGACGCATCCACACTTCCGCCGCGGGCGTGCTCGTGCTGCCCGAAGCCGAGGACGTCGACGTCACGATCGACCCCAACGACGTGCGCGTCGACGTGTTCCGCTCGTCCGGTCCCGGCGGTCAGAGCGTCAACACCACCGACTCCGCGGTGCGGCTCACCCACATCCCCACCGGCATCGTCGTGTCGATGCAGAACGAGAAGAGTCAGCTGCAGAACCGCGAGGCCGCGTTCCGCGTGCTGCGGGCGCGCCTGCTCGCGCAGGCGCAGGAAGCCGCCGACGCCGAAGCGTCGGCCGCGCGGGGCGCGCAGGTGCGCACCGTCGATCGCAGCGAGCGCATCCGCACCTACAACTTCCCCGAGAACCGCATCAGCGACCACCGCGTCGGCTTCAAGGCCTACAACCTCGACCAGGTCCTCGACGGCGACCTCGACGCGGTCGTCGCCGCGCTCGCCGACGCGGAGCGGGCCGGCACGCTCGGTTCGGGCGAGTGAACGAGGGAACAGCGACGAACGTGACCGACGTGCGCACCTTGCTCGACGATGCGACCCGAACGCTGGACGACGCGGGAGTGCCGTCCGCCCGCCACGACGCGGAGGCGCTCGCGGCGCACCTGCTCGGCATCCCGCGGACCGCGTTGCTCCTGACCAGCGCCGACCTCGACGCCGACGTCTACCGCGCGCTCGTCGAGCGCCGCGCGGCACGGGAGCCCCTGCAGCACATCGTCGGCACCGCGCCGTTCCGCCGCATCGAGCTCGCCGTCGGTCCCGGGGTGTTCGTGCCCCGGCCGGAGACCGAGGTCGTCGTCGACGCGGCGCTCGCCGCGATCGCCGACGTCGAGGCGCCGCTCGTGGTCGACCTCTGCTCCGGTTCGGGGGCGATCGGGCTGTCGATCGCCGTGGAGCGACCCGACGCGACCGTCCACGCCGTCGAGCTGTCCGGCGACGCCGCGGTGTGGCTGCGGGGCAACGCCGCGCGCTGGGCGCCGCACGTGCACGTGACCAACGCGGACGTCGCCGACCCTTCGCTGCTCGCCGACCTCGAGGGCCGGTTCGACCTGGTGGTGAGCAACCCGCCCTACGTCGCCGAGCACGAGATGGATGCCGTCGATCCCGAGGTGCGCGACCACGACCCGCAGGTCGCGCTGGTCGCCGGCCCGGACGGCCTCGACATCATCCGCGCCGTGGCCGCCACCGCCGCCCGGCTGCTCCGTCCCGGGGGCGCGATCGTCGTCGAGCACAGCGACCGCCAGGGCGTCTCGGCCCCCGCTGTGCTGCGTCTGCAAGGCTTCGCCGACGTGACCGACCACCAGGACCTGTCCGGTCGTGATCGCTATGCCAACGGACGCGCACCGCAGGAGCCGAACCCTTGAGTCGCACCTGGGACTGTGCCGACGCTTCGCAGCGTGAGCGCGGCATCTCCGATGCGGTCGCCGCGCTGCAGCGCGGCGAGCTCGTCGTGCTGCCCACCGACACCCTCTACGGCATCGCGGCCGACGCGTTCACGCCGACGGCGATCGATGACCTGCTCGCCGCGAAGGGGCGCGGCCGGGACATGCCCGTCCCGGTCCTCGTCGGCTCGTGGGACGGCATCGACGGGCTGGTCTCCGTGGTGAGCCAGGAGCTGCGCGACCTCACGCAGGCGTTCTGGCCGGGCGGCCTCACCATCGTCGTCCGCCACTCGCCGGGCCTCGCCTGGGACCTCGGCGACGCCGCCGGCACCGTCGCGGTCCGCATGCCGCTGCACGCCGTGGCCATCGAGGTGCTGCGCGAGACCGGCCCGCTCGGGGTCTCCAGCGCCAACCGCACCGGCCAGCCGCCCGCCACCACCGCCGCGATGGCCCGCGACCAGCTGGGTGACCGCGTCACCGTCTACCTCGACGGCGGTGAGACGCCGGCGGCCGTCGCCTCGACGATCGTCGACCTCACCACGCCGGAAGGCCCAAGAATCCTTCGCGAAGGCGCGGTCAGCGTGGATGCTCTGCGGGAGGTCCTCCCGGGCATCGCGGGGACCGCGTGAGGTTCACTCGCCGACAGGAGGCGTACTCGGCCGTGTACCAGCCGCGCACCGACATGTTCCGGGTGCTCACCGTGTGCACCGGCAACATCTGCCGGTCACCGGTGGCGGCGCGCCTGCTCACGGTGGGCCTGGGCACGCGGCTCCCGCCGACGGAGGCCACCCGCGTGAAGGTGGCGAGCGCCGGCACGTCCGCGGTGGTCGGGGCGCCCATCGACCGGCTCGCCGAGCACACCCTCATCGCCCGCGGCGTCCCCATCATCCCGCACAAGGGCCACCAGCTCGGCGAGGACGACCTGGTCAACGCCGACCTCATCCTGGCGATGACGCCCTCGCACGCGCGCCAGTGCATCCGCCTCAACCCCGAGTGCGCGCCGCGCGTGCACACGCTGCGCGGCGCGGGCCTGCTGCTGACCGGGCAGCGCGCCGCGGGCCCGTCGGCGATGGACGTCGTCGCCCGCGGGCGCGCGGTCGTCAACCACCTGGCGGCGCAGAAGGCCGCGCTGCCGGCGGAGGCGGACCTCGAGGTCGCCGACCCGGTCGGGCTGCCGCTCGAGGCGTTCGAACGCACCGCGGCCGTCATCGCATCGTCGCTGGCGCCGCTCATCGAGATCCTCGCGCCCGCACGCTGAGAACGCGGGAGGCCCGGCGCCCGGGCCGTACCCTGGTCGCACCGCCCGTTGGACTTCCCCGGACCTGTGGAGCCGCTCGTGAGCACGCCTTTCTGGGGACCCGACTTCGACGCCCTCACCGACACCGACCCCGAGCTCGCCGACATCGTGCTGCGCGAGCTGGTGCGGCAGCGGGAGACGCTGCAGCTCATCGCGAGCGAGAACCTCACCAGCCCTGCGGTCCTCGCGGCGCTCGGCTCGACGTTGTCGAACAAGTACGCCGAGGGCTACCCCGGGAAGCGCTACTACGGCGGCTGCGAGGTCGTCGACGAGGCCGAGAGCATCGGCATCCAGCGGGCCAAGGAGCTGTTCGGCTGCGAGCACGCCAACCTGCAGCCGCACAGCGGCGCGCAGGCCAACTTCGCCGCCTACGCCGCGCTGCTCGCGCCCGGTGACACCGTCCTCGCGATGTCGCTGCCGCACGGCGGCCACCTCACGCACGGCAGCCCCGTCAACTTCAGCGGCAAGTGGTTCGACGTCGTCGCCTACGGCGTGCAGCAGGACACCGAGCTCATCGACTACGACGAGGTCGAGCGCCTCGCGCACGAGCACCGCCCGAAGATGATCATCTGCGGTGCCACCGCGTACCCGCGCCTCATCGACTTCGCCCGGTTCCGCGCCATCGCCGACGCCGTCGGCGCCTGGCTCATGGTCGACGCGGCCCACTTCATCGGCCTCGTCGCCGGTGGCGCCATCCCGAGCCCCGTGCCGTTCGCCGACGTCGTCTGCTTCACCACGCACAAGGTCCTGCGCGGCCCGCGCGGCGGCATGATCGTGTGCAAGGAGGAGCTCGCGGCCCGCATCGACAAGGCCGTGTTCCCGTTCAGCCAGGGCGGCCCGCTCATGCACGCGGTGGCCGCGAAGGCGGTCGCGCTCAAGGAGGCGGCCCAGCCCGCGTACAAGGAGTACGCGAGCCAGGTCATCGCCAACGCGCAGGCGCTCGTCGCCAAGCTCGCCGACGAGGGCATCCGCCCCGTCTCCGGAGGCACCGACAACCACCTGGCCCTCCTCGACCTCCGCGAGCTGGGCGTCACCGGCAAGCAGGCCGAGGCCCGCTGCGGCGCGGCCGGCATCAGCCTCAACAAGAACGCCATCCCCTACGACCCGCAGCCGCCGTTCGTGGCCAGCGGCATCCGGGTGGGCACGCCGGCGGTCACCACCCAGGGCATGACCGAGGCCGACATGGCCACGGTGGCGGCCCTGCTGGCCCGGGCGGTGCGCCTCGACGACGAGGACTCACAGGGAGCGAGCGAGATCCGTTCGGCCGTGTTCGACCTCACGGCGGCGCATCCCGCATACCCTGCGCCTCGTGCGTGAGTACGCGCTCGTCTTCCTGGTAGCCGCGTCGGTCACGTACCTCCTCACGCCGCTGTCGCGGCGCTTCGCCGTCCGGATCGGCGCGATGGCGAAGCCGCGCGACCGTGACGTGCACGCCATCGCCACCCCGCGCATGGGCGGGATCGGCATGTACGGGGGAGTGCTCGCGGCCCTGCTCGTCGCCGCGCACCTCCCGGTGCTGCGCACGGTCTCGCAGACCTACGACGAACCGCGGGCCATCGCCATCGCCGGCGGCGTGATCGTGCTGCTCGGGGCCGTCGACGACCGCTGGGAGCTCGACGCGCTCACCAAGCTCGCCGGCCAGATCATGGCCGCGGGCGCGATGACGCTGCTGGGCGTGCGGCTGTCCTCGATCGTGCTTCCGTTCATGCACGGCGACATCGTCCTGACCAACGACGTCGGCGTGCCCCTCACCGTGCTGCTCGCGGTGGTGCTCATCAACGCCATCAACTTCATCGACGGGCTCGACGGCCTGGCCGCGGGCGTCGTCGGCATCGCGGCGGCCGCCTCGTTCACCTTCTCCTACAGCCTGTCCGCGCACCACCAGCTGCTCCGCGCCCAGCCGGCCACGCTCATCGCGGCGATCCTCGCGGGCGTGTGCGTCGGCTTCCTGCCGCACAACTTCACGCCGGCCCGCGTCTTCATGGGTGATTCGGGGTCGATGCTCATCGGCTTGCTGCTCGCCGCCTCGACCACCTCCATCACGGGCGAGGTCGACTACGGCAGCGCCGGCCTCTCCGAGTCGCTGCCCCTGCTGGTCCCGGTCCTGGTGCCGGTGCTCGTGCTGGCGGTGCCGTTCATCGACCTGCTGCTGGCGGTCGTGCGCCGCACCCGCGCCGGCCGCTCGCCGTTCAGCCCGGACAAGGAGCACATCCACCACCGGCTGCTCGAGCTCGGCCACAGCCAGCGCCGGGCCGTCCTGCTCATGTACGGCTGGGCCGCCCTCCTCGGCTTCGGCGGGGTCCTGGTCTCGGTCAGCCACGGCCCGGCGCTGCCGGTCAGCGTGCTCGCCGGGATCGTGATGCTGGCGCTCCTGACGGCCGCCCTGCCGCGGCTGCGGAGCCGGTCGCCGCAGCCGTGAGCACCCCCGCTCCACGGCCGTCCGGCTGGAACGGCCCCAGCGGGACGACCCTCTTAGGGATCGGTAGCCTCATGGGCGGGTGCTTGGCCGTGGGGATCGTCCTCGGGCGGCTCGGAGACAGCCACTTCAAGACGTCTCCGCTGCTGACCTTGGTCGGTTTGGTCGTTGGTATCGTCCTCGGCGGCCTGGGCTCCTGGCAGGTGCTGCGCGCATACGTCCGCGCTGCTCCCGCGGGAAGATCAGATGACTGGCCAGACACCGATGCAGGTGCCGACCGGAAGGACTGAGAGTGGCTCTCGACGACGCCGTCGACACCGCTCCCCGGACTGACGCTGCCTCTCGCCCCGACGCGGCGACGGAGGACCTCCCGCAGGTCTTCCGCGAGGAGCAGTGGAAGTCGGTCTACCGGCACTTCCAGCTCACGCTCATCATCGCCGGCGTCCTGGGCGTCCTCGCGCTCGTCGCGGGCTTCCTCACCGGCCACCCCATGGCGGGCGCCTTCGGCGTCATCGGCCTCGGCCTCGGCAGCTACAACGCACGCCGCCTCTGGACCGACACCACCAGCCTCCGGGGCGAGATCACCGACGCCCGCAAGCAGATGGGCGTGAAGTCGCTGCGCCGGCTCGGCCTCGTCACGCTGCTCGCCGTGCTGTTCGCCTTCGGCTGGCGCCACAACGGCGGCTGGGCGGTCTTCGTCGGCCTCGTCGCGTTCCAGCTGGTCATGATGACGCTCCTCCTCAAGCCCCTCCGTCACGCGGTGAAGGTCTACTGATGCGCGCGCTCGCCCTGGTCCCTGCCGCGGACATCAAGGTCGGTGACCACCCGACGTTCAAGCTGGGGTTCACCTTCAACATCGACACGATGTACACCACCGGCATCGCGGCGATCGTGACGCTCGGCCTGCTGTTCCTGGTCGTGCGCAACGCGTCGGTCGAGAAGCCCAGCAAGCTGCAGCTCGTCTTCGAGACCGTCGTGACGCAGGTGCGCGCGCGCGTCGAGGAGACCATCGGTCACGACGTGCCGACGTGGCTCGCCCCGCTGGGCGTCACGCTGTTCACGTTCATCCTCATGTGCAACTGGCTGGCGTGGATCCCCTCGGGCCACGACCCGGAGCGGCTCGGCCCGCCCACCGCCGACACTAACCTCGTCTACGCGATGGCCATCACCGTCGCCGCGCTCTACATCTACGCCGGCGTGAAGGCCAAGGGTGCCCGCTACGTCGGTGAGTGGTTCACCGCGAAGCCCGCGATCCGCCGGCCGATCCTCATCCTCGAGCAGATCATCAACCCGCTGTCGCTCTCGCTGCGACTCTTCGGCAACATCTTCGCCGGCGGCATCATGCTCGCGGTCATCGCGCTGCTGCCGAGCTACCTGTTCTTCCTCTACGGCCCGTTCCACATCATCTGGAAGCTCTTCGACTCGGGCTTCATCGCCCCGATCCAGGCGTTCATCTTCAGCTACCTGACGATCCTGTACTTCGGCTTCGCGATGAACGAAGAGCACTGACCTTCCCGTCCCACAACCAGACGCACTGCCCGGCGTGATCCGCACGCCACACATAAGGAGAAACAGCACATGGCGGCAAAGGACACCACGCAGGCGATCGCGATCGCGGGTGGTCTCATCGGCGGTGGTCTCGCGCTCGGCGGCGGTGCCATCGGCGCCGGCATCGGTGACGGCATCGCCGGCAACGCCCTCATCAACGGCATCGCCCGCCAGCCCGAGGCGCAGGGTCAGCTCACCGGCACCTTCTTCCTCACCGTCGGCCTGGTCGAGGCCGCGTACTTCATCAACCTGGCGTTCGCCGCGCTGTTCGCGTTCGTCCTCGGCAAGTAGTCCGGACCGACACCACCCGACGCGGAGCTGCGCCAGATGTCGATCGTGCACGTGCTCGCGGACACCACTCCGCCGGCGACCGAGAAGACGAACAACTTCCTCATCCCCAACGGGACGTTCTTCTTCGAGCTGATCCTCTTCGTGATCATCCTGGTGATCATCTGGAAGAAGATCTACCCGCGGCTCGCGAAGGTCCTCGAGGACCGTCAGGCGCTCATCGACCGGCAGATCGCCGAGTCGGCCGAGGCCAAGGACCGCCTCGAGAAGGCCGAGTCGGAGTACCGCGAGGCTCTCGCCGAGGCGAAGAAGGAAGCGGCGAAGATCCGCGAGGACGCCGCCGCTGACAAGGCGCGCATCGTCGAGGAGGCGCGCGGCCAGGCCCAGCAGCAGGTCGACGACATGCTGCGCCGGGCCGAGGACCGCATCGCCACCGAGCGGGAGCAGGCCATCCGCGCGCTGCGCAGCGAGGTCGGCACGCTCGCCGTCTCGCTGGCCGAGCGCGTCGTGCGCGTCTCGCTCGAGGACGACGCCAAGCAGCGCCAGGTCGTCGACGCCTTCCTGGCCGCCCTTGAATCGGATACAGCCCGAGAGAGCGAGCCCGCCAGTGGTTGATGGCGTGAGCCGGGTGTCGCTCGCCGCTGCCCGCGACCGGCTCGACACCCTCACGCGCAGCCTCGACGAGGGGGCGCTGCGGGCGCTCTCCGCCGACCTCGCGGCCGTCGCGCAGCTGCTCGGCGAGGAGTACGCGCTCCGTCGCGCGATCGCGGAGCCGGGCGCCTCGCCCGACAAGCGCGCCGGGCTGCTCACCCGCGTGCTCGGCGACCGCGTCGGCGAGTCGGCGCGTGACCTGCTGAGCGGTGTCGTGCGCGAGCGCTGGTCCAAGCCGGCTGACCTCGTCGGCGCCGTCGGCAGCCTCGCCGCCGAGGCGACGCTGGCGCTCGCCGAGACCGGGGGCGGGCTCGACGCCGTCGAGGACGAGCTGTTCCGCTTCGCCCGCGTCGTGGCCGGCGACGCGCGGCTCTCGCTCGCGCTGTCCTCGCCCGCGCTGCCGCTGGACCGCAAGCACGCCATCGTGCGGAAGCTGCTCGAGGGCAAGGCGCGCCCCGAGACGCTCGCGCTCGTCGAGCAGGCCGTCGCCGACAGCGGTGGCCGCGCGCTCGACCGCCGGCTCGAGGCGCTCGTGCGCCTGGCCGCCGAGCGGCGCCAGCGCCTCGTCGCCGTCGTCACGGCCGCGACGCCGCTGACCGGCGAGCAGAGCGAGCGCCTCAAGGCCGCGCTCGCCCGCTCCTACGGCAAGGACGTGCAGCTCCAGGTCGAGCTCGACCCGTCGATCATCGGCGGGCTCGTCGTCTCCCTCGGGGACGAGGTGCTCGACGGCAGCGTCAGCCACCGCCTCGAGCTCGCCCGCCGCACGGTCAACAGCTGACCGACCCCGCAGACCCCCACCTCCCGCGCACGACTACCAGAAGGAACAGAGATGACCGAGCTGGCCATCAACCCGGATGAGATCCGCGCCGCGCTGCGCGAGTTCGTCGAGGACTTCTCGCCCGAGACCGGCCGCGAGGAGGTCGGGCGCGTCACCGACACCGGTGACGGCATCGCGCGGGTCGAGGGCCTGCAGGCGACGATGACCAACGAGCTGCTCGAGTTCCCCGGTGGCATCCGCGGCATCGCGCTGAACCTCGACGAGCGCGAGCTCGGTGTCGTCCTGCTCGGTGAGGGCCAGCACATCGAGGAGGGCAGCGAGGTCCGCCGCACGGGCGAGGTCCTCTCCGTCCCCGTCGGTGACGGCTACCTCGGTCGCGTCGTCGACGCGCTCGGCAACCCCATCGACGGCAAGGGCCCCATCGAGTCGAGCGAGCGTCGCCTCCTCGAGCTGCAGGCGGCCACGGTCGTCGAGCGGCAGCCGGTGAAGGAGCCGATGCTCACGGGCATCAAGGCCGTCGACGCCATGACGGCCATCGGCCGCGGCCAGCGCCAGCTCATCATCGGCGACCGCCAGACCGGCAAGACCGCCGTCGCGCTCGACGCGATCATCAACCAGCGCGACAACTGGAAGAGCGGCGACCCGAAGAAGCAGGTCAAGTGCATCTACGTCGCCATCGGCCAGAAGGGCTCCACGGTCGCGGGCATCGTCGAGAAGCTGCGCGAGACCGGCGCCCTCGAGTACACGACGGTCGTCGCGGCCACCGCGGACGCGCCTCCAGGCCTGAAGTACCTCGCGCCCTACACCGGCTCGGCCATCGGCCAGGCCTGGATGTACGCGGGCCAGCACGCGCTCATCGTGTTCGACGACCTGTCCAAGCAGGCCGAGGCCTACCGCACCGTGTCGCTGCTGCTGCGCCGCCCGCCGGGCCGCGAGGCGTACCCGGGTGACGTCTTCTACCTCCACTCCCGCCTGCTCGAGCGCTGCGCGAAGCTCTCCGACGAGCTCGGCGGCGGCTCGCTCACCGGTCTGCCGATCATCGAGACCAAGGGCAACGACGTGTCGGCCTACATCCCGACCAACGTCATCTCCATCACCGACGGCCAGTGCTTCCTCGAGACCGACCTCTTCAACGCCGGTGTCCGCCCGGCCATCAACGTCGGCATCTCGGTGTCGCGCGTGGGTGGCTCGGCGCAGACCAAGGCCATGAAGGCGGTCGCCGGCTCGCTGCGCCTCGACCTGGCGCAGTTCCGCGAGCTCGAGGCGTTCTCCGCGTTCGCCTCCGACCTCGACAAGGCGTCGCGCGACCAGCTCGAGCGCGGCCAGCGCCTCGTCGAGCTGCTCAAGCAGCCGCAGTACGCGCCGTTCTCCAACGAGCGCGCCGTCGTCTCCATCTGGGCCGGCACCACCGGCAAGCTCGACGACGTCGAGGTCCGCGACATCCGCCGCTTCGAGGCGGAGCTGCTCGACTGGCTCTCCCGCAACCACGGTGGCCTGCTCGACGACATCCGCGACACCGGCCAGCTCTCGGACTCCACCATCACGGGTCTCGAAGGGGCGATCGCGGAGTTCAAGAAGTCCTTCGCCACCAGCTCGGGCGCGCCGCTCGGCAAGGAGACGCACGCGCCGATGGCCGACGGCGTCGAGGGCCAGGAGACCATCAAGAAGCACGCGCCCGCACCCGCGGAGCACTGATCCCGCATGGCTGAGTCCGTACGCGTCCTCCGACGGCAGATCAAGACCGTCGGATCGACGAAGAAGATCACGAAGGCGATGGAGCTCATCGCCGCCTCCCGCATCGCCAAGGCGCAGGCCCAGGTCGCGGCGGCGACCCCCTACGCCGAGGCGATCACGGGCGTGATCACGGCGGTCGCCAGCCAGAGCACGGTCGACCATCCGCTGACCACGGCGCACGCCGAGGCGCGGCGCGCGGCGGTGCTCGTCGTCACCAGCGACCGCGGCCTCGCCGGCGCGTACAGCGCCAACGCGATCCGCACGGCGGAGCAGCTCTCGACGCGGCTGCGCGACGAGGGCAAGGAGGTCGTCCTCTACACGATCGGCCGTAAGGCCCTGGCGTACTACAACTTCCGCCAGCGCAAGGTCGAGCAGAGCTGGAGCGGCTTCTCCGAGCAGCCCAAGTACGCCGACGCCAAGGGGGCCGCGGACGCGCTCATCGCCGCGTTCACCACGCCGACGGACGAGGGTGGCGTCGATGAGATCCACCTCGTGTACACGAAGTTCGTCTCGATGCTGACGCAGCGCCCCACGGCCGTCCGCGTGCTGCCGATGGAGGTCGTCGAGACCGAGGCGCCCGAGAAGCCCCTGCCGCAGTACGAGTTCGAGCCCGGCGCGGCCGAGGTCCTCGACGCTCTGCTCCCGCGCTACGTCGAGAGCCGGCTCTTCGCCGCCCTGCTCGACAGCGCGGCCAGCGAGAGCGCGTCGCGCCGCCGCGCGATGAAGAGCGCGAGCGACAACGCGGACGACCTGATCCGCGACTACACCCGGCGCGCGAACCAGGCCCGCCAGGCGCTCATCACCCAGGAGATCAGCGAGATCGTCGGCGGCGCCGACGCGCTCGCGAACGCCGGCTGATCACCGGACCCGCAGACCACCCGACGACGCAACGCACGACCAGAGGAGATAACCAGTCATGACGGTCACCCAGGACGCGCCCGCGGGCACGAGCACGGGGGGCACCGGACGCGTCGTGCGCGTCATCGGCCCGGTCGTCGACGTCGAGTTCGCCGCCGACGAGATGCCCGAGATCTTCAATGCGCTGTCCGTCGACCGCACGGTCGCCGGCGAGACCGCGACGCTCACGCTCGAGGTCGCGCAGCACATCGGTGACAACCAGGTGCGCGCCATCTCGCTGCAGCCCACCGACGGGCTCGTGCGCGGCGCCCCGGTGCACGACAGCGGCTCGGCCATCAGCGTGCCGGTCGGCGACGTCACCAAGGGCCACGTGTGGAACGCGCTGGGCAAGCCGCTCGACGTGCCGATCGAGACGCTGCAGATCACGGAGCGCTGGCCCATCCACCGCTCCGCCCCGAGCTTCGACCAGCTCGAGCCGAAGACCGAGATCTTCGAGACCGGCATCAAGGTCATCGACCTCCTGACGCCTTACATCCAGGGCGGCAAGATCGGTCTGTTCGGTGGTGCCGGCGTCGGCAAGACGGTCCTCATCCAGGAGATGATCACCCGCGTCGCCGACCAGTTCGGTGGTGTGTCGGTGTTCGCCGGCGTCGGTGAGCGCACCCGTGAGGGCAACGACCTCTTCCTGGAGATGACCGAGTCCGGCGTCATCGACAAGACCTCGCTCGTCTTCGGTCAGATGGACGAGCCGCCGGGCACCCGACTCCGCGTGGCGCTCTCGGCCCTCACGATGGCCGAGTACTTCCGCGACGTGCAGAAGCAGGACGTGCTGCTGTTCATCGACAACATCTTCCGGTTCACGCAGGCCGGGTCCGAGGTGTCGACCCTGCTCGGCCGCATGCCGTCGGCCGTCGGCTACCAGCCGACCCTCGCCGACGAGATGGGTGAGCTGCAGGAGCGCATCACCTCGACGCGTGGTCACTCGATCACGTCGCTCCAGGCGATCTACGTCCCCGCCGACGACATCACCGACCCGGCGCCGCACACCACGTTCGCGCACCTCGACGCGACCACGGTGCTCTCGCGCCCCATCTCCGAGCTCGGCATCTACCCGGCCGTCGACCCGCTCGACTCCACGTCGCGCGCGCTCGACCCGCAGTACGTCGGCCAGGAGCACTACGACACCGCTCGGCGCGTGCAGTCGGTGCTCCAGCGCTACAAGGAGCTCCAGGACATCATCGCCATCCTTGGCATCGACGAGCTCTCCGAGGAGGACAAGGTCCTCGTCGGCCGCGCCCGCCGCATCCAGCGCTTCCTCGGCCAGAACTTCTTCGTCGCGAAGCAGTTCACCGGCCAGGAGGGCTCGTTCGTGTCGCGTCAGGACACCATCGAGGCCTTCAACAAGGTGTGCGACGGCGAGTTCGACAACGTGCCCGAGCAGGCGTTCTTCAGCTGCGGCGGTCTCGACGACGTCGAGCGCAAGGCTGCCGAGCTCGCGAAGTCCTGACGGTCTGCACCGGATCTGAGGCGACATGGCTGACATGACCTGCGAGCTCGTCTCGCCGGAGCGCGTCGTGTGGACGGGCCAGGCGACGTACGTGTTCGCGCGCAGCCTCGAGGGTGACCTCGGTGTGCTGCCGCGGCACGCGCCGCTGCTCGCCGCGCTCGACTACGGCGTGGTGCGGATCCGTCCGGTCGACGGCGAGGAGATCATCGCGGCCGTCGACGGCGGCTTCCTCTCGGTCTCGCCCGACGAGAAGGCCGGCACGAAGGTGTCGATCCTCGCCGAGACCGCGGTGATGGCCCGGGACATCGACGTCGCCGCCGCCCGGGCCGAGGTGAGCGCCAACGAGGGCGCGACCTCCGAGGACCCCGACAAGCTCGCCGCGCTCAAGTCCGCGCAGGCGCGCGTCCGCGCGAGCGAAGCCCTCACCGCCGCCCACTGACCCCCGGATCTCCATGATCCGTGCGAGATAGCCCCGATTTTCGGGCGTATCTCGCACGGATCACCGCTGGACGGGTCACTCGGCGAGGTCGTCCACAGCTTGGACGCGCGCGCACCGCACGGGCTGGTCGCCCGATCGATCCTGCTCGGCCATGACCTCAGCGATCGATCCGGACGCGTTCGCCGCGCTGGTCGCGGACCAAGCCGGCATCGTCAGTCGCCGGCAGTGTCGTGAGCACGGGATCAGTGCCGATTCGGCGCTGACCTCAGTGCGAGCCGGCAAGTGGCAGATGCTGAACCGCCACGCGTTCGCCACGTTCACCGGTCCGCCCTCGGACCTCGGACGGGTGTGGGCGGCGCTGCACGGTGTGGGTGAGCCGGTCGCGGCATCGCACGAGACCGCGGTGTGGCTCGCAGCGCCCAGGCGCATCGCGGTGCCGAAGCTGGTCACCGTCGCAGTCATCGACGGACGGAACGTGGAGCCGATCGACGGGGTCGTCATCCGTCACCTCGCGGACCTCGGCGCTGATCGGGTGCTGTGGAACGCCTCGCCGCCCAGGGTCCGTCCCGAGCCGGCGACGCTCGACGTCGTGCACCGGTGCCGTGCGGATGACGACGTCGTCGCCGCGATCGCACGTTCCGTCGCTGGGCGCATCACCACCGTGTCGCGCCTTCGCGAGGCACTTGCCATCCGGCCACGGATGCACAACCGGGACCTCGTCCGTGAGGTTCTCGCGGATGTCGCCGACGGAGCGGAGTCACCGCTGGAACGCCGAGACCTCCTCAACGACCGCGCGCATGGGTTGCCGAGCGTTCGGCAGGTCATCCGCTACACCGGCAAGCTGAAGCACCGAGTCGATGTGATCTTCGAAGGTGACGGTCTTGTGGCGGTCGTACGCAAGGAGCTGGACGGAGCGCTCTGGCACGACGGCCGCGAGGGCCGCTTCCGTGACATGAAGATTGACAACGCGGCCGAAGAGGTCGGTGACCGCACGCTTCGCTATGGGTGGGAGGACGAGGTCGGTCAGCCTTGCGAGATCGCGGGACAGCAGATCCGGGTGCTCCAGCGCAACGGCTGGCGAGGAAGCGGCAAGCGTTGCGGACCGTCCTGCACCGCCTTCGACCAGTGATCCGTGCGAGATGGCCCCGATTTTCGGGCGTATCTCGCACGGATCATGGAAGGTGGGGGGGCCGGGCGGCTCAGGGGACGACGGTGACCGGCCAGCGGCCGAGCTTCACCAGGCGCACGGCGATGGAGCCGATGAGCCGGTGAGTGGCCTGTTGGCTCGCACCGACCAGCACGACGTCGGGCCGCACCTCGTCGGCGACCGAGACGATCTCGCTGAAGGGGTCGCCGGTGCGCTCCCACACGCGGGTGGCGACGCCGAGCTCGCGAGCGGAGGCCTCGATGCGCGCGCGGACCTCGCTGCCGATCTCCTGCTCGGTCTGGATCAGCGCGGCGGCGGCACCGGGGGAGAGCGACGCCGCGGTCGACGTCGAGCTGACCGTGACCACCTCGAGCCGCGCGCGGTTGCGCCGGGCGAGCCCGAACGCGAACGCGAGCGCGTTCATGGCCGTCTCGCTGCCGTCGGCGGCGACGAGCACGACGGACGGACCGTCGGTCCCGAGCTCGGCGACCCAGGTCGCGTCGGTGCTCATCAGCGGCTCCCTCAGGCGTTGGCGCCCGGGCGCCACTTCACGTCGGCGGCGCCCCCGTCGTTGGCCAGCCGGGCCAGGATGAACAGCAGGTCCGAGAGCCGGTTGAGGTAGGTCGCCGGCAGCGCGTGCGTCGTCTCGGGCTCGACCTCGAGCAGGGCCCACGTGCTGCGCTCCGCGCGGCGGGCGACGGTGCGCGCGACGTGCAGGTGCGCGGCCGCGACCGAACCCCCGGGGAGGATGAACGAGTCGAGCGGCTTCAGCCGCTCGTTGAACTCGTCGCACGCCGCCTCGAGCCGGTCGATGTAGGACTGGGTGATGCGGGCCCGGCCCTCGGTCTCGGGCGTCACGGGCACGCAGAGGTCGGAGCCGACGTCGAACAGGTCGTTCTGCACCTGCGTGAGCACGGTGCGCACGTCATCAGCCAGGCTGTCGTCGAGCCCACCCATCGCGAGCGCGACGCCGATGATCGAGTTGGTCTCGTCGGTGTCCGCGTAGGCGACCAGCCGCGGGTGGGTCTTGGGCACCCGCGAGAAGTCGCCGAGGCCGCTCGTGCCGTCGTCGCCCGTGCGCGTGTAGATCCGAGTCAGGTGAACCCCAGGCATGCCGTCAGCGTAGAAGGGGCTTCAGTCCTGCTGGTCGTAGTGGACCTTCTCGCTAGCGATGACCCGGCCCTGCGGGCCCAGCAGCTGCACCTGGTCCGTCGTCACGTCTGCGCCCGGGCAGACGGAGACCCCGTCGTGGGTGTCGCACGGCTGGATGGCGCTCCCGGCCGAACCGTCGTGCACCTTGATCTGGAAGTCGTAGACGCTTGGGGCGCCGATGATCGTCAGGTACTTGATGGAGCCGGTGCGCAGGGCGAGGTTGAGCATCAAGACGTCGAGCTGGCCGTGCCGGCCGATGTCGTAGGGCTGGATGAGGAAGCCCGAACCCGACGTCGGCTGCTGGTACACGCCGAACGCGACGCTCTTCGCGGGGTCGGCCGGCACGGCGAGGAACGCGAGTATGCGGTCGCCGTACGGCGCGGAGCCGGCCCACAGCGGCTGCACCTCGTACGCCGCCGTGCGGTCCAGCAGGTTGACCGCGATCTTCGCGGGGTCGCGCAGCGCCTGGCTCATGCGCTCGTCGCCGCGGAACGGCCACGTGGTGGGGTCGTTCGCGAGGATGGGCACCGTCGTCGACTGGATGTTGTGGGTGAAGTCCGAGCCCGGCGGCAGCTGGTCGATGTTCGTCCGGGCTCCACTGGCACCCGACAGCGACAGCGGGATCGCGATGGCCGCGGCGACGATGACGCCGACACCCCCGATCAGGGCGACGGTGCGCTGACGGCGCAGCGCGAGCGCACGCCGCTCGGCGCGGGACGCGAGGTCGGTGCGCGGCGCACCGATGTCGTGCGCGTGCGACGACAGCACCTCGCGCACGTCGGTGGCGGACGGGTCGGTCAGATCGATCACAGCATGGCCTCCTGCATCAATGCCTCGTCCGCGCGGAGCTTGGTCAGGGCGCGCGAGGTCTGGCTCTTCACGGTTCCGATGGAGCACCCGAGCGCCGCAGCGGCCTCGGCCTCGGTGAGGTCTTCGTAGAAGCGGAGCACCAGCACCGCGCGCATCCGCGGTGGCAGCCGCAGCAGCGCGGCCCACATCGCGTCGCGGTCGAACGGCGAGGAGTGCGGGTCGTGCACGGCGGTCTCGGGCAGCTCCGCCACCGGAACGGTGTGGACCCGGCGCAGCCGCCAGCGCGACGTGCGCAGGTTCACCATGGTCCGGCGCACGTAGGCGTCGAGGGCATCCTCCTCCCGCACGCGCGACCAAGCGTTGAGCAGCCGGGCCAGCGCGTCCTGCAGCAGGTCCTCCGCCTCGTCGGCGTTGCCGGTCAGGAGGTAGGCGGTCCGCAACAGCGCCGGGGAGCGGTCGCGCACGTAGGCGTGAAAATCACGTCTGGGACCGCTCGCAAGCTCCCGGCTCCCGCCTCTCCGGTCACCCTGGTCCATGCCCCGACAGACGCGAAGGGCGGCGTGATGGTTGCACGGGGTCGGGCCGTTCCGGGGGCCGTACCGTAGGGCCGTGGCCGAGCACTTCCGCGTGACGGGCGGCGCCCGTCTCGAGGGCGAGGTCGACGTGCCGGGCGCCAAGAACTCGGTGCTGCCGCTGCTGGCCGCCACGCTGCTCGCGCCGGGGGCGACCACGCTGTCCGGCGTCCCGGCCATCAGCGACGTGCAGACGATGGGGGCGATCCTCGAAGGCCTCGGCGCGCGGGTGCGTGAGGACGCCGCCGCGGGCACGGTCACCATCGACGTCCCCGAGGAGACCGGGGTCGAGGCGCCCTACGACCTCGTCCGCCGGATCCGCGGGTCGATCTGCGTGCTCGGCCCGCTCGTCGGGCGACGCGGCGAGGCGCGGGTGCCACTGCCCGGCGGCGACGCGATCGGTTCGCGCGGCGTGGACATGCACGTCGACGGGCTGCAGCGGCTCGGCGCGGTCGTCGAGACCGAGCACGGCATGCTCGTCGCGCGCGCGGGTGGCTTGCGCGGCGCGCCGATCCTGCTCGAGTTCCCGAGCGTCACCGGCACCGAGAACCTCGTCATGGCGGCCGTGCTCGCGAAGGGCACGACGGTCATCGACAACGCCGCGCGCGAGCCCGAGGTCGTCGACCTCTGCCAGCTGCTCACCGCGATGGGCGCCCGCATCGACGGCGTCGGCACGTCGACGCTGACGATCGAAGGCGTCGACGCGCTGGTCCCCGCGACGCACGAGATCGTGCCCGACCGCATCGTCGCCGGCACCTTCGCCTACGCCGCCGCGATGACGCACGGCGATGTGCGCATCCGTCGCGGGCGGATCGAGCACCTCGAGGTCGCGCTCGACAAGCTCGTCGCCGCCGGTGCCGAGGTCGAGTCGATCCCCGACGGCTTCCGCGTCGCGATGAACGGACGACCACGCGCGGTCGACGTCGTCACGCTGCCGTTCCCCGGCTTCCCGACCGACCTGCAGCCGCTGGCGATCGCGCTCGCATCGGTGAGCGACGGCGCGGCGATCATCACCGAGAACCTCTACGACGGCCGGTTCCAGTTCGTCGACGAGCTCTCGCGCCTCGGCGCCGACGTGCGCACCGACGGGCACCACTGCGTCGTGCACGGCCGCGCCCGCCTGTCGGCCGCGCCCGTGCGCGCGAGCGACGTGCGCGCCGGCGCGGGCCTCGTCATCGCCGGGCTGGTCGCCGACGGTGTGACCGAGGTGCACGAGGTGCATCACGTCGACCGCGGGTACGCGGGCTTCCTCCAGCAGCTCACCGGGCTCGGTGCCGACGTCACCCGGGTCGGCGCTTCCTAGGGTCCTACGGGGTCCCCAAGACGTCCTCCGCGCGCCCGAGGTCCGCGGGGAACACGAGCACGTGCACCCCGACCGGGCCGCTCGCCCGCGGGAGCACGTAGCCGTTCGCCGAGATGCGCACCGGCTCGCCGTGCTCCGGGCCGAGCGCCGGACCGACGGTCGCGCGCACGCCCGCATCCGCGAGGGCGGCCCGCACCTGTTCGGCGGCGTCGGCCGACGGCAGCGTGCGGACAGGCACGAGCGTGCCGTAGTCGCGCGCGGCCCGGGCCGCCCGCATGCGCTCCTCGCGCCCGCGCACCGAGTACACCCAGCGCAGCACGAGGGCCAGCGCGGCCACCACGACGAGCGCGATGACCTGTCCGCCGTCCTGGTGCGTGAGCACGGGAGCCGCCACGGTCACCGCCCCATCGTGGCGCACCGCCCGCCGCGGCGCTCGGCCGGCGCCCGGCGGACGCGGCGGCGCGGGCGGGCCCCGATCGAGACCATCCTGTGATCCCTCACAGGACTTTCCGGGCAACCATCCGGCGGTGGCGGGCGTCGTAACGGTGAGGGGGGCACCGCCGCGCGCGGTCCCTGCGGTTGTCCGGACCGGCTGGGAGGTCAGGTGCACGTCACCGTCGATGTGACCGAGGGCGTCCTGCACGTGTCCGGGCGCGTCGACGTGCTCACCGTCGCCGAGCTCCGCGAGGCACTGCACACGGCCGTCGACGCGGGCGTGGGCGACCTCATCGTCGACGTCGGTGGCCTCGAGCTGGTCGACGCCACCGGCCTCGGCGCCCTGCTGTCCGCCCACCGCCGAGCCCGCCGGGCCGGCCGCCGCCTCGTCCTGCGGGCGGTCGGGCCGGACCTGCACCGGGTCCTGCACCGCACCCGGCTCGACCGGATCATCGCCCTCGAGCCCGCCGCCCCGGGCGGCGACGCGCGCGACACCGCCCCGGAGCCGGCTGCTCCGGTGGTGCGACTCCGCCCGGACCCTGCGTCCTGAGCGCTTCCGTGCGGATGCCCGACGGGTGCGTCAGAGGTAGAGGCCGGTCAGGTCGTCGCCGAGGCGCTGCGCGGCGACGGCGTGCACATCACGCTCGCGCATGAGCACGTAGGTCGCGGCGTGCAGCTCGACCTCCGCCTTGTCCTCCGGGTCGTAGAGCACCCGGTCACCCGTCTGGACCAGCCGCACGGTCCCGCCCGTGGCGACGACCTCGCCCCACATGAGGCGCTTGCCGACCGCGGCGGTCGCCGGGATCACGATGCCCGCGCTGGAGCGGCGGTCGCCGTGCTCCGGCTTGGCCTCCACGAGCACCCGGTCGTGCAGGAGCTGGATCGGGAGCTTGTCGGGGTCCAACGGCACGCGGATGAGCCTAGGGACCTGTGATCGGGGTTACCCGTCGGTAGCCGGCAGGTTGCGCCGCCGTAGGCTTTTCGGCATGGCGGACCGACCCTGGGTGATCAGGACCTACGCCGGCCACTCGTCCCCGGCCGAGTCGAACGCGCTCTACCGGCGCAACCTCGCGAAGGGCCAGACCGGTCTCTCGGTCGCCTTCGACCTGCCGACGCAGACGGGCTACGACCCCGACGACGAGCTGTCGCGCGGCGAGGTCGGCAAGGTCGGCGTCCCCATCTCGCACATCGGTGACATGCGCGCGCTGTTCGACAGCATCCCGCTCGCCGAGATGAACACGTCGATGACGATCAACGCCACCGCGATGTACATGCTCGCGCTCTACCAGGTGGTCGCCGAGGAGCAGGGCTCCGACGTCGCGGCGCTCAACGGCACGACGCAGAACGACATCGTCAAGGAGTACCTGTCGCGCGGGACCTACGCGTTCCCGCCCGGCCCGTCGCTGCGGCTGATCACCGACATGATCGCCTACACCTACACGGCGCTGCCGAAGTGGAACCCGATCAACATCTGCAGCTACCACCTGCAGGAGGCCGGCGCGACCCCCGTGCAGGAGGTCGCCTACGCGATGTGCACGGCGATCGCGGTGCTCGACTCCGTGCGCGACTCGGGCCAGGTCCCGCCGGAGCGGTTCGGCGAGGTCGTCGGCCGCATCTCGTTCTTCGTGAACGCCGGCGTGCGCTTCGTCGAAGAGATGTGCAAGATGCGCGCGTTCACCCAGCTCTGGGATGAGCTCACGCGCGACCGCTACGGCGTCACCGACGAGAAGCAGCGGCGGTTCCGCTACGGCGTGCAGGTCAACTCGCTCGGCCTGACCGAGGCGCAGCCGGAGAACAACGTCTACCGGATCCTGCTCGAGGCGCTCGCGGTCACGTTGTCGAAGGACGCGCGCTGCCGGGCGCTCCAGCTGCCGGCGTGGAACGAGGCGCTCGGCCTGCCCACCCCGTGGGACCAGCAGTGGTCGCTCCGGCTGCAGCAGATCCTCGCCTACGAGACCGACCTGCTCGAGTACGAGGACCTGTTCACCGGCTCGGTCGTCGTCGAGGCCAAGGTCGCCGAGATCGTCGCCGGTGCGCGCGAGGAGATCGACCGCGTGCAGGCGATGGGCGGTGCGGTCGCCGCGGTCGAGAGCGGCTACATGAAGGGCCAGATGGTCTCGGCGCACGCCGAGCGCCGTCGCCGCATCGAGAGCGGCGAGCAGATCGTCGTCGGCGTGAACAAGTGGCAGGAGACCGAGCCCAACCCGCTCCTCGCCGACCTCGACGCCGCCATCCAGACCGTCGACCCCGAGGTCGAGCAGCACGCGATCGAAGCCGTGCGCGCGTGGCGTGACCAGCGCGATGCGGCGGCGGTCGACGACGCGCTGCGCGCGCTGCGCGACGCGGCGAAGACCGACGTGAACCTCATCCCGGCGACGCTCGACTGCGCGCGCGCCGGCGTGACCGTGGGGGAGTGGGCCGGCGTCCTGCGTGAGGTGTTCGGCTCCTACCGCGCACCCACCGGTGTCTCCGCGGCGACGGTCGGTGGTGACGCGGGTGCACAGATCGCCGGCGTGCGCGAGCTGGTGAAGAGGACCGGGGACGAGATCGGCCACCGCCTGCGGCTCCTCGTCGGCAAGCCCGGCCTCGACGGTCACAGCAACGGCGCCGAGCAGGTCGCGGTGCGAGCCCGCGACGTCGGCTTCGAGGTCGTCTACCAGGGCATCCGGCTCACGCCGGCGCAGATCGTCAGCGCGGCCGTGCAGGAGGACGTCGACGTCGTCGGCCTGTCGATCCTGTCCGGCTCGCACCGCGAGCTCATCCCGGACGTGCTCGCCGGTCTGCGCGAGGCGGGCGCCGGTGACGTCCCGGTGATCGTCGGCGGCATCGTCCCCGACGGTGACGCGAAGTGGCTCATCGAGCAGGGCGTCGCCGCCGTGTACACGCCGAAGGACTACGAGCTCACCGAGATCATGCGCGGCATCGTCGGCATCGTGCGCGCCAAGCACGGCCTCCCCGACTGACCCGGCCGCATGTTCGAGCGCTGGACCGACGATGCCCGGCGCGCGCTCGTGCTCGCGCAGGACCACGCCCACGCGGCGGGGCAGAAGTACATCGGTCTCGATCACCTGCTCATCGGCCTCACCGAGCTCGACGACGCTGAGATCGACGCTGCGCTCGAGGGCCGCTCCGATGCGGTGCGCACGGCGGCTACGGACGCGCTGAAGCAGGGGCGCAAGCCGACATCAGGCGACCTGCCGGTGCTCCCGGTGCTCGCGGACCTGATGGAGAAGGCGCGCAAGGAGTCCGAGCGGGACAAGAGCCCGCTCACGCCGGCGTACCTGCTGCGCGCCCTCGCGTCCTCGGGGCAGAAGGCGGTCACCGTCCCGCTGCGGGCCGCGGCGGTGTCGGTCGCCGCGGTCGG
>DASZYF010000234.1:0-7357 GCA_035545535.1 Mycobacteriales bacterium | reverse complement strand
GTGCTGACCGGTCGACACCGCACCGAGTGGAGATCGGCGGCCGTGAGCGCTGCGCTCTCGCGGGGTAGGTCTGCTCGCAGGGAGACCCCGACGAGGCGAGGACGGTCCGGTGGCTGGACAGATCGGCTTCACGCTCATGACGGAGCAGAGCGGGCCGCGTGAGCTCGTCCGCTACGCGCGGCTCGCGGAGGAGAGCGGCTTCGACTACCTGGTGAGCAGCGACCACTACTTCCCGTGGCTGCCCGAGATGGGCCACTCGCCCTACGCGTGGTCGCTGCTCGGCGCGGTCAGCCAGGTGACCGAGCGAGTGGGGCTCATGACCTACGTGACGTGCCCGACCATGCGCTACCACCCTGCCGTCGTGGCCCAGAAGGCCGCCACCGTCGGCCTGCTCTCCGAGGGACGCTTCGTGCTCGGGCTGGGAGCGGGCGAGAACCTCAACGAGCACGTCGTCGGGCCGGGCTGGCCGCGGGTCAGCACGCGGCACGAGATGCTCGCCGAAGCCATCGACGTGATCCGCCGGCTGCTCGACGGCGAGACGGTCACCCACCACGGCGATCACTTCACGGTCGACGCGGCGCGGCTCTGGGACCGTCCCGAGGGACGCCTCAAGGTCGGCGTCGCGGTCTCCGGTGACCGGAGCGTGGACCGCTTCGGCTCCGCGGCCGATCACCTCATCGCGGTCCAGCCCGATGCCGGGCTCGTGCAGCGCTGGCGCGAGCAGCGCGAGCAGGCGAGCCTTCCGGCCGGCCGGGCCATCGGGCAGCTGCCGATCTGCTGGGGACCGGACGCCGACCGGTGCGCGCAGCGCGCCCATGAGCTCTTCCGCTGGTTCAGCTCCGGGTGGCCGGTGATGGCCGAGCTGCCGCTGCCCGGCTCTTTCACCGCCGCGTCCGAGAGCGTCACGGTCGACGAGGTGGCGCAGGGCATCCCGTGCGGTCCCGACCTCGACGCCGTCGTCGAGGCGCTGGAGCCGTGGTGGGACGCCGGGTTCACCGACGTCGCGCTGGTACAGGTCGGTGACGAGTCGCAGGAGCAGTTCCTGCGCGAAGCGGCGCCCGAGCTGCTGGGCCGGGTGCGGGAGCGGCCGACGTTCCGCGCGGTCGCCTGACGGACGGACACCCATCCCTGGCCTGGCCTACCCGGGCTCCGGCCGGCGCTGCTCTGGCACGAACGCGAGCCCGCCCGCCGCTGCGTAGGGCCACGGGCCCAGACCGGCGAGCAGCCGGAGGCGGTCCGGGGAGCGGGCGGCCGGGGTCTCGGCGGCGGCGTCGATGCACGTGAGGCACAGCACGCGGTCCTGCGGCGAGAGCACGACGAGGTGCTCGAGGCAGACCACGCGGTCGCAGCGGCAGCAGAACGCCCGGGCCAGGGACAGCACCGGGTCCGTCGGTTGCAGGCGCCGGCCGACGAACAGCACGCCGGGAGGGTCGTGCGGTGCTGCGGTCTCGTCGATCAGCTCGCGGTGCTTGACGACATCCATCGCAGGCCTCCGAGGTGGCGAACGCGCCGAGGGAAAGCCCAGCAGCGACGGGGGCGTGGTGCTGCGCGGACACGCCGACGATCGCGGCCCGGACCACCGTCGATCCGGCGTGTATGAGCCGGCTCACACCGCGGCGGCCCACCTATGACCCGACATGAGGGGTTGTGTCGGATCTGTCGGTGGGCCGCCGTTGTCCGACGGATCGCCCGCGATGGCCCGATCAGACCAGCAGCCGGCCCGCGCGGTCCCCGTCCTACCTAGACCGTTCAGGTAGGCCGGCGAGCTCGTGGGCCCGTCGGACGCGCCCGGCGTCGGAGCCGCGCACGGGTCCGCGTTGACGGGGGATGAGCAACGGCGTCACTGCTGCGCCGGCGGTGCACGGGCACGATCGATGGCACGCCGACCCGGCGAGGCTGTTCAGCGCCGGCAGGGGGGCCGTCTTGTAGAGCAGCGCCTCGACGGCGTCGTCGGTGGAGTCGTGCAGCTCGATCCGCCCACGTTCGTCGAGCCGGACCACCCGCTCGTCGGCGATCGAGCCGTCCGGCGCGAACCTCCACACGCGCACGACGGTCGTGCGCCGGCCGTCCTCCGTGTCGAGGTCCACACGTCCGCTCATGCACCGCTGCCCTTCGCGGAGCGCGGCGCGGGACAGCGCGCCCTCGATGAACCGGCGGTAGGCGACGTCGGTCGACTCATCGCGCCCGACGGTGAACGCGATGCGTTCCGCGCGCGGACCGCAGAGGACCACGAGCACCGCTTGGAGCACGGTGTTGCGGCTCGGACCGCACAGGCGCTGGTAGTGGCTGCCCATCGACGGGTGGTGCTGCGCGATGTCGACGGCGATGTCGTGCCAACCGGTGAAGCATCGGTAGTTGTGCAGCACGACGGTCGCGACCCGGAGGGTCCCGGTGGTGACCGGCCGGAGCGGCGATGGCGCAGGGGACATGAGCAGCCTGTCGGCGGACCCGTTCGTGCCATTGACGTCGCTCGCGCGGATTGCCGCACGATGACCGGACAGGGCGATCGCGGACGCAACGCCCGCCCAACCTGAGCGTCGCTGCGCCCGGCGAACGGGTCACGCCGAGACGGGCGGTGTCTTCTGCTCCGGGATGATCACGGGGGCGAGCAAGCGAGCCACCTGGCGTCCCAGCTCGGACCGCAGGTGGTTCATCGCGACGTCGGGATCCCCCGTGACCGGATGGTCCAGACCCGCCCGCGTGCGGAAGATCTCGTGGCGCCCGGCGAACAGCGCCGCTTCCCAGGCTTCCGCGTGTGCGAGAGCGGGAACGGCGAGGAGGCAGAACACCTCCGGACCATCGGGGTTGGCCACCTCCGCATCATTGTCACGGACTGTCGTGACGCGCCACCGCACGCGATCGCAACTCGGACGTATGCGGGCAGGCTCCCCGTCGGCGGGTGACATGCACGTGACTTTCTGCTCATCACCGGTGTGGCGATCACCGGCGCCGACGAGCGCGGTCCATCGTCGCCCGCATGATCAACACACTCCCGCTCCCTCAACCGCTCTGCATCGTGGCGGTCGCCGCCCGCCACGACCGCACGTGCTGGGAAGCTGCACTGCTCGTCGGAGACATGGAGGCGTTCCGCACCCGCGCGGGCATCGACCACGCGGTCGACGTCAGCCCGGGTGAGGCGGTCGCCTGCCTCCGGGCGCTCTACGTCAACACCCTGCAGCGGGCGCTCACCGCTGAAGCGGCGCGCATCGTGCGGGCCACCATCGCCATGGCGCCGCCGGCCCAGGCCGCCTCCGCCTGACGTGGCCCGTCCCGGCGTCGTCGCTGTGCCAGGCTCCGCGCGTGGAGGCAGTGAGCATCGCGGCCCGCATCGCCGAGCTCGCGGCGGAGTGCGCCGCCGATCCTGAGCCGCCGGTGGTGTCGCGTCACGTCGCGGCGGACGGCACCGAGACCGCGTTCACCTGGTCCGAGCTCGACCGGCGCTCGAGCCAGGTCGCCGCGGCGCTCGCGGACCGCGGTCTCGGTCAGGGCGACCGGCTCGGCATCGGGCTGCGCAACAGCCCGCAGCTCACGCTCTCGGTCTTCGCGGCGTGGAAGCTCGGCGCCGTGCCCGTGCCGATGCGCTGGGACCTGCCCGAGTGGGAGCTCGAGCGGCTGCGCGCGGTGGTCGACGGGAACGTGCACCTCGGCGAGGACGACATCGCGTGGATCGACGCGACCGCCGGCGGGCCGGTCTCCGACTTCGCCGACGTGGTCGCGCCCCAGTCGCACGGCATCTGCAGCAGCGGATCGACCGGGCTGCCCAAGGTGATCCTCGCGAGCCGTCCGGGCGTCTACAGCCCCGAGCTCGCGCGTCCGTTCGCCGAGAAGTGGGGCCCGGTCGCGCGGCCGCAGACGATCCTCGTGCTCGGTCCGATGTACCACCTCAACGGCTTCCACTCCTTCTACAACCTGCTCGGTGGCGACCGCGTGATCGTCCTCGAGCGCTTCGACGGTGCGCAGGCGATCGACGTGATCGAGCGGCACCGCGTCTCGGCGTTCACGTGCACGCCGACGATGCTCAAGCGCATGGCCGACGTGCCCGGCATCGATGACCGCGACCTGTCGAGCATCAAGGTCATCACCCAGGGCGCGGCGCCGATGCCGCCCGGGCTGGTGCACCGGTGGGCCGGGCTCGTGGGCGCCGACAAGCTGATCATGTCCTACGGCATGAGCGAGGGGCTGGGCATCACCGCCATCCGCGCGGACGAGTGGATGGACAAGCAGGGGAGCGTCGGCCGGCCGGCGCGCGACAGCGAGGTCCGCGTGCTCGACGCCGACGGCAACCCGGCCGCGCCCGGCGAGGTCGGCGAGGTCTACCTGCGCTCGAAGGCGTACGGCGGGTCGACCTACCTCGGCGGTGCGCAGCCGACGATGACCGACGAGGGCTTCTGCACCGTCGGCGACCTCGGCTACCTCGACGAGGACGGCTTCCTGTTCCTCGTCGACCGGCGCAGCGACCTCATCATCAGCGGCGGTGCCAACATCTACCCCGCCGAGGTGGAGACCGCGCTGATGGACCACCCCAAGATCCGTGACATCGTCATCGTCGGACTCGACGACGAGGAGTGGGGCCGGCGCGTGCACGCGATCGTCGAGCCGGCCGACCCGGCCGACCCGCCGTCGCTGGACGACGTGCGCGCGTTCGCGAAGTCCCGGCTGCACCCGTTCAAGGTGCCCAAGTCGATGGAGCTCATCGATGCGATCCCGCGCAGCGCGGCGATGAAGGTGAACCGCGCGGCGCTCACCGAGGAGCGGCGTGGAGTGACGAGCCGCTGACTTCCGGTCCTCCCCGGCCCGTCCCGCGCGGCCCGCACGAGCGCGCCGTCGGTTCCGTCAGGATGGAGCGGTGGACGGGTACGTGCATCCGGGGTTCGTCGAGGTCGCCCGCGTGTTCGAGCGCCAGCTGCGCCGCACGGACGGCGGGGCCGCGGTCGCGGTCTACCACCGTGGCGAGCTCGTCGTGGACCTCTGGGGCGGGCAGCGCGCCGGCGGTGACACCTGGCGCGAGGACACGTTGTCGATGTGCTTCAGCAGCACCAAGGGCATCGCATCGACGGCGCTGCACCTGCTCGCCGACCGCGGCCGGGTCGACTACGCCGCGCCGGTCGGTGAGTACTGGCCCGAGTTCGCCCGCGCCGGCAAGGAGAGCTGCACCGTGCAGCACGTGCTCACGCACGCCGCCGGGCTGCACAAGGTGCGGTCGCTCATCGAGCACTCCGAGCGGATGCTCGACTGGGACTTCATGGTGGACGCGCTCGCCAACGCCTGGCCGGCGTACGAGCCCGGCACGCGGAACGGCTACCACGCGTTGACCTACGGCTGGCTCGTCGGCGAGATCATCCGGCGGGTCGACGGCCGCGACATCACCACCTTCGTCGCCGACGAGATCGCGGCGCCGCTGAAGCTCGACGGCCTCTACATCGGCTGCCCACCGGCCGAGCGGGACCGTGTCGCGCCGCTCGCGCCGATGGCGAAGCCGTTGCTGCGCCTCGCGAACCCGCGCAAGGGCGGGCTCGCCGAACGGTTCACGAACCTGCCGGCGACCAACCGTGTGCTCGAGGCGCTCTCGCCCCAAGGGATCGAGGACGTGCTCTGGCGGGTCGAGGCGATGGACGCCGCGATCCCGGCCGCGAACGGTTTCGTCACCGCACGTTCCCTCGCCAAGATGTACGCGATGATCGCCGGCGGCGGCACCGTCGACGGTCTGCAGCTGCTGTCACCGGAGACGGTGCGCAAGGCGGGCACCGTGCACGGGCGTGGCCGCGACGTCGTGCTCGGGATGTCCATGGGCTGGCGCCTGGGCTACCACAAGGCGTTCACGACGCGCGGCGCGTCACCGACGGCGTTCGGGCACTTCGGCTTCGGCGGCTCGGGCGGCTGGTGCGACCCGGCGCGCGCCCTCGCGCTGGCGATGGTGTGCAGTCGCGGCACCGGCACGCCGGTCGGTGACGCCCGCATCGCCTACCTCGGCACGGCGGCGAGCGTCTCGGCCGCCCGGCGCTGACGCGCGCGGGCGTGGCCCGGCCGTCGCGTCAGCCCTCGGTCGGGCGGACCGTGTAGCGGACGAGGCGCGTCTGTCCGGAGGCGGTGCGCTCGGCGGACGCGGAGACCAGCACGGGCACGCGCATCCCGTCGGTGCGACGGATGTCCACCGCGAGGTTGGTGACCGCACCGGCCGCATCGAGCAAGGGGGTCAGCCGCACCTCGTACACGATCTGGCTGCCGGCCCAGAGGACGTCGACGAAGCGCAGGTGCCCGACCAGCTCCTCCTCCGTCCGCCCGGTGAGCGTGCAGAACGCGTCGTCGACGCGGACGATGCGGCCGCTCGGTGCTGTCTCCACGTACGCGCCGGCCACGGGCTGAGGCCCCGCTTCGCGGCTCAGGACGCGATCGCGAGGAAGTCGGCGATGGCGTCGGTCACCTCGTCAGGCGCCGACAGGTTGGGGCAGTGGCCGCTGGCGCGCAGCTGCACGAGGGTCGCGGCCGGCATCTGCTCAGCCACGTAGGCGCCCACGCTGGTGGGGGCGATGACGTCGTTCGAGCACTGCAGCACCAGCGTGCGCGTCGCGACGCGCTTCAGGTCGGCGCGCTGGTCCGACCGGAAGGTGACCTCTGCGAAGCGCCGGGCGATGTCCGGGTCGGCGGCGCAGAACAGGCGGGTGAGCTCCGCACCGAGGTCGGGCGTGCCCGGGTTGCCCATGATGACCGGGGCCATCGCAGCCGACCAGCCGAGGAAGTTGCGCTCGAGCGTCGCGAGGAGGTCGTCGATGTCGGCCGCGCTGAAGCCGCCGACGTAGCCCTCGTCGTCGATGTAGCGCGGGGACGGTCCGACCAGCACCAGTGAGGAGAACAGCTCCGGGCGCTGTGCGGCGGCCAGCACGCCACTCATCGCGGACACCGAGTGACCGACGAAGACGACGTCCCGCAATGCGAGCTCGCCGGCGATCTCGAGCACGTCGAGGGCGTAGCCGTGCAGCGTGCTGTAGCGCTCCGCGTCGTAGTCGCCCGGATCCGTGCCCCCCATGCCGATGAGGTCGTACAGCACCACGTGGTGGTCGGCGGCGAAGCGTGGAGCGACGTGGCGCCACATGCTCTGGTCGCAGCCGAAGCCGTGCGCGAACAGGATCGGCGGCGCGGCGGGGTCACCGAGCTCGGTGACGTTGAACCGCTCGCGCACACCCATCGCGCTGACGCTACGCGCTGCCGATGCGGTGGCGTCCCGGCGGGGCGGGCGCTTGCTCAAGGCAGCAGGGCGGCGAGTGGGGAGGCGTCGACCGCCTCCAGGAGCGCATGCGGGTCGTCGAAGACCGCGGAGGCGCCGGCGGCCAGCAGCTCATCCTCGGACAGCCCGCCGCAG
>DASZYF010000233.1:0-8144 GCA_035545535.1 Mycobacteriales bacterium | reverse complement strand
GTGGACGTTGCGCTTGCCGAGGTCGTGCTCGAGGTTGCTCGTGACGGCCTGCGTCTTCGAGATCTTCTTCGACTCCAGGCGCTCGCGCTCGAGCATGTTCTTGAAGTCCATGTTGCCGCCGACGTTCAGCTGGTAGGTGCGGTCGAGGATGACCCCGCGGTCCTCGAACAGCTTGGCGAGCACGCGGTGCGTGATGGTCGCGCCGACCTGGCTCTTGATGTCGTCGCCGACGATCGGAACGCCTGCGGCAGTGAACTTGTCGGCCCACTCCTTGGTGCCCGCGATGAAGACCGGGAGGGCGTTGACGAACGCGACCTTGGCGTCGATGGCGCACTGCGCGTAGTACTTCGCCGCGTCCTCGGAGCCGACGGGGAGGTAGCAGACGAGCACGTCGGCGCGGGACTCGCGCAGGGCGGCGACGATGTCGACCGGCTCCGCGTCGGACTCCTCGATCGTCTCGCGGTAGTACTTGCCGAGACCGTCGAGGGTGTGGCCGCGCTGCACCGTCACGCCGGTCGGCGGGACGTCGCAGATCTTGATCGTGTTGTTCTCGCTGGCGCCGATGGCCTCGGAGAGGTCGAAGCCGACCTTCTTGGCGTCGACGTCGAACGCGGCGACGAACTCGACGTCGCGCACGTGGTACTCGCCCAGCTGCACGTGCATCAGGCCGGGCACGCGCGACGACGGGTCGGCGTCCTTGTAGTACTCGACGCCCTGGACGAGCGACGCAGCGCAGTTGCCAACACCGACGATGGCGACGCGGACGGAACCCATGGACTTGACTCCTTGTTCAGTGGTGCTGGGGCTGCTGGGACGGGGCTGTGCTGGACGCAGGTGCGTGCGGCGTTGCGGGGGCCGTGCTCTCGGTGCGCTCACGGTCGATCAGCTCGGTGAGCCAGCGCACCTCGCGCTCGACCGAGTCATAGGCGTGCTGCTGCAGGTCGAGCGTGTAGCGGTCGACGCGCTCCGCGGTGCGGGAGAGCGACGCGCGCAGGCCTTCCCGACGCTCCTCGAGCCGGCCACGCCGGCCCTCGAGCACCCGCAGGCGCGTGTTGGGGTCGGCCTGGGAGAAGAAGGCGACGTGGACGCCGAACGCCTCGTCCTCCCACGCGGCCGGACCCGCCTCGGCGACCATCTCGGCGAAGCGCTCCTTGCCCTCGGCGGTGATCTCGTAGACCACGGTGCGGCGGCCGGTCAGGCGCGTGGCGGCTTCGGTGTCGGACACGGTGATGTGGCCCGCGCTCTGGAGCTTGCGCAGGGTCGGGTAGAGCGAGCCGAACGACACCCGGCGGGCGCCGCCGAGGCGCTCGGTCATCCGCTTGCGCAGCTCGTAGCCGTGCAGGGGACCCTCGGAGAGCAGTCCGAGGACCGCGAACTCCAGCACGGGGTTCCCTTCGTCTGCTGCGAACCGATCGATGGCGGCGATGTATCGCGCCGATAGGTAACGACGATAGCCCAGGTCCGGCGAACCGGGCAACGTGACCCCGACCACGGCGTGTCGGAAGCCTCCGGGCGCGGCGGAGGAGTGCGCCACGCCCCACCGGCCACGTCGTAGGTTGGCGCGCATGGCGTCGGCGCCACGTCCTCGAAGCCCCGCAGGCCGGGCGTTCGTCGACTACGCGCTGGTCCGGCGGGGCGTCCTCGCCGACCTCGCCCGCGGTCGCGTCCGCCGCGACGAGGTGTGCGACGCCGACCCGCTCCTGCGCCGGGCCGCCACCACGCTCGGGACCCCGGCGGGCTACCCCTGCCCCGTCTGCGCCGGCAACCGCCTGCTGCTGTCCACCTGGCTCTACGGCGACGAGCTCGGCTCGTCCTCCGGTCGCTCGGCGTTCCCAGGTGAGGTCGAGGAGGTCGCCGCCGAGCACGCCGAGGTCCGCGTGTACGTGGTCGAGGTCTGCGCGGGCTGCGGCTGGAACCACCTCGTGGAGTCCTACGTGGTCGGGCACGGCCAGGAGCCGAGCCGCCCGCGACGGCGCGCCCGCGTCTGACGTACGCGCCCACCGCGACGGCAAGGCAGGATCGCTGCGTGGCGGTCGGCACGGTGCAGGACGCGGAGCAGTCGCGCGACCGCATCGTGCTGCCCTCGCACGACGAGCCGCTCGTGCGCGAGCTGTCGACGATCATCGGCGGACCGCCCGGGCGCTTCGCCCGCATCGGGGAGAAGCGGTGGTTCATCACGCCGCTGCGCGTGCTCATCGCGCTGACCGTCCTCATGTGCGCGTTCGGCTGGGCGCAGAAGGAGCAGTGCCGCGACGTCCGCAACTGGTCGCACAACGGCGGCGTCTACCAGTACACGCGCATGTGCTACTCCGACGTCGTCGCGCTGTACGGCACCGAGGGCCTGTCCTCGAAGCAGGTCCCCTACGTCGACCACCCCGTCGAGTACCCGGTGCTCATCGGCGCCGTCATGGAGGTGGCGTCGTTCGTCGCGCACGGCGCGACGCCCAAGGACGGCGCTGACCCGCGGAGCGCGCTGTTCTACGACATGACGGTCCTGCTGCTCTCCCTCGGCGCTCTGGTCACCGTCATCTGCACCGGGCTGGCGGCCGGGCGAAGAAGGATCTGGGACGCCGCCCTCGTCGCCCTGGCGCCCACCCTCGTGCTGCACCTCGCGACCAACTGGGACATGATCGCCGTCGCGTTGGCGAGCGCCGCGTTGCTCGCCTGGGCGCGCAAGCGGCCGATGCTCGCGGGCATCCTGCTCGGCCTCGGCATGGCCGCGAAGCTCTACCCCGCGCTGTTCCTCATCCCGTTGCTCGCGCTGTGCCTGCGCGCGGGACGCATGCGGGCGTGGTGGCGCGCCGCGATCGGCACCGTCGTCGGCTTCGTCGCCGTGACGCTGCCCGTCTACATCGCGTCGCCGTCGTTCAAGGACTGCCCGGGTGGCGGGGCGGAGTGCGACGCGGTGAAGGCCGGCCCGTCGCCGTGGCAGGTCCTCACCGGGCACGGCGACGGTCACTCGTTCTGGTCGGTGCTCTCCCCCTGGCACGACGGCGGGTCGAACTCCGTCATGCGCTTCTTCCAAGGCAACATCCGACGCACCGAGGACTGGGACTCGTTGTGGCTGCTGCTCAAGCACGCGACCGGGCGTGACAAGGGCAGCTGGCTGTCGGTCCTCGACCGCTCGCAGGACATGCCGGCGCACGCGTGGAGCGTCCCGTCGCACCTCAACCTCGCGTGGGAGGCCACGGCGCTCGTACTCATCGCCGCGGTGCTGGTGCTCGCGTTCCTCGCCCCGCGCCGCCCGCGCCTGCCGCAGCTGCTGTTCCTCACCGTCGTCGCGTTCCTGCTGGCCAGCAAGGTGTTCAGCCCGCAGTACACGCTGTGGCTGCTGCCGCTGTGGGCGCTCGCGCGACCACGCTGGCGGGAGTTCCTCGCGTGGCAGGCGAGCGAGATCGTCGTCGTGGTGACGCGCTACCTCTACTTCGTGCACCTCGACAAGAGCGGCGCGGGCGTGAGCTACGACGTGTTCGCGACCGCGGTCGTCGTCCGCGACCTCATGCTGCTGTTCCTCTGCGCACTCATCGTGCGCGACATCCTGCGACCGGACCGCGACCCGGTGCGCAAGGACGGCATCGACGACGACCCGGTGGGTGGTGTGCTCGACGGCGTGCCCGACCGCTACGACTGGTCCGGGCCGCCCGCCCCCGTCGCGCCGCCCCCGGCACCACCGTCGGCACCACCTGACGCACCCGCGTTCGCACCCACCGGATGAGGTCGCTGTCGCGGGCGGCGCGCGAGGCGTGGGCCGCGCTCGGCGTCAGCACGGTCATCGCGATCGCCATGACCTGGCCGTCCGCCTGGCATCCGGCCTCGACGATCCCGGCCGACCTCGGCGATCCGATGCTCGAGAGCTGGCAGCTCGGCTGGGGTGCGCACGCGCTCGTGCACCAGCCGCTGCAGGCGTTCGACAGCAACACCTTCTTCCCGCTGCCGAACTCGCTGGCCTTCAGCGACTCCCTGCTCGGTGACGCGCCGTTCTCGCTGCTGTTCGGCAACGGGCCGACGGCGTCGCTCGTCCGCTACAACGCCTTCTACATCGCGGCGTTCGCGCTCGCGACGTGGGGTGCGTTCCTGCTCGCGCGCCAGCTCGGTGCGCGCCGGCCCGGCGCCGTCGTCGCCGGGCTCGCGTTCGGCTACGCGCCGTGGCGACTGTCGCAGGCGGGCCACCTGCACATCATCAGCAGCGGCGGTCTGCCGCTGACGCTCGCGCTCCTCGCGCGCGGTCACGGCTACACGCTCGGCGGCCGTCGCCGGCCGGAGCTCGAGAACACGCGGCCGTGGTGCGCGGTCGCGGGCTGGGCGGTCGCGGCGTACCAGGTGTCGCTCGGGTTCGGGCTCGGGCTCGCCTTCGCGATGGTGGTCGGTCTCGTGACGGTGATCGCGGTCGGGTGGTGGTTCGTCGGCGGGCGACCCGCGCTGCCGCGCCGGCTGCTCATCGCCGACGGCGCCGGACTCGTGCTGTTCGTCCTCGTCGCCGGGCTCGTCGGTGGGCGCTACCTGAAGGCGGTGCACGACCACCCCGAGGCGCGGCGCACGCTCGCCGAGGTCTCGTTCTACAGCCCTCCGTTCCGCGGGCTGCTCATCACGCCGTCGACCGACTGGCTGTGGGGGCACGCGCAGGACGCGAGCCGTGCGAAGCTCGGCTGGGCCGCCGAGATGACGATCGCCCCCGGTCTGTTCGTGACGATCTTCGCGTTCGTGGGTCTCGTCGCCGGGGTGTGGGGTGTACGCCGGCGGATCGTGCTCGCCGGTGCCGTCGGCACCACCGCCCTGTTCGCGCTCGGCACGACGCCCTGGGGCGGGCGCTTGACCTACCGGCTGCTGTTCGACCACGTCCCGGGTTGGCAGGGGGTGCGCACCCCGAGCCGCCTGGTGGTGTGGACCCTGCTCGGTCTCGCGCTGCTGGCCGCGACCGGGGTGGACCGCATCGTCGACGAGCTGTCGCGGGCCACGGCCCGGCCGGTCGGTGTCGCGGTCGCGCTGGTATGCGCGGGCCTGGTGCTCATGGAGGGCATCAGCACCACCGCGCACCCGAAGCCGCGGCCCGAGCCCGCGTCGTTCAAGGTCGCGGCCGCGAGCGGGCGGCCCGTGCTGGTGCTGCCCACCGATGAGATCAGCGACGAGACGACGATGTTCTGGTCGACGGACGGCTTCCCCGACATCGTCAACGGCGGCAGCGGCTTCACGCCGACGTTGACCGCGCAGATCCGGGACGTCGCGAAGAGCTTCCCCGAGCCGGACGCCGTCGACGCGCTGCGATCCCTCGGCGTCGGTGAGGTGGTCGAGCTCGGCGGCCAGGTCCCGGCACCCGGTCCTCTGCCGGCCGGCGTGACGGTGCAGACGGTCGGCCCCGACCTCGTCTTCACCCTGGGCTGAGCCGCGCGGGCATGGCGCGGTCGGGCGCGGACGACAGCATCGCGAGCGTCACCAGGGGTTTCGCTGAGGTCCCCATGCGAGCATGTGCGCGTGCGCGCCCGCTCTCGTCTGGCCGCGCTCGCGGCAGCGGGCGGGGCCGGTGCGTTCGCCGTCGTGGTCGCTGTCATCGCGACGGTCGACGTGTCCTCGGCCGGTGCGACGACCAGCGCGCCTACGTCCACGAGCCGGCCCGCCGCGCTGCCGACCTGCCCCCCGTCGACGTCGGCGGCGCCCGCCGCGGACGACGCGCCGGTCTCCTACCAGAGCGGCTCGTTCGCTCCCGTGACCGCGGCGCCGTCCTACGGCGTGGGCCTGTCGATCACGAACCACGAGGACCGGCCGCTGACCGTCTCGCGCACGAACGCGCCGACGTTCTCCGTCACGGTGCCTGCCGGCGCGGTGCGGCACCTCGCGCTGCCGACCGCGGTGCCGACGTTGCTCCGCTACACCGGCGACGTCCCGGCCGCGCTCCTCGAGCCGTCCGAGCACGCGCTCGCCGCCGTGGTGATCCCGTCGTCACCTGCCCCGCCGAGCGGTGTCACCGCCTGCGTCGTCGCCACCGGCACGCCATCGCCGTCCCGCTCGGCGTCCACGAGGCCGTCCGCGAGCCCTTCCCGCTCGGCGTCGCACGCGCCCTCCCGGTCGGCTTCGGCGAGCCACCACGCGAGCCCCTCGGCGTCGCCGAGCACCGACGTCGTGGTGATCCCGCCGGGCGAGCTGCCCAGCGAGCAGCCGTCCCTCGCGCCCATCCAGAGCGGGGTCAAGCCCTCGGTCGCGCCCGAGCCGTCGATCGTCCTCCCGACCTACAGCGCCCCGGCGACGCCCGCGCCCACCGCGGCAGCCCCGTCGACCCCGCCGGTCGTCGACCTCGCCCAGCCCGTGCCGGCCCGCCACCGGGGTCTGCCCATCACCATCGGGATCTTCCTGATCGCCGGCGTCGGCAGCGCCGTCGCCCGCGCGGTCCGTGGCCTGCGCTCCTGATCCACAGCGACGGTCAAGCGGCCGCACGGCCGCTGATAGGCTCTTCCACTGCGTGTGACGCACGCGACCTCCTGCCACGGATGGACCGTGGCCGCCTGAGTCCAGAGGAGGCAGGTCTTCCATGCGTCGCTATGAGCTGATGGTGATCCTCGACCCCGAGCTCGAGGAGCGCACCGTCGCCCCCTCGCTCGACACCTACCTGTCGGTCGTTCGCACCGGCGGTGGGTCGGTCGACAACGTCGACGTCTGGGGCAAGCGCCGTCTTGCCTACGACATCAAGAAGAAGTTCGAAGGCATCTACGCGGTGATCCAGCTCTCGGCCACGCCCGAGATCGTGCTCGAGCTCGACCGCCAGCTGAACCTCAACGAGGCGGTGCTCCGCACCAAGCTGATGCGGCCGGACGAGAAGGCCGCCAAGGCCGCCGCGAAGAAGCCTGCTGCTGCACCTGCTGGGGCCTGATCGCGATGGCGGGCGACACCTACATCACGATCGTCGGCAACCTCGTCGAGGACCCGAACCTGCGGTTCACGGCGAGCGGCCAGGCGGTCGCGAGCTTCCGGATCGCATCCACGCCGCGCTTCCTCGACAAGGCCACCAACGAGTGGAAGGACGGCGACGGCCTCTTCCTCACCGTCAACGTGTGGCGGCAGATGGCGGAGAACTGCGCCGAGTCCCTCGTGAAGGGCTCGCGGGTCATCGTGCAGGGCCGTCTCAAGCAGCGGTCCTACGAGACCAAGGAAGGCGAGAAGCGCACGGTCTACGAGGTCGAGGCGGACGACGTCGGCCCGAGCCTGCGCAACGCCACCGCGCGCGTGAACAAGACCGCACGTGGTGGTGGTGGCGGCGGTGGCTTCAGCGGTGGTGGTGGCGGCGGTGACTTCGGCGGCGGCGTCGCCGACCCGTGGTCCAACCCGCCCGCGTCCGCGCCGGCTCCTTCCTCTGCTCCCGGGCCGTACGACGAGCCCCCCTTCTGACCTCACTGACTGCTCCCCAGCCGAACTAAGGACGAGTGCGAAATGCCCAAGGCTGCTCTGCGCAAGCCGAAGAAGAAGGTCTGCCGCTTCTGCAAGGAGAAGGCGACCGGCGTCGACTACAAGGACACCGCGCTGCTGCGCCAGTACATCTCCGACCGCGGCAAGATCCGCGCGCGTCGGGTCACCGGCAACTGCGCGCAGCACCAGCGCGACGTCGCCATCGCGGTGAAGAACAGCCGCGAGGTCGCTCTGCTGCCCTACACCTCCACGGCGCGCTGACATGAAGCTCGTGCTGACCCAGGAGGTCACCGGACTCGGTGCTGCTGGTGACGTGGTCGAGGTGCGCGACGGCTACGGCCGCAACTACCTCGTGCCGCGCGGTCTTGCCGTCGTCGCCACCCGTGGCGTGGAGAAGCAGGCCGCCGACATCAAGCGCGCCCGCTCGGCGCGCGAGGTCCGCGACCTCGGCCACGCGCAGGAGATCGCGTCCGAGCTCGGCAAGGTCGCGGTGACGCTCAAGGCGCGGGCCGGCAAGGGCGGGCGCCTGTTCGGCTCGGTCACGCCGGCCGACGTCGCCGACGCGGTGAAGGCCTCGGGCGGTCCCGCGCTCGACAAGCGCCGCATCGAGGTGCCCGGCCACATCAAGAGCGCCGGCAAGCACACAGTCTCCGTGCGCCTGCACCCCGAGGTGACGGTGTCGGTCCCGATCGAGGTCGTCCCCGCCACCTGATCCACGCACTGCCTCCGGAGCGGCGCCGCACACCACGTGC
>DASZYF010000232.1:0-2887 GCA_035545535.1 Mycobacteriales bacterium | reverse complement strand
AGGTCGCGGTGCTGGGCGTCGGCGCGTGGCGCACCGCGACCGGCCGCCGCGACGCGGCGCTCGGCCCGCAGCCCGAACCGCTCGGCGGGCGTCCCGTGTGGGTGCTGCCCAACCCGAGCGGCCTCAACGCGCACTACCAGCTGCCCGACCTTGTCCGCCTCTACGCCGAGCTCGCCGCCTCCCTCCCGGAGCGGCCATGAGCGCCGCGCTGCCGGTCACGCCGGCGGGCTGGGAGGCGGCGGCGCGGGCGGCGCTGTCCCCCGAGGCATGGGCCTACTACGCCGGTGGTGCGGCCGACGAGGTGACGCTCGAGGACAACGTGGCCGCCTGGCGCCGGTGGGCGTTGCGGTCGCGCGTGCTGGTCGACGTGACCGAGGTCGACACCGCGACGACCCTGCTCGGCGTGCCGCGGCCGCACCCGCTGCTGGTGGCACCCACCGCGTTCCACCGCGGGCTGCACGCGGGCGCCGAGCCGGAGACGTTGCGCGGCTCCGCCCGGGCCGACGCGATCTTCTGCCTGTCGACGTCCGCGACGACAACGCCGGCCGAGCTCGCCGCGGCCGAGCCGGGCGCCCCGCGCTGGTTCCAGCTCTACCTGCGGGGCGGCCTCGACGGTGGCGTGCGGATGCTCGCACCGCTGGCGGACCTCGGCTACGAAGCGGTCGTCGTGACCGTCGACCTGCCGGTGCTCGGCGTCCGCGACCGCGAACGTGCTCTGCCGTGGGACCCCGAGCCGGCGCCGTCGACCATCGCGGCGTCGGGCGAGGCGCCCTACGTGCTCGACGCGCGTGGCCTCGAGACGCTCGTCGCGGCATCGCCGGTCCCGCTGCTCGTGAAGGGCGTGCTCGATGCGCGCGACGCGCGGACCGCGGTGGAGACCGGTGCCGCGGGCGTCGTCGTGAGCAACCACGGCGGACGACAGCTCGACACCGTGCTCGCCACCGCCGACGTGCTGCCGGAGGTGGCGGCCGAGGTGGGTCGCGACGTCGACGTGCTCGTCGACGGTGGCGTCCGCCGCGGCACCGATGTGGTCGCGGCCATGGCGTTGGGCGCCCGCGGAGTGCTCATCGGCCGGCCGTGCCTCTGGGGCCTCGCGGTCGGCGGCGCCGACGGCGTGCAGGCCGTGCTCACGCAGCTCCTCGACGAGGTGCGCGTCGCGCTCGCGCTCCTGGGTGTCGGGCACGCGACCGACCTTTCCGCTGCGCACGTGACGCGGGCACCCTGGCGTTGATGGGCACCGCACGGGAGGTGAGCAGTGCGCACGGACGTGACCACCGGCATCACGACCGAGCTGAGCACCGAGGAGCTCGCGGCGATGAGCAACGCCGGCGACCCCCCGGCCGACGCGGCCGCGGCCGCGTACTTCGCCGAGACGCGCACGCACGCCGACTTCTTCCACGCAGCCGTCGGCCACCCGCAGCCCGGCGAGCGCCGGCACGAGGTCGTCGAGGCCTGGCTCGCCGAGCCGGCCCCGCTGCCGCCGTGGGCCGACCGCGAGCTGCTCGACGAAGGCGCCCGCTTCTTCACGCAGTGGGGCCTCGAGATCGGCATGGGCCTGTTCTGCTGCGCGCTGCCGATGGGCTACGCGGCCAGCTCGACGGCGCACGTGCTCGACCTGACCGCGCGCCTCGAGACCGATGCGCGCCGGCGGGTGTTCGAGACCGCGCAGATGGTGCTCGACGTGACGACGCCGGGCGGGCTCGAGGAGGGCGCGGTCGGGCACACGACTATCCGGCGCGTGCGGCTGCTGCACGCCGGCATCCGCTACCTCGTGAACAACGACCCGCGCATCGACCGCAGCGAGCGGCCGGCACCGGACTCCTACGCATGGTCGCCGCTCTGGGGCGAGCCGCTGAGCCAGGAGCACCTGCTCGGCGGGCTGCTCGCGTTCAGCACCTCGATGCTCGACGCGCTCGACGCGCTCGGTGTCGAGTACGAGGAGCGCGGTGCGGCGGCCTACATGCACCTCTGGTCGGTGGTCGGCTACCTGCTCGGCGTGGACCCGTCGGTGCTGCCGCTCGAACGTGAGTCGGCCCGCGCGACCGAGGTGCGGCTGCGGCGGCGCAACCAGCAGGAGACGCCGGGCGGCCGTCGCCTCGCCGGCGCCCTGCTCGAGCTGCTCGAGGAGCTCACGCCCGGCACCGTCGCCGACGGCATCCCGGCCGCGCTGATGCGCCACCTCTGCGGCGACGAGGTGGCGGACGTGCTGGCCATCCCGCACCGGCGGCTGGGTGAGCTGGCGATCAGCGGCATGAAGCCGGGCGTCGCGTTCATGTCCCTGACCACGGGCCACATCAGCCCGCTGTCCCGCGCGCTGCGCGCGTTCAGCCGCGAGGTGCTCGAGATGTTCGTGCGGGCCGACCGGCACGGCGAGCGCCCGTCGTTCGCCATCCCCGAGCACCTCCACGGCGCCTGGGACCTGCACCGCACCTGATGCCGTCGCCTGACGGCGACAAATGTCAGGAGCGGCTGACCAGGTAGGCGGGCGTCGGGCTCGGCGGTCGCGTGCGGGAGGCGAGTCGATCAAGGAGAACGGCACTCGATCAAGGAGAACCGCGGGTCCGATCGGCTGACGGTCCCGCAGAAGTCCTTGGTCGACTGCGCAAGTCCTTGATCGACTGCGCAAGTCCTTGATCGACTGCGCACGTCCTTGATCACCGGGAAGCGGCCCGCAGCGAACCGCTGGGCGAACCGCACGCACACCCCGTCAGCCGCCCTTCGACGCTCGTGCGCGCCAGCGCACGGCGTCAGTCAGCCGGCGGCCTCGGCGGACGACGGTCGTGCGCGCCAGCGCACGGCGTCGCGTGCTCAGCCGGCGGCTTGGGCGGAACGTTCGTCGCCGACGAGGGCGGCGAGCTGCGGAGCACCCGAGGCCGCGGCGAGGTCG
>DASZYF010000231.1:0-13106 GCA_035545535.1 Mycobacteriales bacterium | reverse complement strand
CGGGGTCATCTTCGCCAGCACCTTCGCCGCCCTCATCACCGGCTCCCTGCTCGGCCTCGCCGAGATCGGCTTCGCCATCGCCACCGGCCTGCTCCTCGACACCTTCATCGTCCGCACCCTCGTCGTCCCCGCCTGCGCAGCCCTCCTCGGCCCCAACAACTGGTGGCCGGCGCACTCCCGAGCAACACGCAGCAACCGCGACCTCTGAAGCCCACTCAACACTCGGGCGAGCCAGTAACAGCACCGGGCGAGTTCCAGACCACGACACTCGCGGCGGGTGTGGCGCGAGAAGAGTCGTGGATCGATCGTTGTGGTGAGGAGTTCGGGTGAGGAGTTCGGGTGAGGAGGTCGGGTGAGGAGGTCGGGTGAGGGAGGTCGGGTGAGGGAGGTCGGGTGAGGGAGGTCGGGTGAGGGAGGTCGGGTGAGGGAGGTCGGGTGAGGGAGGTCGGGGCGATCGATCTTGTTCGTGCACACCCTGGTATCCCTGCGGGATACGAACGGTGATGTCAGCGACGCCGCCGTCGGGAGCGAGCGGGCGGCGGTGGGGTAGGAGCCTCGCGGCCGACGAGACGGGCGATCGCCGGGCTGACCGGCCTCAGCTCGGAGAGCTCGGCGTTCGCGTCCTCGAGCTCACGGCGCAGCAGCAGGTTGTCGCGCTCGAGAAGGTTCACACGTCGGCGTAGTGCGGCGAGCTCCTCGAACTCGGCGTCGCGCAGGTCGGCTCGCGCGGTTGCTTGGCGGGCTTCGTAGGCGCGTTGTCGATGCGCCGGACTGCAGTACTGGGGCGGCGGTCCGGGGCGTCGCTGAATGGGGAAGCGTTGCCGGCAGTGCGCGCAGACCGCTGAGCGCACTGGCGTGACCCTGGCGCCGCCGTCTCTCATCAGCCCACGTTAACCCGTCACAGTGACAAGCGGGGGTCGTTGGTGGGGACGAAAGTGGGGTCATCGCTGCGTAGTCCTGAGCCATGTCTCCTCGGCGGCCAGTGCCACGCCGTTCCTCCCGCCGGGATGCGCGGTGATCTCGATCGGGCTGGTCGGCGCCGGTGACGCCGCGGCCTACTACCTCGATCGCGGTGCTGACTGCGACCACGAGCACGCGCGCGACCACGAGCACGACCGGGACGGTGCTCGCGACGGTGAGCGTGGGCACGGGATCGAACCCGCTTCCGGGGCCACCGTCGACTACTACACCGGTGAGGCGGCCGGGCAAAGCGCACCGGATGACGGCCCAGAGACGTCGAGTGCGGGCAACACCGGTGCCGCCGGCCGCTGGCTGGGCGGGGGAGCCGGTGCGCTCGGACTGACCGGTGCGATTGACGCGACCGGCGGTGAGGTGCTGCGCGGCCTGCTCGCCGGACGCGGCCCGGTCGGGCATCGGCTGGTCGCGCCCGTGCTGCGCGCCGATCCGCGCGGCCGTCTGCCCGCGGAACCGTTCGTCAGAACGCTCGAGCGACTGCTGCCCCGCGAGGCCTGGTCCGACCTGGGCGACGCACGGCAGAGCCGGGCGCTGCTCGCGCTTGCCACCCGCACCGACGCGGGCCGCCCCGCGACCGTCGCGGTCGAGGTGGTTGCGCGGATCGCCGCGCGGACCGGGCTGGACCCGGTCGCGCTGTACCGCGATGGTGACGGCACCGACCGCTACACGGGTGCGCTGCGTCATGCGGACAAGCGCCGCGACGTGCGACGCGCCGGCCTGGATGTCACGGTGTCGGCGCCCAAGAGCGTCAGCGTCCTGATGGCGCTGGGCTCACCCGAGGTCGAGGCGGCAGTCCACACCGCGCATGCCACCGCCGTCGGCGAAGTCATCGCCTACCTGCAGCGGCACGCGGCCCGGGCCGCGCGCGGCCACCACGGTGACGGGCAACGCGCGAACAGGATCGGCTCGGACGGACTGATCGTGGCGGCGTTCGACCATGCCAGCAGCCGCGCCGGCGATCCCCAGCTGCACACCCACCTCGTCATCCCCAACCTCATCCACGCCGCGGACGGTCGCTGGTCCGCGCTGGACAGCCGGGCGCTGTTCCGGCACGCCCGCACGGCGAGCTCGCTCTACCAGGCGGTCCTGCGCGGCGAGCTCACGCGCACGCTCGGAGTCGGATGGGGACCGGTCCGTCGCGGGATCGCCGAGATCGATGGCATCCCGGCCAAGGTGCGCGCGACCTTCTCCAAGCGCCGCGCGCAGATCGAGCGCGCGCTCCACCAACAAGGCACTAGCGGACCGAAGGCAGCGCAGGCTGCCACCCTCGCCACCCGCGACACGAAACGGGCGGAGGCTCCCGGTGCGGCGCGAGCCCGGTGGGAGGTCGAAGCTCGGGCGGCCGGGTTCGGCCCCGAGCACATCGCCGCGCTCGTGCGGCACTGCGGCGATCGTCGCACGGCATCCGGGCCGATCGACGTCGTCAGCCTCGCGCGCGAGCTGCTCGGCGCGAACGGAGTCACCGCGGACCAGACGACCTTCACCCGCCAGGACCTCGCCCGCGCGCTGTGCGATCGGCTGCCGGTCGGCATGCCGCTGAGCTTGGCCGGGCTCGATCAGCTCGTCACGCACCTCATAACCGATCCCGCCGTCGTCCCTGTCCTGCCGACCCGCGGGGAGCACGTCGACGCAACGGGCGGCGCGGGGGAGCGGCGCTACACCACGGCCGAGCTCCTCACCGTCGAACGGCACGCACTCGCACTCGCCACGGCCAAGCCCGCACGGCCAGTCGCGGTCGCACACCTCCACGCAGGCGCCCGGTGGGCGGCTCTGTCGGACGAGCAGCAGCAGATGGTCGGCAGAATGCTCACGAGCGGCAGCCGGGTCGACGTGGTTGCCGGTCCGCCCGGTTCCGGCAAGAGCGCCGCGCTCGCGTGCGCGTTCGAGCAGTGGCAGCGGGCCGGCATCGCTGTGTGGGGTGCGAGCGTGAGCCGGCTCGCGGCGACCAACCTGCACCACTCGAGTGGCATCCCCACGACCAGTGTCGCCGCGATGCTCGGTCATGCCGAGCGGGGTGTGGTGCCGCATGGGGTCGTGCTCGTCATCGACGAAGCGAGTCTGGTCAACACCCGCACGCTCGCCCGCCTGCTCGATGCGGTGCACGCGGTCGACGGCAAGCTCGTGCTCGTCGGCGACCCCGATCAGCTCCCCGAGATCGGCGCCGGCGGTCTCTACACCCACCTCGTCGCCGAGGCGGACACCATTCGGCTGACCGGCAACCAGCGCCAGACCCAAGCATGGGAACGCCAGGCCCTTTCCAGCTACCGCACCGGCGACGTCGGGGGAGCCCTCGACGCCTACCTCGAGCACGAGCGCGTGCACACCGCGAACAGTGCCGACGAGCTCACCAAGACCATCGCACGCGACTACCTCACTGCGACCGAGCACGGACGGGACGTGCTCGTGCTCGCGCCGCTGCGCCGCGATGTCGCCGCGCTCAACGAGTCAATCCGCACTGGGCTCATCGCCGAGGGCCGGCTCGGCCGTGACGAGCTCGTGATCGCGACCCGTGACGCCCGCGGGGACAACAGCACGAGCGGCGACCTCCGCCTCCGCGTCGGTGACCAGGTCATGGTCACCGCCAACGACACGACGCTCGGCGTGGTCAACGGCAGCCGCGGCACCGTCACGAGCGTCGACGCCGGCCGCCAGGCGCTCACCATGCTCATCGCCGGACGCCCAGTGAGCGTTGGCGCTGAGTGGCTGGCGAGCGGGCATCTCGTGCACGGCTACGCACTCACCGTGCACAAGGCCCAAGGCCTGACCGTTGACGCCACGCTCGTCTACGCCGGTCGCGGCTTGACCCGCGAGCACGCCTACGTCGCCCTCTCGCGCGGCCGGACCGCCAACCACCTCTACCTCGCTCCGGCCGACCTCGAGCGACCCGACTGTGCACCGCCTGACCGCGCGGACCCCGTTGGCGTGCGGACTCTGCTCGACGATCTGCGCGAACGCTTGCATGACCGCACGACCCAACAGCTCGCCAGTGACCACCTGGCCGCACCCTCCCCTGCGCCGCTCCACAGCGGGGGTCTCTCCCGTGACTGCACGCTCGGCGCCGCGCCGGCTGCTCCGCGCCCGCAGGGGCTGGCCCGATGACCACGGCCGACGTGCATCGCCGGACCGTCGTGCGACTCCCCGCCGGGCAACCCGTGCGGCGCGGATCGGAACACACGGTTCCCCTGGCACCGGCCGCCCTGTGGACGCACGAAGAGACGGCCGCCTACCTGCGGCTGCCACCCGCCACGCTCCACCAGCTCAACTACAAGGGCACCGGCCCCCGCTCCTTCAAGGTCGGCCGCTACCGCCGCTACGACCCCGCGGATGTCGCGGCCTGGCTCGCCAGCCGGGCCTCCGACGCAGGCTGACACCCACATCGCCGACCTGTCCGATCGGCACCGCCTCGGCGACCGAGCGGGACTACCCGTCCGATGCTGCGGCCGTAGGCGCATCGGCGAACAACGCATCCGAGGCCAGCCGCGTCTTGTCCTCAGCCGTCGGCATCAGATGCGTGTACGTGCGCAGAGTGAACCCCTCGTCGCGGTGGCCCAAGTACTCCGCCACCGCCCGGATCGACACGCCCTGCTCGAGCCAGTTCGACGCGCAGAAGTGCCGCAGCGCATGCATGCCGTTGCCTCGCGCCGTTGGGGCACCGGCCTCTTTCAGCGCCGGCCGCCACACGAAGGCGTTGATGTAGTTGCGGTTCAGCGCCTTGCGCTCACGGCTGGTGAACAGCAGCGGAACCGCAACCCGCTTGGCCTTCGGGGCCTGAGGGTCGCCCCACGGCAGCTCGACCGTGACTGGGGGGAATGCACGCAGGTGCTCCGAGAGCAGCACGCCGAGCGAGTCCGGCAACGGGACGTCACGACCCGAGCCGTACTTCGGTGCGTCGAAGACGAGCTGGTTGCGCACGTACTTCACCTGCCGGACAACATGAATCGTGCGGCGCAGGAAGTCGACGTCGTCTACGGACAAGCCGAAGATCTCGCCCTGCCGCAAGCCAGCGGCCGCGCCCACCGCGACCAGCGTGCGGTAGCGGTCCGGCAGGGCGTCCATGACCGCACGGACCTGCTCCCGGGGCCACGGGACCACCCGCTGGCGAGGCACAAGCGGTGGCGTCACCGATCGGACCTTGCACGGGTTCTTCGCGATCAGCTCGTCGTCCACCGCGGCGGACAGGATCGCGGAGAAGTGGATGAACGTCTGCCGGACCGTGCTCGGCGCGAGCCGGTGGGTCAGCTCGGCCAGCCACTTCTGCACTGCGGAGGCGCGGATCCGGCCGAGCGGCACGTCCTCCCACGTCGGATAGACGTAGGACCGCAGCCGGTGCTCGACCTGCTCCCGGCTGGAGATGTCAAAGGTCTGCGCGGCCAGCCATTCCCGGGCGTAGTCGCCGAGCGTGGTCTTGCCCAGTGCCGGATCGACATAGGCGCCGCGGGCCACGTCGCTGGCCATCTGGGCGATGTAGCGCTCGGCGTCGACCTTCTTGTCGAAGGACCGGGCGTGCCGGCGCCCGTTCACGTCCTGGTAGGACGCGAGCCAGCGCCGGCCGACGCCGTGGCGAGCGGTGCGTTCCCGCCCGGACGGCGTCGACCGGAACCACTGGTCGCGCACGTGCGCCATACCTCAGCCTACGTCGCCGTTTGCTCTCCGTTTGCTCAGAGAGAGCAAACGATCAAGAAACGATGGCAACTGATGAGCAGTTCTGAGAACCCTGTTTCCGCAGGTCAGAGGCCCTTTTCGGGCCTCCGACGAGCGGCCGTCAGGCCACGCTCATTAGATGTCGTAGTAGAGCGCGAACTCGTAGGGGTGCGGGCGCAGGCGGAACTGGTCGATCTCCTGCTCGCGCTTGTAGGCGATCCACGTCTCGATGAGGTCCGGCGTGAAGACGCCACCCTCGGAGAGGAAGTCGTGGTCGGCCTCGAGCGCGTCGAGCACCTTGTCGAGCGAGCCCGGCACCTGCGGCACCGACGCGAGCTCGTCCGGCGGCAGCTCGTAGAGGTCCTTGTCGACCGGAGCCGGCGGCTCGATCTTGTTCTTCACGCCGTCGAGACCGGCCATGAGCATCGCCGCAAACGCGAGGTAGGGGTTGCTCGAGGGGTCGGGGCAGCGGAACTCGATGCGCTTCGCCTTGGCGTTCGTGCCCGTGATCGGGATGCGGATGCACGCGGAGCGGTTGCGCTGCGAGAAGACGAGGTTGACCGGCGCCTCGAAGCCCGGCACCAGGCGGTGGTAGCTGTTCACGGTCGGGTTGGTGAACGCGAGCAGCGACGGCGCGTGGTGCAGGATGCCGCCGATGTAGTGGCGCGCGGTGTCGGACAGACCCGCGTAGCCGACCTCGTCGTAGAAGAGCGGGGCGCCGTCCTTGAACAGCGACTGGTGCGTGTGCATGCCCGAGCCGTTGTCACCGAACAGCGGCTTCGGCATGAACGTGACGGTCTTGCCGTGCTGGTGGGCCGTGTTCTTGATGAGGTACTTGAACAGCATCAGGTTGTCGGCCGAGTGCAGCAGCGTCGAGAACTGGTAGTTGATCTCGGCCTGACCGGCGGTGCCGACCTCGTGGTGCGCGCGCTCGACCTTGAGGCCGGCGTTCTCGAGGTTGATCGTCATCGCGTCGCGCAGGTCCGCGAAGTGGTCGGTCGGCGGGACCGGGAAGTAGCCGCCCTTGTAGCGCGGCTTGTAGCCGAGGTTGCCGCCCTGCTCGTCGCGGCCGCTGTTCCACGCGCCGGCGACCGAGTCGATGTAGTGGTAGCTCGAGTGCTGGTTCGTGTCGTAGCGGATCGAGTCGAAGATGTAGAACTCCGCCTCGGCGCCGAAGTACGCGGTGTCGGCGATGCCCGAGCCCTTGAGGTAGGCCTCGGCCTTGGCCGCGACGTTGCGCGGGTCGCGGCTGTAGGCCTCCTTGGTGATCGGGTCGTGGATGAAGAAGTTCAGCGCGAGCGTCTTGCGGGTGCGGAAGGGGTCGATGATCGCGGTGGTCGGGTCGGGCAGCAGCAGCATGTCCGACTCGTGGATCTGCTGGAAGCCACGGATCGACGAGCCGTCGAACGCGAGGCCGTCGGTGAAGACCGCGTCGTCGAAGGAGCTGATCGGCACCGTGAAGTGCTGCATGACTCCCGGGAGGTCAACGAAGCGGACGTCGACGAACTCGATGTCGTTGTCCTTGATGCCCTTGAGGACCTCGTCGGCCGAGCTGAACAAGCTGCCACCTCCGCGCACACACCCCGGGACCCGGGGTTCTCGTGTCCGTAACGTAGTCCTGGGCCGTCACCGGCCGGTGTCGAGCCTGTTTCCGCAGTGTTTCGCCAGAGCGCGAGAGGGGCAACGCGTCGCATGACGGCTGAGCAGACCTATCCCGGGCAGCGCCTGGGGCTGCCGGCCGAGGGCCCGGGCTCGATCGCCACGCAGGGAAAGCGGCTGCTCGGCACCCTGCTCGACCTGGTCGCCGCGGTCATCCTCGGCGGGGTCGTGCTGCTGTTCGACCCTCACGTGAGCGCGGGCATCCGCGGCCTGGTCAACACCGGCGCCTACGTCGCCGAGGTCGTGCTGCTGACCACCTTCACGGGCCAGTCGATCGGCATGCGGTTCGTGCACACGAAGATGCTCTGGCGCGACGGCGGCAACCCGCCGCTGCGGTGGGCGCTGTTCCGCATGGCGCTCACGATCCTGCCGTTCCCGTACCTGCTCACGCTCCTGCTCGACGAGGACACGCGCGGGCTGCACGACCGGGGCGCCGGCACCGTCGTCGTCAACGCGGCGCCGCCACCCCCGCGCTAGCGCTGGCGGCCGCGCGGGACCCGCGTGGGCATGGGCCCCTTCGGGATCGGCATCGAGGGACCGGAGTTCGGCAGTGCCTTGAGGCGGGCGTCGACGGTCTTCACCTCGGCCGGCCGCAGCGTGCGCGGCAGCTTCATGATGGCCAGCTGCAGCTTGGCGATGGGCGTCTCGTCGGGGCCGTTGCCGATGACGAACGTGGTGATCGGGGTGTCGCCGAGGACCTTCTTGAGGCGCCGGATCTCGGGGCCGATGAGCTGGCGCGAGCCGCGGCCCTCGGCGAGCAGGATCACGCCGGGGCGGCCGATGACGCGGTGCAGCAGGTCCTGGTCGCGCGTGAAGCCGACGGCGGGCGTGATCTTCCAGTCACCGCGCAGGCGCTCGACCACGCCGATGGCCACGCCGGGCTGACCTTCGACCGCGGCGTACGACGCCTTCTGCGCGCGGCGGGTGAACACGCTCATCGTGACGACGAACGCCATGAGGACGCCGAGGATGCTCCACAGCACGACCGGCCCGACGAGGAAGCCGAGCACGCCGACGAACAGACCGAGCGGGACGAGGAAGCAGGCGAGCAGGATCCAGCCGAGCTTCTTGTCGGTCTCCTTGGTCAGCCGGTAGACCTGCCGGAGCTGGGCGACCCGCCCCGGCTCCTTGTCCGCGCCGTCCGCTTCCTTCTTCTTCCGCCCGAGAGCCACAGCCGGAGTCTAGGAAGCGCCCTTGGCCCGCTTCGCGGCGAGGCGCGCGGCGGCCTCCTCGGCGTCCATCGCGCCGGCCTGCTCGCGCGTGGGAGCGGTGCCGCCCAGGTGCGCGGGCATCCACCACCGGTCGTCCTCGCCCGCGGGCTTCACCGGGTAGGCGGCGACGGCATCGTCGAGCAGGCCCTGCATGACGTCGAGCAGCCGCTTGGTCGTGACGTCGGGGGCCTCGCCCGGCTCGACGTGCAGCGGGGGAGCGAGGCTGATCGAGACCGGCACGTGCCGGTTCCTCATCAGCGACCGCTTGCGGCCCTTGGTCCAGATGCGCTGGCTGCCCCAGAGCACCATCGGGTAGAGCGGCACGCCGGCCTCGGCGGCCATGCGGGCGGCGCCGGACTTGAACTCCTTGAGGCAGAAGCTGCGGCTGATGGTGGCCTCGGGGAAGACGCCGACGAGCTCGCCCCGCTTCAACGCGCCCACCGCCGCGGCGTAGGCGTCGGCGCCCGCGGTGCGGTCCACCGGGATGTGCTTCATGCCGCGCATCAGCGGCCCGGACACCGGGTTCTTGAAGACCTGGTCCTTGGCCATGAACCGCACGAGGCGCTTCTTCGCCTTCCAGAACGGGACGCCGGCCAGGGCGAAGTCGAGGTAGCCGGTGTGGTTCATGACGACGACGCCGCCGCCGGTGGTGGGCACGTTCTCGGCGCCAGTGATGGTGAAGTCCACGTCGAGGGCGCGGAACAGCCCGAGGGCGACGCGCACCACCGGCGCGTAGACGGGCTCGCGGGTTCCCTTCGGCATGAGCCGAACGCTAGACCGCCGCGCAGGAGACCCGGGACCCGGAGCGCGCACCCGCCCCGGGCGGGGCGATCACTGGGCGGCGGCGACCGTCGCGGCGCGGGCCTGTGCCTCGGCCGTCACGCGCTCCGCCTCGCGACGCATCTTGCTGCGCGCGTGGTCGTCGACCATGGCCGCCCAGGCGTTGCGCCGCGCTCCCTGCTGCCCGCCGTGCGGGAGGGCTCCGAGCAGGATCTCGCAGCCGAGGGAAGCCCCGTTCCGGAGGATCCGGGCGGGAAGGGCGAACGCGGTGGGCATGGTGACCTCCGGGTGGGGAACGTGCACCGAGGCGATGCGTCAAGCAAAGCCGACGTCTGTGTCGGTGGTGTGTCGGCGTGGTGAAGATTACGTGGCGTGACCGACGACTACGCAGGGCGAGTGATGAGATCCACTCGCTTCTCCAGCGCCTGCGCGTACAACCTCCCGGCCCGGTAGCTCGACCGGACGAGCGGCCCGGCCAGCACGCCCGCGAAGCCGATCTCCTCGGCCTGCTGCCGCAGCGCCGCGAACTCGTCGGGGTGCACCCAGCGGTCCACCGGGTGGTGGCGCGGCGTCGGGCGCAGGTACTGGGTGAGCGTCAGCAGGTCGCACCCGGCGGCGTGCAGGTCGCGCATCGCCTCGACCACCTCGTCGGTGGTCTCGCCCATCCCGAGGATGAGGTTGCTCTTGGTGACGAGGCCGGCGGCGCGGGCCGCGGTGATGACGCCGAGCGAGCGCTCGTAGGTGAACGCCGGGCGGATCCGGCGGAACACGCGCGGCACGGTCTCGAGGTTGTGGGCCAGGACCTGAGGCGTCGCGGCGAACACCTCGGCCAGCTGGTCAGGGTCGCCGGTGAAGTCGGGGATGAGCAGCTCGACGCCGCAGCGGGGCACCGCCCGGTGGATCGCGCGGACCGTCTCGGCGTAGAGCCAGGCCCCTCCGTCGGGCAGGTCGTCGCGGGCGACGCCGGTGACCGTGGCGTAGCGCAGGCCCATGGTGGCGACGGACTCGGCCACGCGCCGGGGCTCGTCCCGGTCCAGCGCGGCGGGCTTGCCGGTGTCGATCTGGCAGAAGTCGCAGCGCCGGGTGCAGACCTCGCCGCCGATGAGGAACGTGGCCTCGCGGTCCTCCCAGCACTCGTAGATGTTGGGGCAGCCGGCCTCCTCGCACACCGTGTGCAGGCCCTGCCGGCGGACCAGTCCCATCAGCTCGGTGAACTGCGGGCCGGTGCGGAGGCGGGTCTTGATCCACGGCGGCTTGCGCTCGATCGCGGTCTCGGCGTTGCGGGCCTCGACGCGCAGGAGCTTGCGGCCGCCCGGGTCGACGCCGTTCGACGTGGCGGTCATGCGGGGACCGCCGGGCGGGCAGCGGCCAGGCCGTGGGCGGCCAGGCGGGAGGTCACGAGCGCACGCACCGCGTCGACCCCGACGTCCCGGCCGGTGAGGCGCGACAGCGAGGTGACGGTGGCGTCGCGGATGCCGCAGGGCACGATCGGGTCGAAGGCGTGCAGGTCGCAGTCGGCGTTGACGGCGAAGCCGTGCATGGTCACGCCGCGGGAGACGCGCACACCGATGGCGGCCACCTTCGCTTCGCGCGGCGCCGCGCCGGTCCACACGCCGGACCGGCCGTCGACGCGGTGCGCGGCCACGCCGAGATCGGCGCACACGCCGATGAGCAGGGCCTCGAGCTCCCGCACGTAGGCGACGACGTCCACGGGGTCGGGGAGCGGCACGATCGGGTAGCCCACGAGCTGACCGGGACCGTGCCAGGTGATCTTGCCGCCCCGATCGACGTCGACGACCGGCGTGCCGTCGGCCGGCCGTTCGTCAGCGGAGGTGCGCCGGCCGGCGGTGTAGACGCTGTCGTGCTCGAGCAGCAGCACCGTCGGACGGGCCGCGCCGGCGGCCACGCGGGCGTGCAGCGCGCGCTGGGCGTCCCAGGCCTCGGCGTAGGGCACCCGGCCCAGCCAGACGACGTCCAGCCTGCCGCTCACACCTCGAAGGTAGTGCGCGGCGGAAGCGCGCCGGTCAGGCGGTCTTCTTCTCGACCTTCGTCGCCACGAGCACGTCGCGCAGGGTGACGTCCTCGTCACCACGGGTCCACCAGCGGTGCTCGCAGAAGTGGCACGAGTGCAGGGTCAGCGACCGCTCGTCCCCGGTGGGGGTGAGGCGGATGACCGTGCACAGGTGCGCGCAGTGCGGGCAGGCGACGGGGGAAGGGGTAACCGCCTCCGGGGTCTCAGCGACCTCGACGGAGGCAGGGCGGCGGCGCTTGGACACGATCACCCGATCGGCTCAACGCCCCTGATCCTTCACCCATTTGGGCGTGCGTTGGGAGAGATGGGTGCGTTGGGACCAGCGCTCGCTGGTCTGTTCGGACGAATCCCCAACATCTTGTGGCTCACCCGGCCGTCACTCACAAGAGCCTCAGTGATAACACAACAGCACTCCAGTCACAGCCATCACCGGCCGACAGGGAGCGCCTCCAGCCGGGTCTCGGTCACCCCGCCGGCGCCGTCGGGCTCCACCCGCCAGCCCGCGCTGCCGTCCCGTTCGGTGACCACGGCGGTGAGATCCGTCCGGGTGAAGTGCAGTCCCACCCCGCCGTCCGCCGCGTACCCGGCTGGGAGCGTGCCGTCGCCGACGAGGCGCTGGTAGACCGGCCGGCGGTTCGCCTCCTCGTCGTAGTGCGGGCAGGCGCTGCCGGGGAGCAGACCGACCCCGGCGGTGCGGGCGTCGAGGCCGAACGGGTCGAGCTGCGGGCGGAACGAGTCGGTGACGCCGTTGTCGAACCAGCAGAGCATCCCGGCGCTCACGCCGAACAGCACGACGCCCGCCTCCCACACCTCGCGGAAGATGGCGGGCAGCCGGTGCGCGTGCCAGCAGGCGAGCAGGTTCGCGACCGAGCCGCCGTTGACGAAGACCGCGTCCTGCGCGAGCAGGTGCGCGCGCACGTCGTCGTGGTTCGGCATCGGGAACAGCGCGAGGTGGCTCGCCTGCACCGGGGAGCCGGCCCACGCCTGGTACCAGCTCGCGATGCGCTCGGGCGGGTCGCCGGTGGCGGTGTGCAGCGACGTGACCTTCGCGTCCTCCTTGCCGGTGAGGGACAGCGCATAGGTCGTGAGCGCGGACGGGCGCGGGCGGTAGCGGTCGTCGTAGCGGAACGCTCCGCCGCCGATCGCGACGATCGTCGGGTCGGGCATCCGGCGACCGTACCTGTGGACAACGCGGCTCACGCTCGCCGTCCCGCCCTACGTTCCCGCCCCATGCCCCGCCCACGTCTCGCCCCCTCGACGTCGACGTCGCGCCCACACGCACTGCCGAACCGCCGGCAGCCACCGTTCGTCGGCCGACGGACGTCAGCCCGAGATCGGACATGTGCCCGGCACACGGCCGATGTCGGCGCCACTTCGCCGATGTCGACGCGGGTGCAGGAGCTCGGCGTGTTCGGCGACGACGCCGACGATGCGGTCGTGCTGGCGGTGCCGTACCGGCAGGTGCGGCACGACGTGCTGGTGCCGCTCGTCGCGGTCGAGCGGCACGGCGAGCAGGCGGTCGCGGTGTGGGCCGATGTCGGACCGTCGTCCTTGCCACGGTCGTTGTCGGCGCAGCAGGTGGTCACCGTCGGCCGCGCGGCCGGCGGTGCGCTCGCGTCGCTGCACGCGCACGGCCTCGTCCACGGCGACGTCACGGCCGACGCGCTGGTGCGGGACGCGGACGGGGCGCCCCGCCTGGCCGGCGCCGGTGCCGCGGTCTGGTGCGGGCGGCCGAGCTCCCCGGCCGACGACGTGCACGGCCTCGCGCTCGTCCTCGCGCACCTGCTCGCCTCCGATGCGTCGCCCGA
>DASZYF010000230.1:0-26026 GCA_035545535.1 Mycobacteriales bacterium | reverse complement strand
AGCAGCACGGCGCCGTCGGCCAGCCGGCCGGACGGGTCGCGGGCGGTCGTCGTGCGCACGAGCTCGTCGACGACCGCAGGGGTGCCCGGCTGCGCGGTCGACGGGGCGGGCACATCGTCGTGCGTGTGCTGGTACGCCACCGCCAGCGGCGTGTCTCCGGTGAACGGCGCGGCGCCGGTGACCATCTCGTACAGCGTCACGCCCGCCGCGTACACGTCGGAGCGCGCGTCGGCGTTGCCCGTGCGCACCTGCTCGGGCGAGAGGTACGCGACCGTGCCGAGCATCAGCCCGGTCGTCTGCGTCAGCGGGCTCGTCTCGATCGCACGCGCCAGCCCGAAGTCGGCCACGAGCACGCGCCCGTCGTCGCCGAGCAGCACGTTCTCGGGCTTCACGTCGCGGTGCACGATGCCCTGCGCGTGCGCGGCGGCGAGGGCCGCGGCGATCGGCTCGAGCAGGGCGAGCGCACGCTCGGGTGGCAGCGTCCCGTGCTCGCGGAGCAGCGCGCGCAGCGTCCGCCCGCTGACGAGCTCCATGACGAGGAAGACGTGGCCGGCGTCCTGCCCCTGGTCGTAGACGGCGACGACGTTCGGGTGCGTGATGCGGGCGGCGGCCCGTGCCTCGCGGTGGAAGCGGGCGACGAAGTCCGGGTCGTCGGCGAGGTGCGCGTGCATCACCTTCACCGCGACGTGCCGGTCCAGCCGCCGGTCGAGCGCCACGTAGACGGTCGCCATGCCGCCCTGCGCGAGCCGTTCGACGATCTCGTAGCGGCCGTCCAGGACGATGCCGACGACGGCGTCATCCATCCCGACCACGGTCACGAGCGTAGGTGGGCCTTCATCGCGTCACGCCAGGTGGCGCGCGAGTGCGAGCACGTCGGCGACGTAGATGCGCGTGTCCGGCAGCATGCCGCGCCGGAGCACGTCACCGAGGCCCTGGTAGTAGCCGGCGACGGCGTTGGACTCGCTGGTCTGGCGCAGCAGCACCCGCAGGTAGGCGATGCCGGCCCGGATGTTGCTGGCCGCGTCGTAGCGGTCGACCGGCGCGCGCAGCACGTAGTCGGCGACCCAGTCGGCCGTCCCCGGCATGAGCTGCATGACGCCCACCGCGTTGGTGCGGCTGACCATCGCCTGGTTGAGCCCGGACTCCTGGGTGGCCAGCGCCAGCGCCAGCCCGACCGGCACACCCTGCCGTTGCGCCTCGGCGCGCACCATCGCCACGGTGGCGCTGTGCGAAGGGATCGCCCGGCGCGCGAGCACCGCACGGCTGGTCGCGATGGCGGCGGCGTAGCGCGGGTCCGGCGCCGCCAGCACCGCCTTCGAGAGAGCGTCGGTGCCGCTCGTGGCGCTCGTGCGCGTCACGGGGGCGGGCACGGTCAGGTGGCTGCCGAGCACCACGACGTCGGGGTCGGCCAGGTGGTTGAGCGAGCTCAGGTGACTCGTCGTCGTCCCGTACCTGGTGGCGATCGACGCGAGGGTGTCGCCGCTGCGCACCACGTAGGTGGTGGTGGCCGGCGCGCTGACCCGGGGTGTCGCACCGGTCGTGCCGGTGGCCGGGCTGCCGGCGGGAGCCGGCACGGTCAGTCGGCTGCCGAGCACCACGACGTTCGGGTCCTTGAGGTGGTTGAGCCTGACCAGGCTGGCCGGCGTGGTGCCGTAGCGGCCCGCGATGAGGGCGAGGGTGTCGCCGCTCTTCACCACGTAGGAGGTCGTGGTCGGCGCGAGAGGGGTGGTCGAGGCGGCGAGGGCGAGGTCGTTCCCGGCGCCGTTGCCGGGCAGCTCGAGCTGCTGGCCGACCATGATCACGTCGCTGACGAGGTTGTTGAGCCGCTTCAGGGCGTCGACCGTCGTGCCGTTCGCCTGGGCGAGACCCCACAGCGTGTCGCCCGCGTGGACCGTGTGGTGCTCCGACGGGTGGACGAGCGGCAGCCAGGACGGGGCGGCGGCCGTCGCGGCCACTGCGAGGAGCGCGGGGATGCCGAGCACGCGGAGCGCGCGACCGTGGGTGCGGCCGAACGTGCCCAGCGTGCGTCGGACGCCCGGGGAAGGGAGCGCCACGTTCTTATGTTGAGGCAGAAGTGACCAGTGTGACAAGTGGGACGCGCCGTCCGGCCACAGAACGTGACGACGTACGCTGACCCCGACCACCGGGGAGCCCGAGCCAGTCGGGCTGAGAGGCCGGCCCGCCGTCAGGCCACGGCGCCGGCGACCCGCACACCCGATCGCGGTCATGCGCGCGTGGGGAGAGGCAGATGACCGGAGAGCCGTTCGGCTTCGCGGGCCGCACGTTCGGCAGCCGGCTCCTCGTGGGGACCGGCAAGTTCTCGGCGCACACCGTCATGCGGGACGCGGTCGTGGCCAGCGGCGCCGAGGTGGTCACCGTCGCGCTGCGCCGGGTCGACCTCGACCGCGCCGGCGAGGGCGACGTGCTCGACCACGTGCCGCCCGGCCTGGTGCTGCTGCCGAACACGAGCGGGGCGGTGGACGCCGACGAGGCGGTCCGGCTCGCTCGGCTGGCGCGCGCAGGGGGGCTGCCCACGGCGGTGAAGCTCGAGGTCACCCCAGACCCGCGCACGCTCGCCCCCGACCCGGTGGAGACCCTGCGCGCCGCCGAGCGCCTCGTCGCCGACGGGTTCACCGTGCTGCCGTACTGCTCGGCCGACCCGGTGCTCTGCCGGCGGCTGGAGGAGGCGGGCTGCGCGACGGTCATGCCGCTCGGGTCGTGGATCGGGTCCAACCGCGGCTTGCGCACGCGTGACGCGCTCGAGGCGATCATCGAGGCGGCGGGCGTCCCGGTCGTCGTCGACGCGGGCATCGGTGTTCCGAGCGACGCGAGCGAGGCCATGGAGATCGGCGCGGACGCCGTGCTGGTGAACACCGCCATCGCGGTCGCGCGCGACCCCGTGCGCATGGCGCGGGCCTTCGCGCTCGCCGTCGAGGCGGGTCGGCTGGGCTACGAGGCCGGGCAGGGGGCGGTCCGGGGGGCGACGTCGTCCGAGGCCAGCTCGCCGCTGACCGGCTTCCTGGGGTAGCGAGATGGCTTCTGCCCCAGGCGCTTTCGCATCCTCGGGCCTGCTCGGCCGGGCGCGGGCCGCAGCGGCCGACCACTACGCCCCCACGGACGTGGAGCGGGCGATCGGCGCCGAGCGGCTCGACCTGCGCGATGTCGCGGCACTGCTCTCCGAGAGCGCGGCCGACGCGACCGAAGCACTCGCCCAGCGGGCGCGCGCGGTCACCCTCCAGCGCTTCGGGCGGGCGATCCGCCTGTTCGCCCCGCTGTACGTCTCGAACGCCTGCCTGTCGACCTGCACCTACTGCGGGTTCAGCAAGGACCTCGAGGTCGCGCGGCGCACGCTGACGCCGGCGGAGGTCGCGGGCGAGGCGCGAGTGCTCGCGGCGCGCGGCTTCCGCTCGCTCCTGCTCGTCTCGGGCGAGCACCGGCGTGAGGTCTCGCCCGAGTACCTCGTCGAGTGCGCGGCGCGCGTTGCGACCGTCGTGCCGCAGGTCGCGATCGAGACGCAGACGTGGGACCGCGCCACCTACGCGCGGCTGGCGGCGGCCGGCGTCGAGGGCGCCGTGCACTACCAGGAGACCTATGACCGCGAGCGGTACGCAGAGGTGCACCGGCTCGGGTGGAAGCGCGACTACGACCGCCGGCTGACCGCCGTCGAGGAGGCGGGCGCGTCCGGGCTGCGCCGCATCGGGATCGGCGTGCTGCTCGGCCTGCACGAGGACTGGCGGGCCGACGTGCTGGCGCTCGCCGCGCACGCGCGGTGGCTCCAGCGCACCGCGTGGGGCGTCGAGGTGACCGTCGCACTTCCGCGCATGAAGCCGAGCGCCGCCGACGACCGGCCGCGCGCCGTGCTCGACGACGCGACGTACGTGCGGGCGCTCTGCGCGCTGCGCGTCGCGCTGCCCGACGCCGGCATCGTCCTGTCGACCCGCGAGAGCCCGGGGCTGCGAGACGGCCTGGCCCGCATCTGCGTCACGTCGATGAGCGCCGGCTCGTCGACCGAGCCCGGGGGGTACTCGACTCCCGGAGCCGCGCAGGAGCAGTTCAGCATCAGCGACGAGCGCACGCCGGCCGAGGTCGCGGCGGCGCTCGACGCGATGGGCTACGAGCCGGTGTGGAAGGACGCCTTCGCGCTGTCGCCGTCGGCCGAGATCTTCTGAGTGCGGCGTTCCGGCTGCAGCGGCTTGCCGAGGTGCAGCGCGTCGTCGGCGCCCGCGAACTGGCCGAAGCGCGCGACCCGCTCGTAGCCCGACGAGAGGTAGAGTGCGATCGCCTCGGGCTGCATCGTGCCGGTCTCGAGCCACAGCTCGGCGTAACCGATCTCGCGCGCGGCGTCCTCGCACGCGGCGAGCAGCGCGCGGGCGATGCCGCGCCCGCGGGCGGCGGGCCGCACGTACATGCGCTTCAGCTCGGCGGCCGCGTCGGTCTCGTGGCGGATGCCGGCGCACGCGACCGGCTCCCCGTCGAGGTGCGCCACGAAGAAGCGCCCGCCGTTGCCCGCGAGGAACTGCGACGCGTCGGCGTGCACGTCGGCGCCGTCGACGTAGCGCTCGCGCAGGTCGGCGTCGAGCTCGCGCACGAGCACGACGGACACCGGATCGTCGAACGGGAGTGCGGTGATCGTGACGCCGGTGCTCGTGGAGGTGCTCAGAGGAGCGATCGCATCCACGCCTCGACCTCACCCGCCTCGGTGGGCAGGGCGTCGGACAGGACGCGGCAGCTGTCGTCGGTGACGAGCACGTCGTCCTCGATGCGCACGCCGATGCCGCGCAGCTCTTCCGGCGCGAACGTGTCGTCGCGTTGGAAGTACAGGCCCGGCTCGATCGTGATGACCATGCCGGGCGCGAGCGTGCCGCCACGCAGGAACTCGTTGCGCGCCTTCGCACAGTCGTGCACGTCGATGCCGAGGTGGTGGCTCGTGGAGTGCAGCGTGAAGCGGCGGTGCAGCTGGTCCTTCAGCACCTGCTCGAGCTCGCCCTCGATGACCCCCCAGCTGATCAGCGCCTCGGTGATGATCCGCATCGCGACGCGGTGGGGCTCGAGGAAGTCCGCCCCGGGCTTCGTCGCCGCGATCGCTGCGCGCTGGGCCTTCCACACGACCTCGTAGACCTGGCGTTGCGCGGGGGAGAAGCGGCCGTTCACGGGCAGGGTCCGGGTGATGTCGGCGGTGTAGAGGTTGCGCGACTCGATGCCCATGTCGAGCAGCATCAGGTCGCCGTCGCGGATGGGGCCGTCGTCGCGCGTCCAGTGCAGCGTCGTCGCGTGGTCACCGCACGCCACGATCGAGCCGTAGCCGACGTCGTTGCCGTCGACCCGGGCCCGCCGCCAGAACGTGCCTTCGAGCCAGCGCTCGCCGTTCGCCAGCTGCTGCGCGGTGGCGATCTCCCGCACGCACTCGCTGAAGCCCGTCGCGGTCGCGGCGCACGCCTCCTCGAGGTAGGTCACCTCGAGGTCGTCCTTGCACAGCCGCAGCTCTGAGAGCGCGGTCGCGAGCTCGGCATCGCGTTCGTCGGTGCGGTCGGCGACCATCGCCTCCACGCGCGGGTCCTCGCCGCGTCGCACGCGGGCGCCCGGGTGGGCGGCCAGCACGTCGGGCAGCGTCTCGAGGTCGGCCGTGGCGACGTCGTAGGCCTTCGCGACCTCATCGACGCCCCATCGGGGGCCGACCCACAGCTCGCCGTAGCGCCGGTCGGTGAAGAACTTGCCGCTGGCGCGGTCGCTGCGGGCGGGCACGTACACGGTGGCGGCGTGGCCCTCGCCCTCGGGCGTCATGACCAGCACACCGTCGGGCTCGAGGTCACCGACGAGCCAGAAGTAGTCGCTGCCGGCCCGGAACGGGTAGTCGGTGTCGTTGGCCCGCACCACCAGTCCGCCGGTGGGCACGACCAGGACGTCACCGGGGAACCTGGCCGACAGCAGCGCGCGTCGCTTGGCGGCGTAGGGCGCGACCCGCTGGGTCGGCACGCCGCTGCCGTCCGGGGCGGGCAGCCAGCCCTGCCCCATGTAGGTCATCAGGACCTCGGGGACCTCGGCGTCGTGGGGCTGCGTCCCGTCTTCGGATCGGCCCGCTCGCTGGCTCCCGGCGCCGTTCGGCTGCTCGCTCACGTCTTCGAGGCTACGGCGGCGCGCACGGGCGGGGCACCCGGTTCACACGGTCGGTTCGAGCTCGGGCGGATCTTCCTCGATCGCCCTGCGCCGCGCGCGGCGCCGGTCGATCTCGGCGTTGACCTCGGCGCCGATCAGCACCGCGAGCGCGGTGATGTAGAAGAACAGCAGCACGGCGACGGGTGCGGCCAGCGCCCCGTAGTCGAGGGTGCGGCGGAACACGTAGCCGACGTAGACCCGCAGCCCGTAGGCGCCGACGAGCCAGAGCACGGCGGCCGTCAGCGCCCCGGGCAGCGTGTGCCGCCACTTCGGCTTGCGCGGCACCGCCTGGTGGTAGAGCGACATGAGCGCGATGAGCGAGAGGATCCCGGCGACGGGGTAGTAGCTGACGTGCACGAGCGTCTGCAGGTTCGGATGTCGCTCGATCACCGGGATCTTGCCGAGCGTCTTCGGGCCGGTGACCAGCAGCGGGAGCAGCACGGCGCCCGCGACCATCGACACCACGTACATGTAGAGCGCGACGAGCCGGCTGCGCACCGCGGAGCGCATGTCGCGCTGTTCGTAGGCGATGGTGATCGTGTTGACGAACGTCGCCATCGCGGACGAGCCCGACCACAGCGACAGCACGAAGCCGATCGAGATGACGGCCGCCTTGCCGCCGTTGAGCACGTTGTCGAGCGTCGGCTTGATGGTCTTCTCGACGGTGTCGGGGGACAGCACCCGGGCCGCGTTCTTGAGGATCGACTGCTCGAGCGAGTCGAGGTCGGACCCGCTGATGAGCGAGTCGCGGAAGTAGCCGATGGTGCCGAGAACCCCGAGGACCGCGCTCGGCAGCGAGAGCAGCTGCCAGAACCCCGCCTCGGCGGACAGGCCGAGCACCCGGTGCTGCCACGCGTTCCGCAGCGCCTGCCCGAGCACCGACCCGATCCGGCGGAGCAGCCGCAGGCCGGTCACGGTCGCGATCACGCGCACCACGGACAGCCGCTGGCGCACCCGCGCGGGCACGCTGGCTGTGTCGCGGCCTTCCGCGGCGGTGATCACGTCGTCCATGGTGGGGCCTGTCGTCGGAGCATCCCCACGTCGCCACGGCACGATGGCTCCATGGGTCAACAACGCTCGGGCCGGCGCCGGCGGGGCCCGAAGGTCGTCGAGGCGACCATCGGGGCCGCGGTCGGCACGGCCGAGCGGTCCGCGACGAAGCTCATCGAGCACGTCACGGGGGAGTCGCGCTTTCCCGTCACGATCGCCGTCCTCGTCGCCATGGCCTGCCAGCTGATCCTTCCGAAGCAGATCGTGCTGGTCCGCGAGAGGTGGCTGCTGCCCTCTCTCCAGGGCGCCGTCCTCGTCGCCCTCATCATCGGCAACCCGCTGCGACTGACCCGCGAGTCGAAGCTGCTGCGCAGCCTGTCGATCGTGCTGCTGCTGGCCATCGCCTTCAACGACTTCGTCGGCATCGCGCGGCTCGTCGATCTCCTCATCAACAAGAACCCGACGCTGCACCTCCAAGGGCGCGACCTCATCCGCGCCGCGGCGGTCATCTGGATCACGAACGTCCTCACGTTCGCCATCGCCTACTTCGAGCTCGACCAGGGCGGTCCGTTCGCCCGGCTGCGCGGCGAGAACCGGGCGGACTTCCAGTTCCCGCAGCACACCGACGACCTCAGGCCGCAGTGGAGCGAGTGGCGGCCGACGTTCGTCGACTACCTCTTCCTGTCCTTCACCAACTGCACCGCGTTCAGTCCCACCGACACCATGCCGCTGACGCCGCGCGCGAAGATGCTGATGCTCGTCCAGTCGCTTGCGAGCTTCGTCACCATCGGCGTCGTGGCCGCGAGGGCCGTCAATATCCTCGGCTCGTGACTGCGGCCGGACCGCTCGAGGGCACCCTCGTCGTCGACCTCTCGAGGGTCCTCGCCGGCCCGTTCTGCACGATGCTCATGGCCGATCTCGGCGCCCGCGTCATCAAGGTCGAGAAGCCCGGCACGGGCGACGACTCCCGCTCCTACGGCCCGTTCCTGCGCGGTGAGTCGCTGTACTTCGCGCGGCTCAACCGCGGCAAGGAGTCGGTCGCGGTCGACCTCAAGGACGAGGCCGGCCGGGCGCTGCTGCGGCGCATCGTGGCGCAGGCGGACGTGCTCGTCGAGAACTACCGCCCGGGTGTGATGGAGCGGCTGGGCCTGTCCTACACCGACCTGTCCGCGGTGAACCCGCGGCTCGTCTACGTGAGCGTCAGCGGGTTCGGGCAGACGGGGCCGTGGCGCTCGCGTCCCGCCTACGACGCGGTCGTCCAGGGCCTCGCCGGAACCATCGCCATCACCGGGCGCCCCGGCGAGACGCCGGTGAAGCCCGGCGTCCCGCTCGCGGACCTCTCGGCCGGCCTCTACGCGTTCGGCGGCGCGTGCGCGGCGATGCTCGCCGCGCGGGCGACGGGCCAGGGCACGCACCTCGACGTCGCGATGTACGACGCGAGCGTCTCGCTGCTCGAGGGCGCCGCGCTGCGCTACCTCGCGACCGGCGACGACCCGCCCCTCATCGGCAACGCGCACCACGCCATCGCGCCGTTCGACACCTACGCCACGGCCGACGGCGTCATCACCGTGTGCGCCGCCAACGACGCGCTCTGGGGTGCCCTCTGCGCCGCCATCGGTGCTCCGGAGCTTCTCACCGACCAGCGCTACGCATCGAACGCGCTGCGCCACGACCACCTCGACGACCTCCGGGACGACCTCGAGAAGCGCCTGCGCAGTCGGCGCACGGACGAGTGGCTGGGCGTGCTCACGGCGGCGGGAGTGCCGTGCGGCACGGTCGCGGGCGTCGGCGAGGCCGTGACCAGTGAGCAGGCGGTCGCCCGACGGATGGTCATCGAGGCCGGTGGGCTGCCGGTCCCCGGGCAGGCGCTGAAGATGTCCGCCTACCCGGATCCGCTGCAGCGGCCGGCCGCACCCGTTCTCGACGCCGACGGCGAGGCGGTCCGCGCCGAGTTCGCCGCCGACTGAACCCGCTGGACGACCGCAGGCCGTCTGTCCATTGTTAAACCTGTAGCCCGTCCGGGGGACGATTCCGCGTGTCGGCAGGACGAGACCTGCGTTGAACCGGTGTGATGTCTCACACGGATGGTTTGTCGCACCGCCGGCGTTGCGACACTGACAGGCACACCAGGGAGGCAGGATCACAGTGACGTCGGCACCCGAAGCGGCCCCCGCCGCCATCGCCAGCGCGGAGCACGTGCTCGACGCCGGTGCGCGCTGCGACCGCTGCGGCGCGCAGGCCTACATGCGCGCGGTGTTCCCCGACGGCACCGACCTGCTGTTCTGCGGCCACCACGGCCGCGAGTACGCGCCCGTCCTCGCGGCGCGCGGCGTCTCCATGGTCGACGAGACCGAGCGCCTCACCCCCCAGCCCGCCACGGCCTGACCTCGCCGAACCGCAACCCCTCGGCGGATCGCGCGGTCGCGCGCGAGCCGGACCTGTGAGCTAGCGGCGGCGGATCGACTTCGCCGCGGCCTTCTTCGCTGCCGCCTTTCGCGCGGGAGCCGCCCGCCGGGCCGGCGCGGCCTTGCGGATCGGCGCCTTCTTCGCGGGCACACGCTTGGCCGGCGCGGCCTTCTTGGCGGCGGCGGTCTTCCTGGCAGGGGCGCGCTTGGCCGGGGTCGTCTTCTTGGCGGCGGCGGTCTTCCTGGCAGGGGCGCGCTTGGCGGCGGCCTTCCTGGCAGGGGCGCGCTTGGCCGGGGCCGTCTTCTTGGCGGGGGCCGTCCTCGTCGTCGGGACGGCGGCCGCCGAACCCGTCGCCGTCGTGGCGAACGGCTTGCTGAACGTCGCGCCCGCATCGCGCGGCAGGTGCTCGTCGGCCCAGATCGCGGCGCCGACGATGCCCGCGGTGTTGAGCAGTGCGGCCGGCACGAGCTCGGCCCGGGTCTTGAGCAGCGGCAGGAAGTGCTCGGACTGCGCGCTCACCCCGCCGCCGATGACGATGAGGTCGGGCCAGAACAGCATCTCGTAGGTCGCCAGCACCTTCTGCAGCTGCTTCGCCCACTTCTTCCACGACAGGTCGTCGCGCTCGCGGACGAGCGCGCTGGCGCGCTTCTCGGCCTCCTTGCCGTCGACCTCGAGGTGGCCGAGCTCCGCGCTGGGGAACAGGTGCCCGTCGAGCATCAGTGCCGAGCCGATGCCGGTGCCGAGGGTGACCATGAGGACGACGCCCTGCTGGCGGCCCTTCGCCGCACCGAACCGTGCCTCGCCGAGGCCCGCGGCGTCGGCGTCGTTCAGCGCGATGACCTCCCCGGCGACGTGCGGGCGCACGGCGTCGTGGATGCTCGTGCCGATCCAGGACTTGTCGACGTTGGCCGCCGTCATCGCCCGGCCGTCCTTCACGACCGCCGGGAACGTCACGCCGATCGGGCCGGTCCAGCCGAAGTGGTTCACGACCTCGCCGACGATCTTGCCGACGGCGTCGGGCGTGCTCTTGCTCGGCGTCGGCAGCTTGATGCGCTCCGACAGCAGCGTGCCGGTGCGCAGGTCCACGGGAGCGCCCTTGATGCCCGTGCCGCCGATGTCGACGCCGAACCCGATGCGGGGCGTGGCCATCTCTCGTCCTCCGGTCAGCTCGTCCGGGGACCGGGGATGCCCCGGAACCCGTAGGCGAGCGGCTCGCGTCCGACCTGCACGATCCAGCACTCGCCGGCGTTGGGCGACAGCGCGGCGGCGATCACTCCGTCGACGACGGCGTCCGGTTCGATGAGCGGGACGCCGTACCCCGTCGAGATGAGGTCCTTGATGTCGGCGACGAGCGGCGTGTCGGTGAAGCCGGGGCACACCGCGTTCACCACGACGCCGCGCTCGGCGTATGTGGGGGCGGCGGAGCGGACCAGGCCGACGACCGCGTGCTTGCTCATCGCGTACGGCGGGTCGGCCGGGATGCCGGTGAGCCCGGCCAGGCTCGCGGTGCAGACCGCGGTGCCGCGGGACCGCACGAGCGCGGGCAGCGCGGCGACCAGGCCGAACGCGACGCCGTCGGCGTTCACGGCCATCACACGGCGGTAGGCGTCCATGTCGAAGGGTTCGAGCAGCCCGCCGCCCTGGATGCCGGCGTTCAGCAGCGCGAGGTCGAGCCGCCCGTGGGTCTGTTCGGCCGCGGTGACGGCGGCGACGGAGTCCTCGGGCCGGGTGACGTCGCAACGCACGAACGTGCCGTCGACCGCCTTCGCGACGGCCTCGCCGCCCTCGACGTCGCGGTCGGCGACGACGACCTTCGCGCCGAGCTCCGCGAGCCGGTGGGCGGTGGCCAGGCCGATCCCGGAGGCTCCTCCGGTGATGAGGACGACCGCACCGTCGATGCCGCGTTCCGCCAGGGCCACGTGCGCAGGCTAATCGCGACAAGATCTCCGGTATGACCGACGAGGATCTGCACACCCGCATCGAAGAGCTCGCCCACGAGGAGCACCGCCTCCGCAGCGCGCACGCGGGGACCGGCCTGACCGATGCGGAGAAGGCCCGCCTGTCCGAGCTCGAGGTCGCGCTCGACAAGGCGTGGGACCTCCTACGGCAGCGGGAGGCCCGGCGCGACGCGGGCCAGGACCCGGGCCTTGCGCAGGAGCGCTCGACCTCGACGGTCGAGGGCTACCTCGGCTAGGTGCTCGGCCGGCTGCTCGGCCGGCAGCTAGCCGAGCAGCGTCGCGGCGAGGCGCTCCCGGTGCTGCGCGGCGTCGCCGTAGGTGCGGGCGAGGCGCTTCGCCCGCTTCCAGTAGAAGTGCGCGTCGTGCTCCCACGTGAAGCCGATGCCGCCGAAGTACTGGATCATCGCGCCGGTCGTCGCGACCGCGGTGTCGCTCGCCTTGGCCTTCGCGACGCTCACCGCGGCTCTCGCGTCGGGCAGCCCGGCATCGAGGGCGTGCGCCGCGTAGAGCACGGCGTGGATGCTCATCGCGGCGCCCACGTGCAGGTCGGCCAGGTGATGCTTGATCGCCTGGAACGAGCCCACCGGCTTGCCGAACTGGATGCGGTCGGTGTCGTAGCTCGCGGTGCGGTCGACGGTCTCGCGGGCGATGCCCGCGAGGTCGGCGGCGGCGAGGAGCGCGGCGCGGTCCCGCAGCTCGCCGGCCGCGGAGGGACCGCCGGGCAGAGGGGCGCTGTCGCGCACCGTCACCCGCGACAGTCGCGTCGTGAGGTCGAGCTGCTCGACGTTCGTGGCGTCGAACCCGCCGCGCGGGGCGAGCACCAGCCCACCGTCCTGCTCGGCGACGAGCACGTCGGCCACCGCGCCGTACTCGACCCAGGGGCTGTCGAGCTGCACGGCGCCGACCGCCTCGCCCGAGGCGAGCTTGGGCAGCCACTCCGCCTGCTGCTCGGGAGAACCGGCGAGACGGATCGCTTCCGCCGCGAGCACGGTCCCGCGCCACGGGCCGGGCGTGGCCCACGCGCCGAACGCGCGCGCGAGGACCTGCGCGTCGACCAGGCCGAGGCCGAGCCCGTCGTGCTCCTCGGGCACGAGCACCGCCAGCCAGCCCTGCTCACCCATGGCCTTCCAGAGCTCGGCCGGGTGACCGTCGCCGTCGGGGTCTTCGAAGACCTCGCGCACGCGGTCCAGCGCGAAGCGGTCGCCGAGGTAGTCGCGCACGGTCTCCTCGAGCGCGCTCTGCTCCTCCGTGAGGGCGAAGAACATCGAACGTCCCTTCAGCGGGGAAGGCCGAGCACGCGCTCGGCGACGACGTTACGCTGCACCTGCGACGAACCGCCCCAGATGGTCACCGACCGCGACCACATCGCTTCGCGCAGGTGGCCGAGCAGGTCGAGCCCGGGCTCCGGTTCGCGCACGCCGGCGCTCGGCCCCATCACGTCGTCGTAGGTCGCCCACATGCGCTGGTAGGTCTCGGACCACTGCAGCTTCGTCATCGACGCCTCGAAGCCGAGGTCCTTGCCCGCGCCGGTCTGTGTGAGGATGTGCCAGCTCAGGTACTTCAGGCACTCGAGCTCGACGAGGTCGTTCGCGAGCTTCTGCCGGATCACCGGGTCGTCGGCCCGGCCGACCTTCTTCGCGACGTCGACGATGCTCGCGAGCCCCTCGCGGAACTCCGTGTACTGGCCGATCGCGGAGGAGCCGCGCTCGAACGACAGCAGGAGCATCGCGGTGGCCCAGCCGTTGCCGATGCCGCCGAGGCAGTCGGTCGCAGCCACGCGCGCATCGGTGAAGAACACCTCACCGAACTCGCGGGCGCCGCTCATCTGCTTGAGCGGCCGGGCGTCGACGCCCGGCTGGTCCATGTCGATGAGCATCATCGAGATGCCGGCATGGCGGCTCTCCTCCTTGCTCGTGCGGACCAGTGTGAAGATCTTGTCGCCCCACACCGCGTAGGTGGTCCAGATCTTCTGGCCGTTCACGACGTAGGTGTCGCCGTCGAGCTCCGCGCGGCACTGCAGGGCGGCGAGGTCGCTGCCCGCGCCGGGTTCGGAGAAGCCCTGGCACCAGATCTGCTCAGCGCGCAGCATCGGGCCGATGATGTCGCGCTTCTGCTCCTCGGTGCCGATGGCCATCACCGTGGGGCCGAGGAAGGTCAGCCCCACCGGGTTCACGCTGTTCGGCGCGTGCGCGCGCCGCATCTCCTCGTCGTAGATCGCCTTCATGCCCGGCGAGCCGCCGCGACCGCCGTACTCCTTCGGCCACTGGATGCCGGCGAAGCCCGCGAGCGCCTTCTCGTTCTCCCACGTCTTGCGCTGCTGGAACGCCTGGTCGTCGGTCATCGACTCCCAGTAGGTGGGCTCGCGCCAGCTCGCCGGCAGGTTCGCGGACAGCCACGCCTTGAGGTCCGCGCGGAACTGCTCTTCCTCGTCGGTGAACGAGAGATCGACCATGCCCGCAGGTTACCCACCGGTAGCGAAGCGGTCAGCGCGGGTGGCGTCGCACCAGGTCGACGACGACCTGCGCGAGCTCGCGCGGGCAGTCCTCCTGCAGGAAGTGCCCACCCGGCAGCGTGACGTGCGGCTCGCCCTGCGCGCCCCGGACCTTCTGCTGCAGAGGCACTTCGGAGCCGCGCGTGATGGGGTCGGCGTCGCTGAACGCGGTGACGAACGGAACCTCGAGCTCGGTCAGCACCGACCACGCCCGCACGTTCTCGGCCGCGCTCGGCGCGTCCGGCTCCTGCGGGATGAGACCCGGCATCGCGTGCGGGCCGGCCTGGTAGGTCGCGTCCGGGAACGGCGCCTCGTACGCCAGTCGCTCGGCGTCCGAGAGCGTGCGCGCCGTACCGCCGTCGACGAGGAACCCGATGGGCAGCGACGGCGTCGACGTGACGAAGTCGTGGAACCTCCACCACACGTCGGGCATCCGGCGCGTGCCGTTGGGCAGGCCGGTGTTGGCGGCGACGACGCGTGCGAAGTGCTCCGGTCGGTCGGTCAGCATGCGCAGGCCGATGAGCCCGCCCCAGTCCTGGCACAGCAACGTGACGCCGGACAGCCGCGGGCCGTCGTCGAGCAGCGCCGCGATCATCCAGGCGACGTGCCGCTCGTAGGTGTGGTCGGTGACGAGCGCCGGCTTGTCGCTGCGGCCGAACCCGACGAGGTCGGGCACGATCACGCGCAACCCCGCCTCCGCGAGCGCCGTCGCGACGTGCCGGTACAAGAAGCCCCAGCTCGGCTCGCCGTGCAGGCACAGCACGGGCTCACCGTCGCGCGGTCCGACGTCGACGTACGCGACGCGCACCGCGGCATCGCTGCCGTCGAGCGCGGGGACCTCGACGTAGGACACCGGATGGTCCCAGTCGGGCACCGCCGTGAACGCCTCGTCCGGTGTGCGCAGCACGTCCATCGGTCAGGCCACCTCCTCCACGTCGCCTTCGACGTCCTTCACGCGGAACGTCGCGGTCCGTTGCTTGCCGCCGATCACGACCGCGCACTGGAAGGTCTGCCCCGGATCGGTGACGAGGATCTTCGCGCCCGGTGGCCCGCAGGTCACGGTCGCGTCCGCCGCCGAGGCCGGCAGTCGCGCCTTCACCTTCTCCACCGCCCGTACGAGGTCGATCGCCGCGCGGGCGGGGGTGAGGGTCACCGCGTCGGGGCCGTTGTACGTCGCGCGCACCGACAGGTCGACGGTGTCGACGTGCACCGTGCAGATCGCTGTCGCACCCGGCGTCGCGCGCAGCTTGCTGCACGTCACGTTGCCGACGGCGAGGTCGGGGGTCCGGACGCGCTGCTGCTGCGCCACGCGCGCGGCCAGCGACGGCGCCGACACGACCTTGTCCTGCGCGCAGGCGGCCGCCGCGGCGAGCACGAGGGCGCTCGCGATCAGCCGGCCGATCAGTGGGCCGATCAGTGGGCCGATCAGTGGACACGGCACGCGCCTGACTCTGCCAGCCCGCGAGCCGCCTAAGCGCGGTCGACGGCCTGCGCGGGGAACGCGCCGAAGATGAGGTCGGTGAGCTGCTCGGCGAGCTGGTCCCTCGTCGGTGCGGGGGCACCGCTGTCGCGCAGCGCGAGCCACCAGTCGCCGGCCCCGCGGCACATGCCGGTGATCGCGAACGCCCACGCCGCGGGGAGCGGCGACGGGTCGTCGGGGGGGAGGCCGAGCTCGTAGCGCACGCCGGCGGTGAGCACGTCGCCCACGCGCTGCAGGAACGAGGTGACGAGACCGGCGACGGCCGGCTCGGCCGCCGCTTCCCCGTGCATGAGGAACCGGTAGGTGTCGGTGTGCTCGTCGAGCAGGCGCAGGTAGGTGCCGACGGTCGCGCGGGTGCGTGCGCGCAGGCCGCCGCGGGTGGCGAGCGCCTGGCGCAGCTCGTCCAGCAGGGCAGCGGTGTGCCGCTCGGCCAGTGCGCGGTACAGGCCGCCCTTGTCGCCGAACTCCCGGTAGAGGATCGGCTTGGTGATGCCCGCCTCGGCGGCGATCGCCGTCATCGCGGCGTCCGGCCCGTTGGTGGCGATGGCCCGGTCGGCCGCGTCGAGCAGGCGCTCCCGGCGCTCGGCGCGGCTGGCGGTGCGGGGCGGGCTTGACATGGTGTTACCCACGGTAACAGAATGTGCGTTACCAGGGGTAACACCGTTCGCAGCACCCGCCGAGGAGGCACCGTGGGCGACTTCAGCCTCGAGCTGAACGAGGACCAGATCGCGATCCAGAAGTGGGTCCACGAGTTCGCGGAGGACGTCATCCGCCCGGCCGCGGCCGAGTGGGACGAGCGCGAGGAGACCCCCTGGCCGATCATCGAAGAGGCGTCGAAGGCCGGCATCTACTCCCTGGAGTTCTTCGCCACCCAGCACTACGAGCCCAGCGGCCTCGGCATCCCGCTCGTCCTCGAAGAGCTCTTCTGGGGCGACGCCGGCATCGGCCTCGCCATCGTCGGCACCACGCTCGCGTCCGCCGCGCTCGTCGCCAACGCGACACCCGAGCAGCTGCTCACCTGGGCGCCCCAGATGTTCGGCGAGCCCGGTGACCTGAAGCTCGGCGCGCTGTGCGTCAGCGAGCCCGGCGCCGGCAGCGACGTGTCGTCGCTGCGCACCCGCGCGGTCTACGACGAGAAGACCGACGAGTGGGTCCTCAACGGCACCAAGACCTGGGCGACCAACGGTGGCCTCGCCGATGTGCACGTCATCGTCGCGAGCGTCGATCCCGAGCTCAAGGCGCGCGGCCAGGCGAGCTTCGTCGTCGGCCCCGAGTTCAAGGGCAAGGGCCTCACCCAGGGCCAGAAGTTCAAGAAGCACGGCATCCGCGCATCGCACACCGCCGAGGTCGTGCTCGAGGACCTGCGCATCCCCGGCGACTGCCTGCTCGGGGGCAAGGAGAAGCTCGACGCGCGGCTCGCCCGCGTGCGCGAGGGGCAGAAGGCCGGCGGCCAGGCGGCGATGGCGACGTTCGAGTCGACCCGACCCGCCGTCGGCGCGCAGGCCGTGGGCATCGCCCGCGCCGCCTACGAGTACGCGCTCGAGTACGCGAAGACCCGTGAGCAGTTCGGCCGGCCGATCATCATGAACCAGGCCATCGCGTTCCAGCTCGCCGACATGAAGATGCGCATCGACGCCTCGCGGCTGCTCGTGTGGCGCGCGGCATGGATGGCCCGCAACGAGGTGCCGTTCACCGCGGGCGAGGGCTCGATGAGCAAGCTCATGGCCGGGGAGACCGTGAAGTACGTGACTGATGCCGCCATCCAGATCCTCGGCGGCAACGGCTTCACCCGCGACTACCCGGTGGAGCGATGGGCCCGCGACGCGCGCATCTACACGATCTTCGAGGGCACGAGCGAGATCCAGCGACTGGTCATCAGCCGCGCGATCAGCGGCCTGCAGATCCCGTAGCGTCCCGGCGATGCGGGTCGTCGTCACCGGCGGAGCCGGCTTCATCGGCTCGCGCCTGCGCACAGCGTGCGCGGAGCGGGGCTGGGACGTCACGGGAGTGGACATCCGGGCGACCGACGGTGTCCTGGCCGGCGACGTCACCGAGCCGGGCGCCTGGACCCGGCTGCTCGACGGTGCGGATGTGGTCGTGCACACCGCCGCGCTGGTCGGCGAACGCGGCGACGCGGCGGCGTTCGACCGGGTGAACGTCGACGCCACGGGCGTCGTGCTGGCCGCCGCGGCGAAGGCCGGTGTGGGGCGCACGGTCCACGTCTCGTCGATCGTCGTGCACGGCGCGTCCTTCCCGGTCCCTCCCGGGGGCGTCCTCGAGGACGATCGGGTGCGCCCCACGGGCAACCCCTACACCGACACCAAGATCGCGGCCGAGCACCTCGCGCTGCTCGCCGCGGCTCGCGGCCAGCCGGTCGTGATCGTGCGTCCCGGCGACGTCTACGGACCGGGCAGCGCGCAGTGGACGGTCCGACCCGTCGAGATGCTGCAGCGCCGGCAGCTCATGCTGATCGGCGGCGGTCACGGTGTGCTCTGCCCCGTCTACATCGCCGATCTCGTGGACGGCCTCGTCGCGGCGGCGACCGCCGAGGCCGCCCTCGGCGAGGTCTTCCACGTCACCGGCGGCGTCGGGGTCACGGCTCGCGAGTTCTTCGGTCGGTACGCGGCGATGCTCGGCAAGCGCGGTATCCCCTCGGTGCCGCGCGCGGTGGTGCGCGCGACCGGACCGGCCGCCCGGCTTGCGCGGCGGTGGGGCCGCGACCTGCCCGTCTCGCCGCGCACGCTCGAGTACATCGAGCACCCGGGCCCCTACTCGAACGCCAAGGCGCGTGACGTGCTCGGCTGGACGCCGAGGGTGGACCTCGACGAAGGCATGCGCCGCTGCGAGGAGTGGCTGCGGGCCGAGGGCATCGTCAGCTGACCGTGCGCCAGGCGTCGGTCACGAGCTCGCGGAGCACTGTGACCTTCGCCTTCGACAGCTGCACGAGCACGGCCGGGTAGCCGGTGAAGTGCTCGATCGTGAACACGCACTCGGGGTGCTCGGCGAGGATCGCTTCCTTCTCGTGCAGGTCCCCGGTGCTCAGGGCGAGGATCGGCCCGTCCGGCGGTGCCTCGTCGCCGAACCGCTTGAGGTCGGCCTTGCTGTAGGGCCGTTCCCAGGCGAAGGCGCGCTTCCCGACGAACCAGGTGCGGCGGCCGAACCGCTCGCCGATCGAGACGCCGTCGAGCGTGGCGATGATCTTCTCGACATCGGTGAAGCTCGCCATCAGCGCGTCATCAGACGATGAAGCGCGACAGCGACTCGACGACGCACGCGGGCTTGGTGCCCTCTTCGATCTCCACCGTGACCCGCATGGTCGTCTGCACCCCGCCCGCGACGTCGTCCACCGCGACGAGCTCGGCCCCCGCGCGCACCCGTGAGCCGACGAGCACGGGTGCGGGGAAGCGCACCTTCTCGGTCCCGTAGTTGATGCCCATCGAGAAGCCCTGCACGTCGACGATCTGCGGCAGCAGCATGTTGGTGAGCGACAGCGTCAGGTAGCCGTGCGCGATGGTCGCGCCGAACGGGCCCTCGGCGGCCTTCTCGGGATCGACGTGGATCCACTGGTGGTCCCCGGTCGCCTCGGCGAACGTGTCGATGCGCTCCTGGTCGATCACGACCCAGTCGCTGTGGCCCAGGTGCGTGCCGAGCGCTGCGCGCAGTCCGTCGATGCCGGTGATCGTCGTCGTCATGCTGCGCATCCTGCCCGCTCGCGGCGGGCGGGCCTCAGCCGGCCGCGTCCCGCACGGCGGCCGCCATCGCGCGCGTGCCCGCGTGGCCGAGGTTGATCGAGTAGTGGGTCGTCCCGGGCAGCGTCGTCACCGCCACCTGCGGCACCGCCGCCTGCAACCCGGCCACGGCGTCGAGCGGGAGCAGCGGCTCCTCCGTGCCGGGGCCCGCGTCGAAGCCCCGCTCGGCGCGCAGCAGCCGCACGGGACAGCGCACCAGGCTCGCGTCGGTGTTGCAGTACGGCGCGTCACGGGGCGTGAAGTAGCTGTCGCAGTCGGACCGGACGCCGACCTCGCTCGTGCGCGCCCGGCAGGTGCCGTCGGGCAGCTCTTCGAGGCTCTCGCGCAGCTGGGCGTCGAGCAGCTCGTCCCAGCTCTCGGCGAAGGCGGGCACCTGCCGGAACGCACCCATGACCAGCTCGACCGAGGGGTAGACCAGCGGGAGCCGCGACAGCAGCCCGCCGGTGATGCGGTCGGCGAACGCCTGGGGGTCCTCGCTCGCCGGCAGCGGTCCGAACCACCCGCCGTCGACGAGGACGAGCGACCGCACGCGCTCCGGGTGGTGGGCCGCGAGCTGCATGCCGATCCACGCGCCCATCGACTGGCCGACGACGATCGCGGCGTCGATGTCGCAGGCCGAGAGCACGGCCGCGGCGTCGTCGGCGTGCCGGCGCATCCCGTACGCGGCCTCGTCGTCGGGGTGGTCGGACCGGCCGCGCCCGCGGCAGTCGAACGCGACGACGTGCGCAGCGCCCGCCAGCTCGCGGGCGAGCGCGGCGAAGGCCAGCCGGTTCGACGACAGCCCGTGCAGCCCGAGGACGACGGGAGCGTCGTCGCTCGACGCGGGCCAGTGCTGCACGCACAGCCGCACGCCGTCATCGGCCTTGACCTCGGTCAGCTCGTGCACGCGATCGCATCCCTTCCTCATCAGTCGACCTTCTGCAAGCGGTGCGCGGCGAGCGCGAGGGTCAGCGTGGCCGCGTCCGCGGGCACGCGCGGGTCCAGTCCGGTCAGCTCGCGGATGCGGCCGAGCCGGTAGGCGACCGTGTTCGCATGGACGAGGAGCTCGCGGGCCGTCGAGGGCACCGAACCGGACGCGATGTAGGCGGCGAGGGTGTCGATCAGGGCGGCATCGGAGACCGGGCTCAGGCGGTGGACCAGCGCGCCGGCGGTCGCCGGGTCGGCGAGCAGCAGCCGTTCGGCGAGCAGGTCCTCCGGGCCGACGACGCCGCCGGAGCGGCCGACGGCGCGCGCCGCCCGGGCCACGCGTTCGACGGCGCCCACCTCGGCGAGCAGAGCGCTGCCCGGCGCGGCCGCGCGGCCCCACACCACGAGGTCGTCGTCGCGCGCGGCGAGCAGCGGCGATGTCGCGGGGAGGGCGTCGGGGACGAGCAGCAGCACCCGGGCCCCGTCGCTGCGGTGCCCCCCGAGCGTGCGCGCCGGCGCCGCGTTGAGGAGCGCGTCGATGCGTGCGGCGACGTCGGTGCCGGTCACGAGCACCGGCACGTACGACGGCGCGAGCGCGGTCGAGAACCGCAGGCCCACGGCGGCCACGTCCGCGGCGTCGGTCGCGGTGAGCAATGCCTCGACGAGCTCGCGCCGGCGCGCGTCGAGGGCGCGCAGCCGCTCGTGCCCGGCCTCCACGTAGGACGCCGCGACCGCGCTGGAGATGCGGTCGACGTAGTCGATCCAGCGCGCGGCGAGGTCGGCGAGCAGGTGCTCGTCGCCGGGGCCGACCGCGGCGACGACCGCCGTCCAGGTCTCGCGGCCCGCGATCCGGTACGCGTGCAGCACCGCTTCCAGCGGCACGCCACGGTCCTGGCGTGACCGCCCGCTGGTCACGAACGGACGCAGGTCGCGCGCGGTGGGGGACCGGTCCGCGGCGAGGTCGAAGAAGAGGGTGACCGCCGTGCGCGACACGGGCAGCACCTCGTCGGCGAACACCGCGGCCGGCAGCGCGGCGTACTCGGGGATCTCCGCGCGGTAGGCGGCCCCCATCCGCTCGACGAGGGCGTCGAGGCCGGCGAGGACCCGCTCCCGCACGCCGTCGACGCCGTCGTGCGCGACCCGGCGCAGCGCTCGTTCAGCCACGGCCGAGCGCCTTCGCGACCTGGCCCGACACGAGCCGACCGACGCCGAGCAGCGACGCCAGCAGGTCGGGATCGAGGTCGGCGACGGGTCCGGAGTGCATCACCGCACCGGTCTGCAGCAGCGTCGCCGTGTCGGCGAGCCGCAGCCCGAACGCCAGGTTCTGCTCGACCAGCAGCATCGTCACGCCGCTGCCGCGCAACGCCGACAGCGATGCGAGGAGCTCCTGCGCGACGGACGGTGCGAGCCCGGCGCTCGGCTCGTCGACGCAGATCAGACGCGGGCGGCCGACGAGCGCGCGGGCGACCGACAGCGCCGCCTGCTGGCCGCCCGACATCGTGCCCGCGATCTGGCTCCGCCGTTGCGCGAGCAGCGGGAAGCGCTCGTAGACCTCGGCCAGCGCCGACGACGCGGCCTCGCGGTCGCGCCGGCGCAGCGCGTAGCCGCCGAGGCGCAGGTTCTCCGCGACGGTGAGCTCGCGGAACACCTGGCGACCTTGCGGCACGTGCGCCATCCCGGCGCGTACGCGGGCCTCGGCGCTGCTGCGCGTGATGTCCCGTCCGTCGAGGCGGAGCACGCCGCTGCGGGCCGGCACGAGGCCCGCGACGACCTTCATCAGCACGCTCTTGCCGGCGCCGTTGAGACCGAACACCCCGGCGATCGTGCCTTCGGCGACCGTGAGTTCCACGCCGTGCAGCACGGTCGTCGGGCCGAACCCGGCCGTGACGCCCGACACCTCGAGCAGGGGAGCGCTCATCCGGCCAGCGCCTGCTCGTACCCGCGCCCGAGGTAGGCCTCGACGACCTCGGGGTAGGCGACGACCTCGTCCGGCGCACCTCCGGTGAGGACGCGGCCGGCATCCATGACGACCATCGTGTCGGCGATGTCGAGCACGAGCGGGATGTCGTGCTCGATCACGAGCACCGTGCGACCCAGCTCGTCGCGGATGCTGCGCAACCGCTCGGCCAGGACCTCGCGCGCGGCCGGACTCATGCCCGCGGCCGGCTCGTCGAGCATGACCAGCTCCGGGCCGGTGACCAGCGCGCAGGCGATCTCGACGATGCGTTGCTGTCCATGGCTGAGGCGCTTCACCGGCGTGTCCGCATACCGCTCGAAGCGCAGCGTCGCGATGGCGTCGGCCGCCCGCTCCCGTGCGCGCCGCTCGATCGCGGGAGCGCGACCGGCGTGGAGCATCGCCTCGAGGGTGCTGTAGTTCAGCAGCGTGTGCTGCGCCAGCAGCAGGTTCTCGCGCACCGAAAGGTCCTTGGCCAGCCCGATCAGCTGGAAGGTGCGGCCGATGCCGAGCGCGGCGCGCCGCGCCGGCGGCAGTCCCGTGATGTCGCGGCCGGCGAAGATCACGGTGCCGGCGTCGGGGCGGCGGAGCCCGGAGACGACGCTGAACAGCGTCGACTTCCCGGCGCCGTTGGGCCCGACCAGCGCGCAGATCGTGTTGTGCCGCACGGCGAACGACGCGGCATCGACCGCCTGCAGGCCGCCGAAGCGGACGCTGACGTCGCGCACCCGCAGCAGCGTCCCGTCGCGGCCCACCGGCACGCGCGGTCGCACCTCACGGACCGCCGGCAGGTCCGGCAGCGTCTGGATGATGCTCGTGAACGCGGGGTCGCGCCGGGCTCTCCACTCGTCATAGGAGTCGCGCCCGGCGCCGGCGAGGCCGCGCGGGTTCAGCGCCATCGTCACGACGAGCAGCAGCGCACCGATCATGAAGGACCACTGCAGCGCGTCGTCGGCGCTGAAGAACCGGCCGAGGGCGTGCGGGAGGATCGCGAAGAACGCCGTCGAGGTGACCACACCGATGCGCGAGCCCAGCCCGCCGACGACGACGATGACGACGAGGTTGAGCGACGCCGTGTAGTCGTAGTCCTGGTGCTCGGCGGTCGACGTCACCGTGGCGGACAGCAGGCCGGCCACACCGGCGACGGCGCCGGACAGCGAGAACGCGATGAGCTTCCAGCGCGCGGGGTCGACGCCGAACGCGGCGGCGACGTCCTCGTCGGCCCGCACCGCTTGGAACGCACGGCCGACCTTGGACCGCGTCACGTTCACGTCGAGCGCGAGCACCACGACGAGCGTGGCGAGCACGATCGCGGCAAGGTCCGCGTTGTGCAGCAACGCGGTGTGGCCGAAGTACGGGCGCGGCACCGGAACGCCCGCGCTGCCGCCGAACACGTGCAGTCCGAGGATGAACTCATCGGTGACGAACGCGAACGCGATCGTGACGACCGCGAGGTAGAGCCCCCGCAGGCGCAGGGCCGGGATGCCGAGCACGAGCGCGACGAGCGCACCGGTCGCCGCCGCGACGACGAGGCCGACGCCGAACGGGAGGTCGCCCTTGAGGGGTGTGATGACCGTGCCGCCGACGAAGGCACCCAGCCCGACCAGCGACATCTGCCCGAGCGAGATCTGCCCGGCGTAGCCCGCGAGCAGGTTGAGCGAGAGCCCGGCGATCGCCAGGATCCCGGCCCGGCAGAGGTCACCGGCATGGCCCTCGTCGCGCAACGCCGCGGTGTGACCGAGCGCGACCGGGAGGCCGACGGCGAGGACGAGCGCAATGCCGAACACGAGGCTGCGGGGGACCTGCCGGTGGTTCATCGCGCAGCCCGGGTGAGGAGCCCTTGCGGACGCAGCAGCAGCACCGCGAGCAGCACGCCGCCGACGGTGACGGTGGACACGCCGCCGACGTCGACGTGCGGGCTCACCCACTGGTTGACGGCCGCCTCCGCGAGGCCGACGGCCAGCCCGCCGACCACCGCGCCGCGCAGGTCGCCGAGCCCGCCGACCACCGCGCCGATCAGGCCGAGCACGAAGATCCGGCCGCCGAACCCGGGGACGAACGTCGCGACCGTCGACTCGGACAGGATCATCGCGATCACGGCCAGCCCGCAGCCGGCGCCCCACGTGAACGCGGACACCCGCCACAGCGGCGCCCCGACCAGCCGCACGGCGTCGGGGTCTTGCGCGGCGGCGAGGACCGCGAGGCCGAAGTCGCTGCGCCGCAGCGCGTTCGTGAGCAGCAGCGCGAGCGTGACGGCGACGGCCAGCGAGAACACCTGGGTGCCGAGCACCGGCGCTCCGTCGATGCGGAACGCGATGCCGTGCACCGGTGGCCGCAGGCTGCGCGGAGACTGGCCGGAAGCGATGTTCTCGATGCCGAAGACCGCGAGCGAGACGCCGACCGTCGCCACCGACACCGCGAGCCGCTCGGCGTCGGCCATGCGGGCGACCACCAGCCGCTCGAAGAGCACGCCGACCGTGACGCCCGCGGCAACGCCGAGCCCGCACGCGATCACGTACGGCACGTGCGCCTTCTCCCAGAGCCACCAGCTCACGAACAGCCCGCCGGTCCCGACCTCGACGAGCGCCAGGTTGATGACGCGCGAGCCGCGGTAGGTCATGACCACCGACAGCGCGATCAGCGCGTAGATCGTCCCGGCGACGATGCCGAAGACGAGGACGTCGATGAGGTCGCGCATCAGGCGGGCCGGCACAGCTGCGTCGGGCGCCAGTCGATCTTGCCGTCGCCGTTGCGGAACGTCGTGAAGACGTTCACGGTGTGCCCGCCGATGTGGTGGTCACCGGGGCGGAAGTCGATGGCGCAGCCGCCGCCGAAGTCGTGGTGGTACCCGGTCGCGAGCATGTTCGCGAGGCGGCTGCGGGTGCAGTCCTTGCCGCAGTCGGTGAGCATCTGCGCGAGCGCCTTCTGGCCCTCCCAGTTGAGGAACAGGAGGTCTCCCGCGACGCCCCCGAGCGCGGCACCGGGGTCGTACTTCGCGTACTCGGCCTCGAACTCGCGCATGTCGGCGGCGTAGGCCGCGAAGAGCCCGTCGCTCGCTCCGAAGGCGTACGCGGGCCAGGTGGCGACCCCGATCATCGGGGGCGTCATCGCACCGTCGCCGATGGTCTGACTCGTCAGGTTGAACGGGAAGACGAGCCACGTGGGTGAGTAGCTGACCGCCTTCGCCTGCTTCACCATCTCCGTCGTCGCGAGGGCGTTCTCCCACGAGAAGACGGCCGTCGCGCCGTGCTGCTCGGCGTTGACGATCGCCTGCGTGTAGTTGCTCTGCTGGTTGGTCACGGGCGCTTGGTAGACGACGTCGACACCGAGCTGCTTGGCGGTCGCCATGAACTGCTCGTAGCCCGGCGACCACTCGGCGCTGTCGCGGTGGATCACCGCCCACTTGGCCGTCGGCAGCTTCTCGTGGGCGACCTCTGCGAACTGCACGCCGAGCTGCTCGACCGTCGGCAGCGCGCTGAACGAGTAGCGCTTGCCGGCCTCTCCGTTCGCGGTGGCGTCGTGGTAGAGGTACAGCTCCTTGTGCTGCTCGGCCCACTCGCGCACGGCGGGGATCTGGTCGAAGCCGATGCCGCCCAGGATGAGGAACGGGTTGCTGGCGGCGCACTTCGTCGCCGCGTCGACCGCCGGGCCGGGCTTGTACTGGTCGTCCTGGTAGGTCTCGGTGATCTTGCGCCCGAGGACCCCGCCCTTGTCGTTCAGCGCCTGCCAGTAGACGTTGAGGTCGGAGGCCCGGGTGTCGAACGCCGGGCCGAAGGTGAGCGCCGCGTGCGCGCAGAGGTTGATCGAGGTCGGCGTGATGCCGCGGGTGTCGAGCGCGCCGGTGTACAGCGGGTTGGCGATCGCGGGCGCCGAGCTCGCCGCCTTGTGCGACGTGGGAGCACCGTCCGAGCGCGCTGCCGGCCGCGACGCGGCCGGCCC
>DASZYF010000229.1:0-8862 GCA_035545535.1 Mycobacteriales bacterium | reverse complement strand
GAGGTGCCGAACGCGCCGGGGTCGCCGCCGACCTCGTTCAGCGCGAGCAGGCGCAGCGCGCGGTAGCACGCGGTGTCCTCGACGCCCTTCGCCATCACCGGGCCCGACACCTGCTGGAAGCGCACGACGAGCTCGGCGTGGTCACCGCTCGCGCCGAGCAGCACGGGCAGCAGCGCATCGATCGTGTCGGCTACGGCCGGCGCGGCTAGGCGAGCCGCGACCGCGGCCTCGTCGAGGTAGCGCGCCGCCGCGGCCGTCGGATCCTTGCCCGGCCGCACGTAGGCGCGGTACACGGGCAGCTGGATCAGAAGCTCCGCGAGCGCAAGCCGCACCGACCCGCTCTGCTCGGCGGGCAGGGCCGCTGCGGCGAGCGTGGTCAGGCGGTCGAGCTCAGGGCGGAACAACGCCTCGACGACGAGTCGCTGGCCGGCATCGGCGTGCTCGTGCCACGTCAAGGTATCGCCGCCGAGCTCCGCGGCGAGGCGGGTCAGCTCGCCCTCGCCGGCGGGATCGCACATCAGCTGCGTGACGGCGCTGGCGGCGTCGTAGCCGGTGGTGCCGTCGCACGGCCACGACGTCGGCAGCTCCTCGTGCTCGGCGAGGATCTTCTCGGTGACGACCCAGATGTCGGGGGCGATCGTGCGCAGCTGCTCGAGGTAGCCCTCGGGGTCGGCGAGGCCGTCGGGGTGGTCGATGCGCAGGCCGTCGAGCACGCCCGACGCGACCTGATCGGCGATGACCGCGTGCGTCGCGGTGAACACCTCGGGGTCCTCGACGCGGAGCCCGGCGAGCGTGTCGACGTCGAAGAAGCGGCGGTAGCTCGGGCCTTCACGCCAGAGCACCAGCTCGTGCGCCGCGCTGTCCGGGTAGGAGCCGGCGGGCGGCTGCTCGCCCCCGTCACCGACCACCGGCACCCGCACCGGCCCGGCTGTCCAGTCGATGTCGAACCAGCTCGCGAACTGCGACTGCTCGCCGTGCTCGAGCACGTCCCACCACACCGCGTTCTCCTGCGGATCGCCGACGTGCATGTGGTTCGGCACGAGGTCGAGCACGATCCCGAGCCCGGCCGACCGGCAGGCCTGGTGCAGCGCCACGACTCCGCTCGCGCCACCGAGCTCCTGGTCGACCTGCGTGTGGTCGACGACGTCGTAGCCGTGCTGGCTGCCCGGGGCCGAGCGCAGCCACGGGCTGCAGTAGACGTGCGAGACGCCCAGGTCAGCCAGGTAGGGCACCAGCTTCGCGGCGTCGAACAGCGTGAAGGACGGCGTGAGCTGGAGCCGGTAGGTGCTCGACGGCGTGCTCACGGCTCACAGCACAGCACGGCGCAGGAACGGGCCGCGAGGTGGATCGTCTCCTTCGCGCCGAAGGTGTGGCCGTCCTCGCTCTCGGAGCTGTCCGCGGACGCGGTGTCCACGACGATGCGCCAGGAGTCGCCGTACTCAGGGGGCGGCAGGGTGAACTCGAGCGCCTCGTCGTGGGCGTTGAACAGCAGCAGGAACGACGCGTCGGTGACCCGCTGGCCGCGTGGGTCCGGCTCGCGGATGCCCTCGCCGTTCAGCCAGACACCGATGCTGCGCGCGAAGCCCGACTGCCAGTCGTCGTCGGACATCGGCTCGCCCGAGGGCTGCCACCACGCGATGTCCTCGACGTCGTCGCCGACGCGCATGGGCCGCCCTTCGAAGAACCGTCGGCGGCGGAACACGGGGTGGGCGCGGCGGAGCGCGATGAGGCGCGCGGTGAAGTCGGTGAGGTCCTCGTCCGTCTCGTCCCAATGGATCCAGGAGATCTCGTTGTCCTGGCAGTACGCGTTGTTGTTGCCGCCCTGCGTCCGCCCGAGCTCGTCGCCGTGCAGGAGCATCGGCACCCCCTGCGACAGCAGCAGCGTGGTCAGGAGGTTGCGCTGCTGGCGGCCGCGCAGAGCGATGACGCCCGCATCGTCGGTGTCGCCCTCGGCGCCGCAGTTCCACGAGCGGTTGTGCGACTCGCCGTCGCGGTTGTCCTCGCCGTTCGCCTCGTTGTGCTTCTCGTTGTAGGACACGAGGTCCCGGAGCGTGAAGCCGTCGTGCGCGGTGACGAAGTTGATGCTCGCGATCGGACGGCGGCCGTCGTGCTCGTACAGGTCGGCCGAGCCCGTGATGCGGCTCGCCAGCTCGGCGAGGCTGGCCGGCTCGCCCCGCCAGTAGTCGCGCACGGTGTCGCGGAACTTGCCGTTCCACTCGGTCCACAGCGGCGGGAAGTTGCCCACCTGGTAGCCGCCCTCGCCGACGTCCCACGGCTCGGCGATGAGCTTCACCTGCGAGACCACTGGGTCCTGCTGCACGAGGTCGAAGAAGGCGGACAGCCGGTCGACGTCGTAGAACTCGCGCGCGAGCGTGGCGGCGAGGTCGAAGCGGAACCCGTCGACGTGCATCTCGGTCACCCAGTAGCGCAGCGAGTCCATGATGAGCTGCAGCACGTGCGGGTGCCGCACGTTGAGCGTGTTGCCCGTGCCGGTGTAGTCCATGTAGTAGCGCGGGTCGTCCTCGACCAGCCGGTAGTACGCCGAGTTGTCGAGGCCGCGGTACGCGAGCGTCGGGCCCATCTCGTTGCCCTCGGCGGTGTGGTTGTAGACGACGTCGAGGATGACCTCGATGCCGGCCTGGTGCAGCGTGCGGATCGCGAGCTTCAGCTCCTGCACCTGCTCGCCGCGGGTGCCGGATGAGCTGTAACCGCTGTAAGGCGCGAGGTAGGCGAGCGTGTTGTAGCCCCAGTAGTTGCGCAGCCCGCGCTCGATGAGGTGCGAGTCGTGCAGGAAGTGGTGGATGGGGAGCAGCTCGATCGCGGTGACGCCGAGCCGCTGCAGGTGCTCGATCACCGCGGGGTGCCCCAGCGCCGCGTAGGTGCCGCGTTCGTGCTCGGGGATCGCCGGGTGGGTCATGGTCAGACCCTTGACGTGCGCCTCGTAGATGACGGTGTCGGCGTAGGGCGTGCGGGGTGGCCGGTCGTCGGCCCAGTCGAAGAACGGCGAGACGACGACGCTCGCCGGGACGTTGGGCAACGAGTCGTCGTCGTTGCGGGCGTCGTGGTCGTCGAAGCGGTAGGAGAACGCCGCCTCGCCCCAGCGGACGTCGCCGTCCACCGCCTTGGCGTACGGGTCGACCAGCAGCTTGTTCGGGTTGCACCGCAGGCCCTGGGCAGGCTCGTACGGCCCGTGCACCCGGAAGCCGTACCGCTGGCCGGGCCCGATGCCCGGCAGGTAGCAGTGCCACACGCCCCCGTCGACCTCGGTCAGTGGGAGGCGCTGCTCGGTGACGCGCTCGCCGTCGGTGTCGAGCAGGCAGAGCTCGACCTGGTCGGCCACGTCGCTGAAGACGGCGAAGTTCGTGCCGGCGCCGTCGTAGGTGGCGCCGAGGGGATAGGCGGAACCGGGCCAGGCGGAGACGTCGGCCGCGGGGGCGGGGTCGGGGGTGGGCTGCACGTCCGGCACCGTTTCCGGGGGGGAGCGTCGGGAACCCTCCCCACGTGAGGGTTGCGTCACCGTGACCGCGGCGGTCCTGGCCACGGCTCAAGGGTCAGAGGAACCGGCCGCGCCGCGGCTTCCGGGCGAGCCCACGCACGTACGCGTCGGCACGTCCGGCTGGCAGTACAAGGACTGGCGCGGCCGCTTCTACCCGCAGCGCCTCGCGCAGGTCCGGTGGCTCGACCACTACGTCAGCACGTTCGACACGGTCGAGGTCAACGCGACCTTCTACAGGCTGCCGAACGTGTCCGCCGTGCAGCGGTGGGCCGACGCGCTGCCGCCCGGGTTCGTCATGACCGTGAAGGCGAGCCGCTACCTCACCCACATCAAGCGCCTGCGGGAGCCGCAGGAGCCGGTCGCCCGGCTGCTCGAACGCGTCGCTCCGCTGCGCGACCGGGGGCTGCTGGGGCCGGTGCTCGTGCAGCTGCCCCCCGACCTCCCGGTCGAGGTCGAGCGGCTGGACGCCACCCTGCGGGAGGTGCCGCCCGACGTCCGGGTGGCGGTGGAGCCCCGCGAGCGCAGCTGGTTCCACGCCGAGGTGCGCGCGGTCCTCGAGCAGCACGGGGCCGCGCTCGTGTGGGCCGACCGCGAGGGTCGGTCGCTCGGCCCGCTGTGGCGGACCACCACGTGGACCTACCTGCGGCTGCACCACGGACGGCGCGGCTGGGGCTACGACCGCCGTGACCTGCGCCGGTGGGCGTCCCGCGTCACCGACCCGGATGCCCCCCACGGGGATGCATCGGCTCCCGATGCGTACGTGTACTTCAACAACGACCCCGGCGGGGCCGCCGTCGTCGACGCGCTGGCGTTCCGGGACCTCGTCCGGTCGCGCGCCTAGCGGATCGACGGGCTCGGGCGCCTCGGATCCTTCCGGCGGCTTCACCGGCCCGCCGCAGTGGTACGACGCCCCCATGCCGGATGCCGTCGTCATCGGGGCGGGCCACAACGGCCTCGTCGCCGCGAACCTGCTGGCCGACGCGGGCTGGTCGGTCGTCGTGCTCGAGGAGCAGGACCACCCCGGGGGCGCGGTCACCAGCGCCGACTACCTCGGCGAGGGGTTCACCGCGGACGTGTGCAGCGCGTTCTACCCGTTGACCGCGGCGTCGCCCTTGATCCGCTCGTTGCAGCTGGAGCGGTTCGGCCTGCGCTGGCGGCACGCGCCGGCGGTGCTCGGGCACGCGCTGCCGGACGGGCGGTGCGTGCTGCTCACCCGCGACCTCGACGAGACCGCCGACGGCCTCGACGCGCTCCACCCGGGTGACGGCGACGCGTGGCGCCGGCTCGTAGGGCTGTGGGACCGGGTCGGCGACGACGTCGTCGACGCGTTGCTGCGCCCGTTCCCGCCGGTGCGGCCGGCCACCCGGCTGCTGCGGGAGCTGGGCCCGCAAGGGATGCTGCACTTCGCGCGGTTCGGCCTGCTCCCCGTCCGCCGCCTCTGCGAGGAGGAGCTCCCCGGCCCGGGCGGGCTGCTCGTCGCGGGCTGTGCCCTGCACGCCGACCTCGCGCCCGAGTCCACCGCGGGCACCCTGTTCGGCTGGCTGCTGACGATGCTCGCGCAACGGGTCGGCTTCCCCGTGCCGGAGGGCGGCGCCCAGCAGCTCACCGATGCGCTGGTCGCCCGGCTGCGCGCCGCGGGCGGGACGGTGACGTGCAGCACCCCCGTGCGCGAGGTGCTCGTCCGCAACGGCAGGGCGGTCGGTGTCCGCACCGACGAGGGTGAGGTCGACGCCGCCAAGGCGGTGCTCGCCGACGTCGTCGCCCCGCAGCTGTACGGCGAGCTCGTCCCGTGGACGGAGCTGCCCGAGGAGCTGCACGACGACATGCGGCGCTTCCACTGGGACTACGCGACGGTGAAGGTCGACTGGGCGCTCGACCGCCCTGTGCCGTGGACCGCGTCCGACCTGTCCCGCGCCGGCACCGTGCACCTCGGCGATCTCGACGAGATGACCCGCTACGCCGCCGACCTCGCCACGGGCCGGGTCCCGGCCGTCCCGTTCGTCCTCGTCGGCCAGATGACCACGGCCGACCCGACCCGCTCACCCGCCGGCACCGAGGCCCTCTGGGCCTACACCCACGTCCCGCGCGAGGTGCGCGGGGATCCGGGTGCGCGGGACGTCACGATCACGGGTGCGTGGGACGCTCGCGAGCTCGACGAGATGGCGGACCGGCTCGAGCAGCGCATCGAGACGTTCGCGCCCGGCTTCCGCGCGACCATCCGCCGCCGCCACGTCCTCGGCCCGCCGCAGCTGGCGGCCCACGATCGCAACCTCGTGGGAGGCGCCATCAACGGCGGCACCACCCAGCTGCACCAGCAGCTGGTCTTCCGGCCGACGCCGGGCTTCATGACCGCCGCGACGCCGATCGACAGCCTGTTCCTCGCGTCGTCGTCGGCGCACCCCGGCGGCGGGGTGCACGGGGCGTGTGGCGCGAACGCCGCCCACGCGGCGCTGCGACCGCTACGCCGGGGACCGGTCCGGAACCTCCTGCGCCGCAGGGGCTGACGCGCGCCGCTCGACGAGGCGACGCAGGTTGCCGATCAGCTTGCGGTGGCGCAGCTGCAGCGGGATCTCGGTGAGCCCGACGTGCAGCGTGCGTCCGGGACCGCGCAGAGGGTGCTCGTCGATGACCACCACGCACTCGTCGTCGCCCCATGGGATCAGCTCGATCGCGATCCGGGCCGATCCGGTCGGCCCCGCGAACGCCTCCAGCTCGAGCCGCCGCCCGGGATCGCACACCCGCACGGTCGTGCGGTCCTCGATGACGAGCGGGCCCACCCCCACGCGGTGGTGGATGCTCGTGCCCACCGCCGGCCAGCCCGCATCCACGGCGCGGATGGCTTTGGTGCCCACTACCCAGTCCGCGTAGGCGTAGCCGTCCGCGAGCACCTGCCACACCACGTCGACCGGTGCGTGGATGAGCCCGTTGTGCGTCGCCATGGTCGACCTCTACCCGGGCAGAGGTGCTGCCGCACCCTCGGAGGGTCAGGCGGCGACGAGCCGCTCGACCTCGCGCACCACCGCGTCCGGCGACCCGGTGGTGTGGACGGTGACGGCATCCTCGTCGAGGGTCGGCGGCTCGAGCGTGAGCAGCTGCGGCCCGAGCAGCGAGGGCGCGATGAAGTGCTCGCGCACCGTCAGGCGGCGTTCGAGCTCCTCGGGCTCGGCGACGAGGTGCACGAACAGGACCGACCCGCTGGGGCTCCCCTCGCTCAGCAGCTCGCGGTAGGAGCGCTTCAACGCCGAGCAGGCGACGACACCCGGGACGTTGCGCCGGGTGCGGTCCCGGATCCAGAGCGCGATCGCGTCGAGCCACGGCCGCCGGTCGTTGTCGGTGAGCGGACGGCCGCGGTGCATCTTCGCGATGCTCTGCGGCGAGTGGAGATCGTCGCCCTCGAGGAAGTCGCAGCCCAGCCGCCGCGCGAGCATCCGACCGATCGTCGACTTGCCGCTCCCGCTCACGCCCATGAGCACCACAACCCGCGCCATCTCGCGATGGACCTTCCCGGTGCCCCTGATCGGCAAACGGGGGCGTGACGCCGCGCAGGTGCGGGAAGGGCTCGTTGCGGGAACACAGACAAGCAGGAGAAGTGCGGGTGAGGAGGCTCGGTGGCCGAAGCGGCTGAAGCACCGGTCGGCCTCGAGCGCGCCCGCCACCTCGACCTCGAGGGCCGCGCCCGGCACGAGTGGGTGCGCCGGCTCGCGCTCTTGGTCCTGCTCGCCGTCGTCGTCATCGCGCTGGTCGGAGCGGTCGGCCAGCAGGACCACCGCACCACCGCCGACAGCCCGCAGGCGTCGCTCACGGTCAGCTCGCCGGCGCACGTCCGGGGCGGGCTGGTCTTCACCACCGAGATCGACGTCGTGGCCCACACCTCGGTCTCAGACATGCGACTCGTCCTCGCTCCGGGCTGGTTCGCGGGCATGTCGTTGAACGGCATCGCGCCGCAGCCCGGCGACGAGTCCTCCCGCGACGGTTCCGTCGAGTACACCTACGGCCCGGTCAACGCCGGCAAGACGTTCCGGGCCTGGATCTCCTGGCAGACCAACCCGACGACGGTCGGCCGCCGCGACCAAGACGTCCAGCTCCTCGACGGCGACCGGGCGCTCGCCGCGGTGCACCGCACGCTCACGGTGCTCCCGTGATGCGTCCCGGGCAGGAGGTGGCCTGATGGATCTCGTCCTGCGGGCGGCGGTCGTCTACGTGGTGCTGATGATCTACACGCGCATCCTCGGTCGCCGCGAGCTCTCGAGCATGCAGCCGTTCGACGTGATCCTGCTGGTGGTCATCGGCGACCTCATCCAGCAGGGCGTGACCCAGAACGACGACTCCGTCACCGGCGTCGTCATCGTGCTCGCGACGCTCGGCCTGGGGGTCGTCACGTCGTCCTACCTGAGCTTCAGGTTCCGCCGGCTGCGCCCGTTCCTGCAGGGCGAGCCCATCGTGCTGGTCGAGCACGGCCGGATGATCGAGCAGAACATGCGACGGGAACGGCTGACGGTCGACGACCTGTACGAGCAGGCCCGCAAGAGCTCGATCGCCTCGCTCGACGAGGTCGCGTGGGCGGTGCTCGAGACCAACGGCGAGATCAGCTTCATCAAGGAGAGCTGAGCCCGCCGCTCCCCGAACCTGAGGTCAGTCGGTCGGGACGACGAGCACTGCGCAGCGCGCGTGGTGCGTGACGCTGTTCGGCACGCTGCCCAGCACCCGGCCCTTGCCGGACATGCCGCGGTTGCCGACGACGATGACGTCCGCGCCGACCTCGTCGGCGACCTCGCAGAGCGCGTCGGCGGCCGACCGCGCGGTGGCGTGCGTCTCGACGGCCAGCCCCGCTTGCCGAGCGGTGAGCGCGGCGGTGTCCGCGACGTCCCGCGCGTGCTCGCGCTCGTGCTCGAGGTCGATCGGGATCGTCGACCCGGCCGCGCCGGCGATGCTCGCGAGCGCCAGCGAGCTGTGCTGGTAGGCGCACACGACGTGCAGGGTGGCGCCGGTCAGCGCCGCGAGCGACTCGGCCGCCTCGACGGCCCGCTGAGCGCGTGGCGAACCATCGGTCCCCACGACGATGGTCTTGTACATGACCGGAGCGTCCTCCGCCGCCACGCGTGTGACCTCGAACTGTCACGACCACGACACATGCACCCCGTCACACCCGGCACGCAGAAGGGCCCCCGGCGCGCACGTGTGCGTTGCGAGGCCGCTTCTGCCTGACGGTCGGAGGTGGTGTCAGGCGGAGTGGCGCTGGCGGGTGCGGGGCGGGTCGGGGTCCGCGGGCAGCGTCGCCGGCGCACCCCGCAGCAGCATCAGCGTGCCGCTGGCGAGGATCTGCGCGACGACGATCCCCACGAGCACGATCAGCTGGAAGCGCGCGG
>DASZYF010000228.1:0-4154 GCA_035545535.1 Mycobacteriales bacterium | reverse complement strand
CGGAGGTCCCTTCCCCGATCTCGAGGATCTTCGAGTCGCGGTAGTGGCGGGCGACCACGTACTCGTTCATGAACCCGTAGCCACCGTGGATCTGCGTCGCATCGCGCGCGTTGTCCATGGCCGCCTCCGAGCTGACGAGCTTCGCGATCGAGGCCTCCTTCTTGAACGGGAGCCCGGCGAGCATCTTCGCGCACGCGTCGTAGTAGGCGACGCGCGCGGTGTGCGCCCGCGCCTCCATGCGCGCGATCTTGAACGCGATGGCCTGGTTCGCGCCGATGGGACGGCCGAACGCCTGGCGCTGCTTGGCGTAGGCGACGCTCTCGTCGACGCAGCCCTGCGCGGCGCCGGTGGCGACCGCCGCGATGGCGATGCGGCCCTCGTCGAGCGTGCGCAGGAAGTTCGCGTAGCCGCGGCCGCGCTCGCCGAGCAGGTGGTGCTCCGGGACGCGCACGTCGTCGAACGACAGCGGGTGGGTGTCCGAGGCGTTCCAGCCGACCTTGTCGTACGGCGGTTCGGCGGTGAAGCCCGGCGTGTCGACCGGCACGATGATCGAGCTGAGCTCCTTGGTGCCGTCGGGCTTCTCACCCGTCACCGCGCACACGGTCACGATCGACGTCATGTCGGTGCCGCTGTTGGTGATGAACGCCTTGCTGCCGTTGATCACCCACTCGCCGTCCTGGAGCTTCGCGGTGGTGCGCAGGCCGGACGCGTCACTGCCGGCGTCGGGCTCGGTGAGGCCGAACGCGCCCAGCTTCTGACCGGCGGCCAGCTCGGGCAGCCAGCGCTCCTTCTGCTCGGCCGTCCCGAAGTGGAACAGCGGCATCGCGCCGAGGCCGACCGCGGCTTCGAGCGTGATCGCCACCGACTGGTCGACGCGGGCGAGCTCTTCGATGGCGAGGCAGAGCGACAGGAAGTCGCCACCCATCCCGCCGACGTCTTCCGGGAAGGGCAGGCCCATGAGGCCCATCTCGCCCATCTGCCGTACGACGTCGTAGGGGAAGGTGTGCGTCCGGTCGTGGTGCGCGGAGACGGGCGCGACCACCTCGCGGGCGAACTCCTCCACCGTCTTGCGCAGCAGCTTCTGCTCGTCGGTGAGCCGGGTGTCGAGCATCAGCTCTCCTCCTTCGGGCCGTTCGTGCCGCGCAGCGCGTTCACACTGAGCGCATTGACTACGCGGGAGGCGCTCGGGCGGCCGAGCTCGCCCGCGAGCCAGGTGCTCGTCGCGACCATCGCGTCGAGGTCGATCCCGGTGCTGATGCCGAGGCCGTGCAGCTGCCACAGCAGGTCCTCGGTGGCGAGGTTGCCGGTGGCGCTCTTCGCGTAGGGGCAGCCGCCGAGCCCGCCGGCGGAGGCGTCGACGGTCGTGACGCCGTGCTGCAGCGCGGTGAGGGTGTTCGCGAGCGCCTGGCCGTAGGTGTCGTGGAAGTGCACGGCGACCTGCGCGACGTCGATGCCTTCGGCGGCGAGCGCGCCGAGCAGCGCGACGACCTGCCCGGGGGTGGCGACGCCGATGGTGTCGCCCATCGAGAGCTCGGTCGCGCCCATGTCGACCAGCCGGCGCGCGATGCGGGCGACGGTCTCGGGGGCGACGTCGCCTTCCCACGGGTCGCCGTAGCACATGGAGAGGTAGCCGCGGACGGCGAGCCCCTCGGCGCGCGCCTGCTGCACGACCGGTTCGAACATCGCGAGCGACTCGGCGACGCTGCGGTTGAGGTTGCGCTGCGCGAAGGTCTCGGTGGCGCTGCCGAACACCGCGATCTCGCGGACGCCGGCGGCGAGCGCGCGCGCCAGCCCCTTCTCGTTCGGCACGAGCACGGGCAGCCGGACGGTGTCGAACAGGTCCCGGACCGCCGCGAGGACCTCCTCGGCGTCGGCGAGCTGCGGCACCCACCGGGGTGACACGAAGCTCGTGACCTCGACCGCGGTCTGCCCGGCGGCGACCAGACGGCGGATGAGCTCGACCTTCACCTCCACGGGGACGATCTGCGACTCGTTCTGGAGCCCGTCGCGGACACCGACCTCGTAGACCTGCACACGGTCGGGCAGCCCGGCGAGCGGGGTCATGACGACGCCTCGACCGAGGCGAGGACCTCGTCGACCGCGACCTGCTGCCCGGCGTGCACGCGCACGTCGGCGGTGCCGTCGTGCGGCGCGGTCAGCGTGTGCTCCATCTTCATCGCCTCCACCACGACCAGCGGCTGCCCGGCCGTCACGGCGTCGCCGGTCGTGACGTGCACCGCGACGACGCTGCCCGGCATGGGGCTGCGGATCTCTCCATCGTGCGTCGCCGCCGCGCGGGCGCGGGTCGTCGGTTCCTGCTCGGTGACCACCCACGTCACGCCGTCGCGGCAGACCCAGAGCGCGCCCGCCGCGCGCACGCAGGTGAAGCGCTGCGTGACCCCGCCGAGCGTGATCGTCACCTCCGGCCCGTCGACGAGCGACCGCACCGTCGCGGGCTCGCCGCCGTCGACCGCCAGCTCATCGCCCTGCAGCCGCACCGTGTGCGTGGCATCACCCGTGGCGAGCAGCCACGTCAGGGGGGCCGGGCCCGCGGGTCGCCACGCGGTGGGCGCGTCCCACACGTCGGTGCCGCGCTCCTGCGCGAGGTCGAACGCCGCGTACGCCGCCAGGGCGGCGTCGGGCACGCGGCCGGGCGCGAGCGCGTCGAGGCTGCGCTCCACCAGCCCGGTGTCGAGGTCGCCTGCCCGCACCGCCGGCAGCGCGAGGAGCGCGCGGAGGAACGCGGTGTTGGTGCGCACGCCGGCGATCACCTGGTCGGCCAGCGCGGCGTCGAGACGGGCGAGGGCGACCTCGCGGTCCGGCCCCCACGCGATGACCTTCGACAGCATCGGGTCGTAGGTGCTGCCGACCTCGGTGCCCGCGCGCAGGCCGGAGTCGACGCGCACCCCGTCACCGGTGGGCTCGCGCAGGTAGGCGACGGTGCCGCCGGTGGGCAGGAAGCCGCGCGCCGGGTCTTCGGCGTACGTGCGGGCCTCGACCGCGTGACCGGTGAGCACCACGTCGTCCTGCGCGATCGACAGCGGGAGTCCCGCCGCGACGCGGATCTGCTGCTCGACGAGGTCGACTCCGGTGACCAGCTCGGTCACCGGGTGCTCGACCTGCAGCCGCGTGTTCATCTCCATGAAGAAGAACTCGTCGGGCGCGTTCGCGTCGACGATGAACTCGACGGTGCCGGCGCCGGTGTAGCCGACCGAGCGCGCGGTCTCCACCGCCGCGGCACCGATGCGGGCCCGGGTGGCGGCGTCGAGCAGTGGCGACGGAGCCTCCTCAACGATCTTCTGATGGCGGCGCTGCAGGCTGCACTCGCGCTCGCCGAGGTGGATCGTCGTGCCGAACGTGTCGGCCAGCACCTGCACCTCGATGTGCCGGGGCTGCGTGACGTAGCGCTCGACGAAGAGCGTGTCGTCGCCGAAGGCGGAGCCGGCCTCGCGGCGGGCCGTCACCAGCGCGGCGGGCAGGTCGTCGCGCTTCGCGACCATGTGCATGCCCTTGCCGCCACCACCGGCGGACGGCTTGACGAGCACGGGGAAGCCGATCTCGTCCGCCGCCGCGACGATCTGCTCGTCGGTCATGCCGCTCTGGTTGCGGCCCGGGACGACGGGAACGCCTGCGGCACTGACGGTCTGCTTGGCGGTGATCTTGTCGCCCATCACCTCGACCGCGTGCGCGGGCGGGCCGATGAACACGATGCCGTTGTCGGCGCACGCCTGCGCGAACGCGGCGTTCTCCGACAGGAAGCCGTAGCCGGGGTGAACGGCCTGCGCGCCGGTCGCCCGGCACGCGGCGATCACGGCGTCGATCGAGAGGTAGCTCTCACGCGCGGGTGCCGGGCCGAGGCGCACCGCGGTGTCGGCCTCGAGCACGTGCCGCGCCTCGGCGTCGGCATCGCTGTAGACCGCGACGGAGCGGATGCCCATCGCTCGCAGGGTGCGCATGACGCGCACCGCGATCTCGCCGCGGTTCGCCACCAGGACGGTCGTGAACACGGTCGCCCCTACATCCGGAAGACGCCGTAGCGCACCGGCTCGAGCGGCGCGTTGGCGGCGACGGACAGGGCCAGGCCGAGCATCGTGCGGGTGTCGAGCGGGTCGATGACGCCGTCGTCCCAGAGCCGCGCGGTGGAGTAGTACGGC
>DASZYF010000227.1:0-3969 GCA_035545535.1 Mycobacteriales bacterium | reverse complement strand
AGCTCGTCAGCTCGGAGGCGGCCATGGACAACGCGCGCGATGCGACGCAGATCCACGGTGGCTACGGGTTCATGAACGAGTACGTGGTCGCCCGCCACTACCGCGACTCGAAGATCCTCGAGATCGGGGAAGGGACCTCCGTGGTGCAGCTGATGCTCATCGCCCGCGGGCTCGGTCTGTGATGGGAGGGTGGCTGTAGTGGCGATCGACAAGGTCGTCGCGTCCGCCGCCGAGGCGGTCGCCGACATCCCCGCCGGCGCCTCACTCGCCGTCGGCGGGTTCGGCCTGTGCGGCATCCCGTCGGTGCTCATCAACGCCATCCACGCGAGCGGCGTCGACGGCCTGCGCACGGTGAGCAACAACTGCGGCGTCGACGAGTGGGGCCTGGGCGTGCTGCTGTTCGCGGGTCGCATCGCGCGCACCACCGGCTCCTACGTCGGCGAGAACAAGGAGTTCGAGCGGCAGTTCCTCACCGGCGAGCTCGAGGTGGAGCTGGTGCCGCAGGGGACGCTCGCGGAGCGCCTGCGCGCCGGCGGTTCCGGCATCCCCGCCTTCTACACGCCGGCGGGCGTCGGTACGCAGGTCGCCGACGGGGGCCTGCCGCTGCGCTACAACCGCGACGGCACCATCGCGGTCGCCTCCGAGCCCAAGGAGGTGCGCACCTTCGAGATCGACACCGTCGACGGGCCCGTGACGAAGCAGTACGTGCTCGAGCACGGCATCACCACGGACTACGGGCTCGTGCGCGCCGCGAAGGGCGACCGGCACGGCAACCTCGTCTACGACAAGAGCGCGCGCAACTTCAACCCGCTGTGCGCGATGGCCGGCCGCATCACGATCGCGGAGGTCGAGGAGCTGGTCGAGCCCGGCGAGATCGACCCGCACGAGGTCGACACCCCGGGCATCTTCGTGCAGCGCGTCGTCGTCATCGACCCGTCCGACCCGGCGGGCGAGAAGCGCATCGAGAAACGGACGGTGCAACGGGACGGGAGTGAGAAGCCATGACCCTCACCCGTGACGAGCTCGCCGCGCGCGTGGCGCAGGAGCTCCCCGACGGCGCCTACGTGAACCTCGGCATCGGCCTGCCGACGCTCGTGCCCAACTTCATCCCCGACGGCGTCACCGTCGTGCTGCAGTCGGAGAACGGCGTGCTGGGCGTGGGCCCGTACCCGGCCGAGGCCGACATCGACCCGGACCTCATCAACGCCGGCAAGGAGACCATCACGGTCCTGCCCGGCGCTGCGTACTTCGACAGCGCGACCAGCTTCGCGATGATCCGCGGCGGCCACGTCGACGTCGCGGTGCTCGGCGCGATGCAGGTGGCCGCGAACGGCGACCTGGCGAACTGGATGATCCCCGGGAAGATGGTGAAGGGCATGGGCGGCGCGATGGACCTCGTCCACGGCGCCAAGCAGGTCATCGTGATGATGGAGCACGTCGCCAAGGACGGCTCGCACAAGATCGTCGAGCAGTGCTCGCTGCCGCTCACCGGCCAGGGCTGCGTCGACCGCATCGTGACCGACCTGGCGGTCATCGACGTCACCGGCGACGGCCTGGTGCTGCGCGAGTGCGCCCCCGGCGTCACCGAAGACGAGGTCCGAGCGGCGACCGGCGCGCCCCTCGCCTGACCGCCGGTCGACATCGGCGTTGTGGCAGGTCCGGGACCGAAGAACCCGGCACAAGTCCGATCTCGGCCCGGGGTGCGGGCGGGCGAGCGCTAGGAGGCGAGGCGGGTGCGCTCGGTGTAGGCGATCTGCGGGCGGTGGGTCGTGCCGCGCGGGTGGGCCTCGAGGAAGTGCGCCAGGGCCGCCTCGCGCTCGTCGACGTCGCCGTGCACCAGCTCGGCGACCTCGCAGCGCCAGCAGCGCGCCATCACGACGACATCCCCCGGCTGCACCACGGCTGCGGCCATCTCATCCCCCAACGAGAAGCGCTTGCTGCCGCCAACGGTACTCACATACCGACGGTCGATCAATACCGTTGGTATGTGAGTTCTGAGGCTCGTCGACATCGGCGTTGTGGCAGGTCCGGGACCGAAAGACCCGGCACAAGTCCGATGTCGACCGGTCGGGAGGCGACCGGTCGGCAGGGCCTCAGGCCGCGGCGCGGCTCCAGCCGAACAGCGCCTCGAGGCGCAGCCACGCGACCTCTTCGGCCTTGTGCGGCTGGTCCTCACCGGTGAGCGAGCGGACCATCGCGTCGGCCTCCGCGAGGACGGCGACGACGTCGTGGCGGGCGACGTGCGGGAACGCGAGGGACAGGCGGCGGACGGCGACCTCACGAGCCATGATCAGCATGGCGACCCCATCTCCCGGCCCCCTTCCCCGAGGGCCGTACGCGGTGCCTCAATGGTGAAGGTTTCCTACCCCGGTGCTTGCTGCTTCAAGCAGGCGCGTCCGGTGATCCTGCTCACCCGGTCTGACCGGCCGCCCACCGGGCGCCGCCCACGGCCGCGGCCGCGGCGGGATCGACGCGGACGACGCCGGCGACGTGCGCCCAGTCCACGTAGGCCACCGAGACCAGCTCGCCGGTCTGCGGCGCCTGGATGAGCTTGCCGTCGCCCATGTAGATGGCGACGTGGCTGATGTAGGTCGGGTCGGTGGGGTCGGTCCGGTAGAAGAGCAGGTCGCCCGGCCGCGCGTCGGACAGCGGCACGTGCGCGCCGGCGAGGAACTGCTGCGCGGCGACGCGCGGCATCGCGACACCCGCCTGCGCGTAGACCCAGCCGACGAGGCCCGAGCAGTCGAAGCTGTCGGGACCGGTGGCGCCCCACACGTAGGGCTTGCCGAGCTCGGCGATCGCGGCGACGAGCACCGTGTGGATCTGGTCGCGGGTGAGGAACTCCCCGGCGTCGCGGATGACGATGGTGCGCCGGACGGTGACGACGTCGGTCGCCTTGGGCGCGAGCTGCGCGACCTGGTCGTGGAGGTCGTCGGCGTCGGCCTTCGGCGCGCTGATGACGAGCGCGTTGGCGATCGGCAGGCCGAGCTGCCGCGCGCGCTGCTGCGAGACGACGACGTCGACGTTCGGGATGCCGAAGGTGGCGAACGCGCCGATGCGCATCGGCACCGCGTGCGTCCCGGTCACCTGGTCATCGGCACCGAGCTGCAGACCGGTGTTGTGGGCCAGGTCGAACGATGCCGTCAGCTCGCCGCGCGCCAGGCTCTGCCACAGCGCGTCCGACTCGGCGGTGGAGGCCGGCGCGAAGGAGCGGAACGTGAAGGGGTCGACCGCCATGACGGTGACGCCGTGACCGTCGAGGTGGGCGCGGCCGACGCCGACGTTGGCGACACCCTCGACGCCGGGAGCGAGCCGCGTCTCGATCGCGGTGAGGAACGGCACCCGCCTGGGGCTGACCGTCAGCACGTCCGGCGGGAGGACCTTGTGCAGCATCGGGATGTGCACGGCGCGGGCGGCGTCCGGCCGCCCGGCGGCCGGCCGGGACGCGGCGAGCGCGGGAGCGCCGGCGAGCACCGACGCGGCCGCGAGGGACGTGGCGGCAACCCGGACGGCGAACGAGCGCGCACGACCACGACGTCGCACTGCCCCCACCGTCACCTCCACCTTCGCCTTCGCCGGTACGCGGGACCAACGAGGCGAGGCGCGCGCAGGAACGGCTGAGGACCTGTGAACGAAGTATGTCCGGATCTGTCCGTGCCGGTTTCGACGGGATTGCTCGATCTCCTGCTGTGGCAGGGGTGTGAGGGCGCTCTCCCGTAGAGTGGATCCCGACAGCGGCAACCGAGGCGCTGTCCCTTTCGCGGGCGAGCCGCCCGTGTGGTCGCACAGCACAGGGCATCCGGCCCGTCCGGACGGGTCCGACGTCGCGCGGCCTGCCGATGTTGGAGCCCTCACCCCATGCCCTCGCACGCCCGCACCGCCTCCGCACGCCCGTCCTCCGACCGCCGGCCCGCGGGCCGCGGCCCGCGCCGCCCGGCCAAGCGCACCGGCGCGTCCCGGCCGGCGCCG
>DASZYF010000226.1:0-15350 GCA_035545535.1 Mycobacteriales bacterium | reverse complement strand
GTCGCCGGGTTCAGCGGGGCGGCGGACACGACGCCGCCCTCAGTGACGCACGAGCCGCTGTCGAACGAGCCGATGCCGTTGAAGTCGGGCAGGAAGGCCTCGACGAGGGCGCCGACGTCGAACGTCGCCTTGGCCTGCGGTGCGGCGATCACGACCGGGTCGTCGGACAGCCCGACGCCGACGCCGAAAGCGTCGCCGCCCCACAGCTTGCGGAAGTCGGGAGTGCCGTCGGCGACGAGGTCGGCGCTCGCGTGCGCAAGCACGCCGTCGCGCACGGTGACGTCGAACGTCTCGGTCTGGTCGGGCACGTCGCTGGGGCTCGGAGTGATGGTCACGTCGGTGGTCCCGTCGCGCAGCGCCGACGGGAGGGCCGCGTTCGCCGCGGCGACGAGCTTCGGTCCGGCGTCCGCGACGAAGGTGCGCAGCGGGAACGTGACCGTGAGCTCGTCGCCCTGGTCGTCGCTCGATCGCCGCGTGACCGTGCCCACCTTGAGCAGCGAGTCCGCGACGACGCGCATCTCGGCGGTCGCGTCGGTGATGGGGAACGGGAACGGAGTCTTCGCGAACGCGCTGCGGGCCTTGGTGATCGATGCGCCCGGCACCTCGACCCACTCGCCGTTCACGGCCGCGGTCGCCGCGTCCTTGTACTTCCCCGGGATCGAGGTGAGGCCGAGCGTCAGCGCGGCGGCCGCCTTGGCGCCCCCGAAGCGGTGCACGAGCTGCGGCACGTCAGCCCGCGCGTAGAGCGCACCGCCCGCGGCCCGCAGGTCGACCGTGCCGCCACCACCGACGCCGATCACCATCTCGAGGTCGTCGCCCGCGAGCAGCGCGGCGCCCGGCGCCGCGAGGTCCTCCCCCACCGTGCGCGCGCCGTGCGCGTGGATGCGCAGGGTGATGGAGCCCTGGGCGATCGCCGTCGCCTGGTCGAGCGTCAGCGGGCTGGAGACGTCGTCCGGATGCGCCTTCGCGTCGGCCTTGGTGGCGGCGACGAGGGCCTCAGGCGTCGTGTCCAGCCGGACGATCGCGGTGAGGTCGTGGCCGCCGAGCAGCGCCTTGGTGCCGGTCACGAGCGCGTCCTTCGGCGCGAGGTCGTGCGTGGAGCGCGCGTGCTGGCCGGCGACGACGCTCCCACAACCCGCGGCGGCCACGACGCCCAGTGCCACGACCGCGACTGCGCGGTGCTTGATCTTCACGCCGCCCCCCTTCAACGCCGCCCGTTCAACGTCCCGACCCCTGATCCTGCCGCTGTCGCGCCGCTTCCGCAGCGGATCAGTCACAGCCGTGGGTGGAGACGGGCGCCGTGGCGGTCGCGCCGGCGGTCGCGTCGCTCGCCACCTCGGCGGCGGTCAGCGCGTAGCCGGTGTTCGCGAGCGAGGTCGAGGCGGCGAACACGACGCCGTCGACCTTGGCGTCGGGCGACAGCAGCGGGCCGCCCGAGTTGCCGGGGCGCACGTCGGCGTACAGCACGTACACCTCACGCGTGACGGTCGACGACTGGTAGATGTCCGGGCCGCGGATCTTCTGGCGAGCGCGCACGCGCGCGGGGCTCGCGGTGAACGGCCCGTCCTCGGGGTAGCCGACCACGACGCCTTCGGCACCACGGTCGACCGGTCCCGCGAACGGCAACGGGGCGAGCCCGAGGTCGGGCACGTAGAGCACCGCGACGTCGCGGTGCGAGTCGTACAGCACGACCTGGGCGGGCAGCTGCTTCCCGCCGTCGGTCAGCACGCTCGGGCTGTGCACGCCGGCGACGACGTGCGCGTTGGTCATCACGTGGTCGGGCGCGAAGACGAAGCCGCTGCCCTCGATGCGCCGCGAGCACGACGGCGCGTCGCCGACGACCTTCACGATGCGGGTGTGCGCCTGCTTCACACCGGGCTGCTGCAGCACGCTCGGGTCGGGCGGATCGACCGGCACGATCTGCTCGCTGCCGAACCCGCCGAACACCTGGGGGAAGCCGCTCGAGTCGACGAGGCGCAGCAGCGCGGCGAGCAGGTTGCCCGCGTCCGACGGCAACGCCGCGTTGACGCGGCCGAGCACGAACGACCTCTGGATCTGCCGGGTGAGCGTGCGGTAGTCGGTGCGCACGACCACCTGCGCGAGGCCCCAGCAGACGAGCAGGATGCTCACGGCCGAGACGACGGCGCCGCCGGCGGAGTCGAGCCGCCGCAGCGAGTGCCCGGTGAGCCGCTTGCGCACCAGGCCGCCGACCGCCGCCGCGATGACCTGGCCCGCGATCGCGAAGCCGACGAGGCAGAGCAGGCCGAACACCGGTGCGCGGCCCTGGGAGGTGAGCCCGAGGCCGGTCGACAACGGCGCGGCGACGTGCGCGCCGAGCAGCCCGCCGCCGACGAAGCCGACGAGCGACAGGATGCCGACGACGAAGCCCTGCCGGTAGCCCGACCAGCCGAACCCGAGGGCGAGGCCGAGCAGGAAGATGTCGAGGACGTCCACGTCAGGCCGCCGGCGGTGGGACGGGCGGCTGCGTCGGACCGGTCCACGGGGTGTCGCGGACGTCGTCGACCTCCCACGCGCGCTCCCACCCACCGAGCGCGAGCAGCTTGTCGAGCAACCCGGCGGTGAAGCCCCACACGGCCATGTCACGCACGCCGAAGCAGGGGCCGATCATGCCGCTCGGGTGCCGCACGCGGTACCGGTTGGCCGGGTCGGCGAGCTCGGCGATGGGGACCTGCACCACGCGCGCGACCTCGGCCGCGTCCTGCGGAGCGACCGGCGACGGTGTGCGCCACCACGCGAGGACCGGCGTGACGATGAAGCCGCTCGGCGGCAGGAACAGCGCGGGCAGCTCGTGCACGACGACAACGCCGCTGGGATCGAGCCCCGTCTCCTCGTTCGCCTCGCGCAGCGCGGTCGCCGACGCGTCGGCGTCCTCGGGGTCGGTCGCGCCACCGGGGAAGGCCGGCTGGCCCGCATGGTTGCGCATGCGCTCCGCGCGCTGGATGAGCAGCACGTGCGGGCCGAGCTCCTCACCCCCCGGGCCGGGACCGTCGCCGAACAGCATCAGCACGGCCGAGTGCCGCCCGCCCGTCGCCGGGGGCAGGAAGCTCGAGAGCTGCTCGCCGGCGACATCCGTCGCGGCGCGAGCGAGCGGCTGCAACCACCCGGGCAGCTCCTCGACGGGCACGGTCACGCGACGGCCTCGACGGCGTCACCGAGACCGCGCACCAGCTTCGCCGCGGTCTTCGCATCGGTCGGGCCCTCGCCGTAGGAGGGGCAGAGCTTCGCGATGGCGCAGGCGCCGCAGGCCGGCCGCCGCGCGTGGCAGATGCGGCGGCCGTGGAAGATCACGCGGTCGGAGAAGTGCAGCCACTCCTTGCGCGGCAGGAGGGTGGCGACCTCGGCCTCGACCTTCACCGGATCCTCCTGCTCGGTCCACCCGAACCGGCGCACGAGGCGACCGAAGTGGGTGTCGACGGTCAGCCCGGGCACCCCGAACGCGTTGCCGAGCACCACGTTGGCCGTCTTCCGGCCGACCCCCGGCAGGGTGACGAGGTCCTTCAGACGGCCGGGCACCTCGCCGCCGTAGCGCTCCACGAGCGCCGCGCCCAGCCCGAGGATGCTCGTGGCCTTGTTCCGGTAGAAGCCGGTGGGCCGGATCAGCTCCTCCAGCTCCCCCCGGTCGGCCCCTGCGTAGGCGGCCGCGTCCGGGTAGCGCCGGAACAGCGCCGGGGTGGTCAGGTTGACCCGCACGTCCGTGCACTGGGCGGACAGGATCGTGGCCACGGTCAGCTCGAGCGGCGTGGACCAGTCCAGGGCGCACTTCGCGTCCGGATGGAGGCGGGCGAGCTCGGAGTTGATCTTGCGGGCCCGGCGGACGAGCCCGAGGCGCGTCTCGCCCTCCCGCTGCGGCATGGGGTGACAGTAGGCGGGAACGGGCACTGCTCCGCTTGGGTGGTCCGGCCTGACCCCCCGGACGGGTGCTCAAGGGCTCCAAGATCAGTCCCGATCCCGTGACCATGACCGCCCCCGCAGAGGTCGCGCTCGCCGCGTCCGCAGAGGACGCGGCCAGGGACGCTGTGCGCCGGGAGCCTACGAGCGGGCTCGACGGTGACGACGGGCTGACGCCCGCGCAGCGCCGGGCCGCGCGTGCCGCCGCGCGCGCCGCCGCCCGGGCCATCGCCCCGGAGCGCAGCCCCGAGTTCCGCCACCTCTCCCTCGAGTCCCTGCGCAGCTACCGCAAGGCGCTGGCCGAGGAGGAGGACCGCGTCTCCTACTGGCGCCGGATCCTGCAGGCCCGCCTCGACCTGATCCGTGCCGGCGAGAACGTCGCCATCGCCGACGTCGAGCACCTGCGCCCGGTGCTGACGTCCGACCGGATCACCGGGGGACGCACCGCGCTGGTGACGGTCGTCCCGACGCACTACGACGACATGCCGATGGTGCCGGACCTCCAGCTTCTCTGGGACCGCGAGGTCGCTTCCGGCGACGAGGTGGGCCGGGCCCGCCTGGAGGCGGACCTGTCCGCGGTCGAGGCCGAGCTGTCGGAGTACCGCACGGCGCTGCACCGTCGCATCGACGGCGCGACGACCGAGCTGATCGCGCGCTATCGCGAGGACCCGAAGCAGTGCCTGCGGGCGCTGCCGCTGACGTCCAGCAAGCTGCCCCGGCCGCGCACCGCCACCTAGCCGGGCTCGCTGTCGGACTTCCGACGGTTCCGCACCACCCACCGACCTGCGCCCCCGCGCCACGTGCGGCAGGATCGACGCATGGTGGGGGCTCCCCTGCAGGACGTGCTGGCGCGCATGCCGCTGTTCGCCGACCTGTCGGCCGACGACCTCACCGCGCTCACCGAGGCGTTGCACCGCGGCACCGCCCGCCGGGGCGACACGCTCTTCCACGAGGGGGAAGAGGGCGACACGCTCTACCTGATCCTCGACGGCAAGGTGAAGATCACGCGGGCGGCGGCCGACGGCCGCGAGAACCTCCTCGCCGTGCTCGGCCCCGGCGAGGTGTTCGGCGAGCTCTCGCTGTTCGACCCCGGCCCGCGCACGGCCAGCGCGACCGTCATCTCACACCTCGACTACGCGGCGATGCCGCACACCCGGCTGAAGCCCTGGCTGCAGCGGCGGCCCGAGGCGGCCGAGCTGCTGCTGCGCGTGCTCGCCCGCCGGTTGCGCCGCACCAACACCGCGCTGGCCGACATGGTGTTCGTCGACGTGCCCGGGCGCGTGGCGAAGACGCTGCTCGAGCTCTCCGAGCGGTTCAGCTCGCCGGTGGCCGAAGGCATCGTGCGGGTGGAGCACGGACTCACGCAGGAGGAGCTGGCCCAGCACGTCGGCGCGTCACGCGAGACGGTGAACAAGGCGCTGGCCGACTTCGTGGGGCGCGGCTGGCTGCGGCTCGAGTCGCGCGCCGTCGTCATCCTCGACCGCGAACGCCTCGTGCGCCGCGCACGCTAGTAGGGCGGTTCGCCGCCGGCGCGCCTCGCGGTCACCCTGCGCTGAGCACCGCCAGCGCCCGTTCGGTCGGCGCGACCTCGCTGCACTGCTCGGTGCTCGTCGCGACGGCCAGCGCCTCGGTGTAGGCCGAGCGCGCGCCGTCCAGGTCGCCGAGCAGCCGCTTCGCCGACCCGAGCGCGCGCAGCGCGAGGACCTGCGAGCGCACGTCCTCCGCCGGCACCGCGAGCGCCCGCTCGGCGGTGACGAGTGCCTCCTCGCCCTCGCCCAGCTCGACGAGCACGCCGGCGAGGTGCGCGAGCCCCTGGCGGCGCGGGAAGAACAGCGTGTCGTCGTCGAACAGCGCGACGCACGCCTCGAGCTCGGCGCGGGCCGCATCGAGGTCGCCGCGGGCCCGCACGACCTGCGCGTGCAGCACCCGCACACCGGTGCTCGCCGCGGGTTCGAGGTCGAGCCCGTCGAGCGCGGAGGCGGCGCGCGTCGCCGCCCCCGCGGCCGCGTCGACGTCACCCGCTTCGAGCAGCGTGTAGCCGAGGACCGTCGCGGCGAGCGCACGGTTCATCGGCAGGCGCGCCTCGGAGGCGATCGACTCCGCATGCGTGAGCAGCTCGATGGCCCGCGCCGAGTGCCCGCCGCCCCGCGCGGCCATGCCGTGCGCGGTGAGGGCCAGCGCGGCGCCCCAGGTGTCCTGCAACGAGGCGAACAGCTGCTCGGCACGGGCCGCGTCCTCCGAGGCGTGCGTGAGCGCGCCGAGCTCGGCGGCCGCGAGCGCGTCGATGGTGAGGCAGGCGGCCGTGGCCCACGTGTCGTCGAAGGTCTCCGACGCGGGCAACAGGGCCTGGATCAGCTCACGCGCTTCGCGGAGCCGTCCCTGCAGCACCCGCACGAAGCCTTCGGTGCCGCTGCACCACGCCAGGCCGCCGATGTCGTCGAGCGCGACGAACACCGCGGCGGCGTCGGCGAGGATCTCCTCCGCGCCGCTGTAGTCGCCGCGCGTCGTCGCGGCCCACGCGAGGTGCTGCAGCGCCCACCCCGCGCCGCGGGCATCACCGACGCGACGGGCGAGCGCGAGCGCCTCGCGGAACCGCTCGTCGGCGGAGTGCAGGCGACCGCCGAGGTAGTCCTGCAGGCCGAGGTTGCGCATCACCTCACCGGCGACCGCGTCGAGCCCGGCCTCGCCCGCGGCCGCGAGGGCGGCGACCCACGCCTGCGTCGCCTCGTCCTCGCGGCCCTGCTTGCGCCGGATGTCGCCGAGCGTCATGAGCGCGTGCGCGCGCACGCCCGCACTCTCCCAGTCCAGCGCCGGCGCGAGCAGGTCCTCGGCCTCGTCGGTCCGCCACTGCGCGGCCAGCGACTGCGCCAGCGCGACGCGCACGTCGAGCACGGCGGCCGCCGCGGGCAGCGCGCTCGCCATGTCGAGCGCGAGGCGGAAGAGACGTTCGGCCGAGCGGTTGTCGTCACGCGCGAGGGCGGCGTGCCCGAGCCGTGCGTACGCGGAGAAGCCGTCCGCGCGCACGTCCCACGCAGGGTCGTCCGCCGCGAGCGACATCTCGGTCGCGAGCTCGATCGCGCGGCCCGCGTGCGTCGCGATGTCCTGATCGGCCTCCGGTCCCGGCGGCAGGCCGGTCGCCGCCCAACGGGCGGCCAGCGCGTGGCGATGCGCCCGCTCGACCTTGGCCATGCTCGCGTAGGCGACGTCGCGGCCCAGTGCGTGCGGGAAGACGTACGTCGTGCCCGCGGGCGAGCCCGGCTCGGGTGCGAGCATCTGCCGAGCGACGAGCACGTCGATGGCGGCGCGCGCCTCGTCCTCCTCGGCCGGCGAGAGTGCGATGAGGCCGGAGACCGGCACGCGCGCCCCGAGGACCGCCGCGTCACGAAGCACCGCCTTCGCGATCGGGTCGAGTGAGTCGATGCGCGCGGCCAGCACCGACTGCACACCGGCCGGCAGCACGTCGTCGGGCAGCGCGTCGGCGAGCGCCCACCGCTTGTCCGTGTCGAGGTGCAGCAGGCCGCGGTCGACGAGCAGGTGCAGGAGCTCGGCGAGGAAGAACGGGTTGCCCTGCGCGCGCGTCAGGATCTCCTCGCGCACCGCGTCGGTCAGCGCACCACCGCGCAGGTACGCGCGCAGCAGCAGCTCGGCGGCGCCTTCGTCGAGAGGGGCGAGCGGCAGCACCTCGACGCGGGGCAGCTCGCGCCACCACGAACCCCGCGACAGCAGCTCGGTGCGCCCGAGGCCGAGCACGAGCGCCGGGCCGCTCAGCTGTGCGGCGAGCGATGCGACGAGTGCGAGCGTCGAGTCGCTCGCCCACTGCAGGTCGTCGATGACGAGCAGCACCGGTCCCTGGCGCGCGAACCCGCGGAGCATCGACGCGACCGCTTCGATCTCGGCGGTCGCGCGCACCGGCTCGCCCGGCGTCGCCGCCGGCAGCTGGCTGCCGGGCCGGGAGAGGTCGTCGGCGAAGCCGAGCAGGCCCATGAGGCGATCGGTGAGGCCGCTCGCGAGGCGGCCGGGTGTCGACGGGTGGTCGAGGCGTCCGAGCGTGCGGCGCACGGCGGCCTCGGCCGCGTCGGCATCGTCGTCGGCACCGACGCCGCAGGCCATGCGCACGAGGTGGACGATGGGTGACAGGTCGCGGCCCACGCCGTACGGCGCGCACCGCCCCCACAGCACCCGCGCGCCCAGCGATTCCGCGGCCTGGCGGGTGAGCTCGTGACCGAGCCGCGTCTTGCCGAGACCGGCCTCACCGGTGATGAGCAGCGTCGCGGGGCGCGCGGCCTCCGCGGTCTCGCGCAGCCGGCTCACGAGCATCGCGACCTCGGCGTCGCGGCCGATGAGGGGCGCTTCCTCGCCGGCGCCGATCTGTGATCGGCCGGTCGTGCGCAGACCGACGAGCTCGTAGGCCGGCACGGGTTCGCGCTTGCCCTTCAGCCGCAGCGGCGGCAGCGCCCGCCAGCTCGACACGTCCATGGTCGCGAGGGCAGTGTCCTTGCCGGCGATGACGGCTCCGGCGCCGGCGGCGTCGGACAGTCGTGCGGCCGTGTTCACCGTGTCGCCGATGACCGTGTAGGAGTGACCCGCCTGCACACCGGCCAGGACCTCGCCGGTGTTCAGTCCGACGCGCAGGCCGAGGCGCCGACCGCGGCCGTCGATCTCCGCGCCGAGAGCCTCGACCGCGGAGCGCATCGCGGCGGCGGCGCGGACCGCGCGCTCGGCGTCGTCCTCGTGCGCGGTCGGCGCCCCGAACACGGCCATGATCCCGTCGCCCGTGAGCTTGTCCACGTGGCCGCCGACGGCGGTCACCGCGTCGGCGCACGCCTGGAGCAGCCGGTCGGTGACCGAGCCCACGCGCTCCGGGTCGAGGTCCTCGGCCCAGGCGGTGAAGTCGGACAGGTCACCGAACAGCACGGTGACGATGCGACGCTCGGCCAGGTCCGCGACGACGGTCGGGGCCATGGGCGCACCGCAGTGGAAGCAGAAGCGCGCACCGGGCACCGCGGGCGTTCCGCAGGTGGCGCACGCGAGCGACATCATCGGGATTCGACCTGCTACGCGTCGGTCTTCGCGTCGGGTCCCGCCGGGTCAGGCTTCTCGTACGCGACGCCGAGGTGGTCGAGCTGCGCGCGGACGGACTTCTCCGCGTACGTCCACAGCTCCTCGTCGACGTCGGCGTAGACGACCTCGACGACCTCCCGCGGCGTCGTCGCCCCGCGCTCCAGGGCCGCGCGCACCTGGTCCAGCCGCTCCTCGCGGTGCCGCAGGTAGTGCACCGCGATCGCCGCGAGGTCGTCGAGCACCGGCCCGTGACCGGGCAGCACCGTCGCCGCACCCAACGCCGCGAGCTTCTCGAGCGAGCCGAGGTAGTGCGTCAGCGCACCGTCGGTGTCGGCGAGCACCGTCGTGCCGCGGCCGAGGATCGTGTCGCCGGTGAGCACCGCGTGCGGCACCGTCACGTCGCCGAGCACGAGGCAGGCCGAGTCGTCCGAGTGCCCCGGAGTGGTCAGCACGGTGACGGCGTCGGCCAGCTGCTGGCCTTCGCGCAGCGTGCCGTCCTCGGCCTTGAGCAAGGGCACGCCCGCGCCGAGCTCGGCGAGCAGCGGCACCGCGTTGTCCGCGTGGTCGGGGTGGGTGTGCGTGAGCACGACGGCGCTCACGTGATCTCCCTGCACGAGCTCGAGCACGGCAGCGCGGTGCTCGGCGAGGTCGGGTCCGGGGTCGATGATCACGAGGTCGCCACCCGGCTCACCGAGCACGTACGTGTTCGTGCCCTCGAGCGTGAGCGGACCCGGGTTGTCGGCGCGCACCGATCTCCAGGCGACGTGCACAGCACCGGCCGACATCTGTTCGCCTACAGGACGATGTCGTCGAAGCCGGGGCGGATGAAGCGGAACGTGCCGTCGTCGGCCACCTCGATGCGCGGCTCGACCACGGTGACCGCCCGCGTCTCGGTCGCGGTGAGCACATCGGCGACGGTGGCGTAGGGCGCGATCTCCTGCAGCGTCGCGATGGTGGGCGGCAGCATCGTGAGCTGGCCGGCGTGGAAGCCGTCGATCGCGTGCTGCGGGCGCATCCACGCGCTGCCGTCGGCCTCGCCGCCGGCGTCGTCACCGGCGGCGCGCTGACCGTCGGGCATGGCCGCGACGAAGAAGCGGGTGTCGAAGCGCTTGACCTCGGGCTCGGGCGTCACCCAGCGCGCCCACGGGCGCACGACGTCAGCGTCGAGCGTCAGCCCGTGCCGGGCGAGCACCGCAGCGAGCGAGGTCTCGCGGGCGTCGAGGGCGCGCCGCTCCTCGGCCCACTGCTCGGGCGCCTGTCCGCGGACGAGCAGGATGCCCGCCTCCTCGAACGTCTCGCGCACGGCCGCGCACACCAACGCGCGGGACAGCGGCTCGTCGGCGGCCAGCATGTCGGTGTACCCCGCGGGCAGGTCGACCTGCGCGGTGAGGTCGTCCGGGTCGACCGAGCCCCCGGGGAACACGACGGCACCGGCCGCGAACGCCATCGACGCGACGCGACGCATCAGCAGCACCTCGACGTGCGTCCCGTCGGCTCCCTCGCGGTCGCGCAGCAGCAGGACGGTCGACGCATCCCGCGTCGGCGGTGGCTGCAGCTCGCCGCGCGCGATGAGCCGGGCGCGCTCGAGCAGCTCGGGCGGTGGCCAGGCCATGGTCCGAGGCTAGGGCAGCGGCGTGATGCGGTCCCGGCACGTGGTCGACATCACGCGAGGCGGAAGATGACCTCGACCTCGACGGGTGCACCGAGCGGCAGCGCGGCGACGCCGACGGCGGATCGCGCGTGCCGGCCGGCATCGCCGAACACCTCGCCCAGGAGGTTGCTCGCGCCGTTGATCACGCCCGGCTGGGCGGTGAAGCCCGGCGCGCTGGCGACGAAGCCGACGACCTTCAGCACGCCGCCGAGGTTGTCGATGCCGCCGGCCACATCAGCCGCGGCGGCGATCGCGTTCAGGGCGCACGTGCGGGCGAGGGCCTGCGCGTCGTCGGCGCTCACCTCGGCCCCGACGAGCCCGCTCCCCGCCAGCGCGCCGTCGACCATGGGCAGCTGCCCGGAGGTCCAGACCAAGCCGTCGTCGATGACCGCGGGGACGTAGGCGGCCACGGGCGGCACCACCGGCGGCAGGGTCAGCCCCAGCGCCGTCAGCGCGTCGCTGGGCCGGCTCACCTCTGACCCGTCGGGCGCTTCAGGTAGGCCACCAGCTGCTCGTTGTTGGGACCGGGCACGACGCTGACCAGCTCCCACCCGTCGACGCCCCAGCTGTCGAGGATCTGCTTGGTGTTGTGGATCAGCAGGGGGATGGTGACGTACTCCCAGGTGGTCACCGTCACGTCCGTCAAGATGAGCTCCCTTCGGGGCCTCCGCACACGGCGGAGAAGCGTGCCATGTGCTTGCCATGTGCTGTGGCCGACACCAACACGCTAGGGCCAGCCCCGTTCCCTACGCTGGGCGTGTGAGTGCTCACGGTCTGGCCGACGTGCGCCTGCACGTGGTGACCGGCAAGGGCGGGACCGGCAAGACCACCGTCGCGGCGTCGCTCGCCATGGCCCTGGCCACCGGCGCGCACCGGCGGGTGCTGCTGATCGAGGTCGAGGGGCGGCAGGGCCTCGCGCAGCTGTTCGACACCGCGCCGCTCCCCTACCGCGAGCAGAAGGTCGCGTCGGCGCCCGGCGGCGGCGAGGTGTTCGCGCTCGCGGTGGACCCCGAGCAGGCGCTCATGGAGTACCTCGAGCTCTTCTACAACCTCAAGCGCGCGGGCGGCGCCCTGAAGCGGCTCGGCGCGATCGACTTCGCAACGACCATCGCTCCCGGCCTGCGCGACGTCCTGCTCATCGGCAAGGTCAAGGAAGCGGTCGTGCGCGCGGACATGCGGCGCGAGGGCGGCAAGGCCTACGACGCGGTCGTGCTCGACGCGCCGCCCACCGGCCGCATCACCCGCTTCCTCAACGTGACGCACCACGTCGCCGGGCTCGCCCGCGTCGGCCCGATCCGCACGCAGAGCGAGGGCGTCATGGCGGTGCTGCGCTCGGCGCAGACGGCCGTGCACATCGTCACGCTGCTCGAGGAGATGCCCGTGCAGGAGACGGTGGACGGCGTCGCCGACATCCGCTCGATCGGGCTGCCGGTCGGCGCGGTCATCGTGAACGCGACCCGGCGCCCCCTGCTCGACGACGCCGACCTCAGCCGCGCCGCGGCCGGGACGCTCGACCTCGAAGGCGTCGCGCGCACGCTCAAGGAGGTGGGCGTCGAGCCGAGCGAGGCGCTGCTCAACGGCCTTGCCGAAGAGGCGCGCGAGCACGCCGAGCGCGTCGGGCTCGAAGCGCGTGAGCGTGAGGAGATCGCCGAGCTCGGCCTGCCGACCTACGAGCTGCCGCTGCTGCCGGAGATCGACGTGGCCGCGCTGCTGCAGCTCGCCGAACAGCTGCGCAACGCCGGGATGGTCGCGCGATGACCGCGCTCGAGATCGACCGGGTGCTGCTCGACCGGGCGACCGACGTCATCGTGTGCTGCGGCAGCGGCGGAGTCGGCAAGACCACGACCGCCGCCGCGCTCGCGGTGCGCGCGGCCGAAGCCGGCCGTCGCGTCGTCGTCCTGACGATCGACCCCGCGCGTCGGCTCGCGCAGTCGATGGGCCTCACCGAGCTCGACAACACCCCGCGGCCGGTGACCGGCATCGACGCGTCGAAGGGCGGTTCCCTCGACGCGATGATGCTCGACATGAAGCGCACCTTCGACGAGGTCGTGCTCGCGCACACCACGCCGGACAAGGCCGAGCAGATCTTCGCGAACCCCTTCTACCAATCGCTGTCGTCCTCGTTCGCCGGGACGCAGGAGTACATGGCGATGGAGAAGCTCGGGCAGCTGAAGGCGTCGGGCGAGTGGGAGCTCGTCGTCGTCGACACCCCGCCGACGCGATCGGCGCTCGACTTCCTCGACGCCCCGCAGAACCTGTCGCACTTCCTCGACGGAAGGCTGCTGCGCCTGCTGCTCGCGCCCGCGCGCACCGGCGGCAAGATCGGCATGAAGATGGTGAGCGCCGGGCTCGGCGTGTTCAGCCGCGTGTTCTCGAAGGTGCTCGGCGGCGACCTGCTCAACGACGTGAGCCAGTTCGTCGGTGCGCTCGAGACGATGTTCGGCGGCTTCCGCGACCGCGCCACGCAGACCTACGAGATGCTCGCCGCGCCCGGCACGGCGTTCGTCGTCGTCGCGATCCCCGAGGCCGCGGCGTTGCGCGAGGCGTCCTACTTCGTCGACCGGCTCGCGGACGAGGAGATGCCGCTCGCCGGCCTCGTGCTCAACCGCGTGCACACCAACCCGGCGCCGGCCCTGACCGGCGAGCGGGCGATCGCCGCGGCCGAGAGCCTGCGCGAGCACGGGGGCAGCGACGCGACCGGACTCGTCGAGGGGTTGTTGCAGCTGCACGCGGACCGGGCGGCGGCCGCGCTGCGCGACCAGCGGCTGCGCGAGCGGTTCACCCGCGCGCACCCCGAGGTGCGGGTCGCCGAGGTCACCGCGCGGGCGGGGGACGTGCACGACCTCGACGGGCTCCGCGCCGTCAGCGCCGAGATCGCCTAGCGCCGTCCCGTCCGTCGGACGTCAGGCGGTGCGGGTCCAGTCGCGGCGCGCGTCGGTCAGGAGCGCGGCCCAGGAGGTGACCTCCGGGCGGCGGCGCAGCAGGGCCCGCCGCTCGCGCTCGGTCATGCCGCCCCAGACGCCGATCTCGACGCGGTTGTCCAGCGCGTCGGCCAGGCAGTGGGCCCGGACGGGGCAGCCCTTGCACACCAGCTTCGCCTCGTGCTGGGCGGCGCCGGTGACGAACAGCTGGTCCGGGTCGGTGTCGCGACAGGCCGCGAAGCGGGTCCAGTCGTCGCGGATGTCGATCACCTCGGCGCGTGCCGTCCCCGGGGCCGTGCTGCTCCGCGGAGCCGGCACCTGAGTGGTTCCGATGCTGGATGTGATGGTCATGTCGCGTCCTCCCACGCGCGGGCCGATTCCAGGGGCCCGACGCGAAGAACGCTATGGACGTGTCACCATCTGACACATCCCACGGCGGGCGCATTTGTCCTGGTTCGTAGTGACTAGGGACATCACATCGCTGGGTGGCTCCGAGTGGTCACCGACGGCCCCGGATGTGGGTGGCCGCGAGGGGGCCAATGGGCCAAGTGCCCAGGTCAGAGCCGTACTGTTCCGGGGGTGAGGGACCGGGCGATGCAGGCGCTGCGGCGCTCGCGCGCCGCCTCCGAGGGCGACAGCATGCGCCTGCGCCTGATCCTGCTCGTCCTCTCGAGCATCGTCGCGGGGGTCGTCGTCGCCGGTCTGGCGCTCCCCGTCCTCGGCACGGTGGGCCTGGAGGCCCGCCACGAGGCCGATCAGTTCGACGCGCTGCCCAGCGTGCTGGCGGAGCCTCCCCTGCCGCAGAGCTCGATCGTCACCGATGCCAACGGCAAAATCCTCGCCACGTTCGCCGGCGACGAGAACCGGACGCTCGTGACCATCGATCAGGTCCCGCTGGTCATGCAGCAGGCGATCATCGCGGTCGAGGACAGCCGGTTCTACGAGCACCACGGCATCGACTTCCGCGGCACCGTCCGTGCGCTGGTCAACAACGGCTCCGGCGGTGCCCGGCAGGGCGGCTCGACGCTCACGCAGCAGTACGTGAAGAACGTCCTGGAGCACTCCGCCGACCCCGAGGTCCGCAAGGAAGCGACCGACGACACGCTCGCGCGCAAGCTGCGGGAGGCGCGCTACGCGCTGGCGCTCGAGCGGCGCTACACGAAGGCGCAGATCCTCGAGAAGTACCTCAACATCGCGAACTTCGGCAACGGCGAGTACGGCGTCGGCACCGCCGCCCAGTTCTACTTCGGCAAGAAGGTCGGGCAGCTCACGCTGCCGGACGCGGCGATGCTCGCGGGCATCGTCAACGCGCCGTCCGCCTACGACCCGCTGCACCACCCGGAGGCGGCGCGCGACCGCCGGCGCACCGTGCTCAACGCGATGCTGAAGCAGGGGTACATCAGCCAGGCGCAGTTCGACAGCGCCGTGTCCTCGCCGCTGCCGAACGCGTCGCACATCAACCGGGCGCTCGACGCCTGCCAGACCTCAGAAGCGCCGCTGTTCTGCGACTACATCCGCTCCGAGATCGAGCTCGACCCGAAGCTCGGTGCGACCAAGCAGGACCGCGACAACGCGCTGTTCACGGGCGGCCTGCGCATCAAGACCTCGCTCGACATGACCACGCAGAACGCCATGCAGACGGCGCTCAACACCAAGCTGCCGCCGAACCAGCGCATCGTCGCGATGTCCGCCGCGGTGAAGCCGGGCACCGGCGAGGTGCTCGGCCTCGCCGCGGACCGCCCCTACGGCGACAAGTCGAAGGCGAACCCGCTGCTGTCGAAGGTCAACTACCCGATCCACTCGTTCCT
>DASZYF010000225.1:0-4548 GCA_035545535.1 Mycobacteriales bacterium | reverse complement strand
CGCGAAGGGCGACACGGTGCACGTCGACGCGGTCGAGTCCGGTGACGCGAAGGATGCCCGCTCCATCAGCACCGGCAGCGGCCAGCCGCCCCAGCAGAACGGCCAGGGCGGCCGGCAGGGGCCGCCGCAGGGTGGCGCGGTCCCCTCCGGCGCTCCGAGCGCCAACGCCTGACCTCCACCCGCCGAGAGGCCCCGCAGCTGATGCAGCTGCGGGGCCTCTCGCCGTTCGCTCACGCCGTGTGCCGTGGTGGTGTCATGGTCGTGTCGGTCCGGGTTCCGGGCCCCATCGGCCACGACGTCGCGCGCGGCCCGCGGCGTCCGTCAGGGGTTCTGCTGGCGTGGAGGTTGCTGACCGGCCGGGGGTGGTTGCTCTCCGGCAGGGGGTTGCGCTCCCGTCGGGGGCTGCGGCTGACCCGACACGGGACGCGAGGGCTGGGACGGCGCACCGGCTCCGGAACGGACGTCGGTCGGCTGCCCCGGCGGGTGCCGGGTGGTGGACGTCGCACCGCGCGGCGTCGTGGGCATCGGTGCGGGCGCGTTCGTGCGCGGCCTCGCCGTCGATGCCGACGGTGAAGGGTGCGCCGTCGGAGGCGGTGACGCGACCGGTGCGGGCACCTGCTGCTGCAGCGTGGCGAGCTGGCGGGCGAGCGACGCACGCGCCTGCGGGTCCTGCACCTGCGGCAGCAGGGACGCCGCGTGGTCGAGGTCGGCCGTGAGCTCCCGCGCGTACGCGGTGTGCGCGGCATCCGACGCCTTCGCGCTCGGCAGGATCTGCGTCGCGTGCGTGAGCAGCTGCTTCGTCTCGGCCGCGGCGGACAGCGACGGGGTCGAGACGGCGGGATGGGTCGAGGAGCTCGCGAGCAGCCCGGCGGCGACGAAGGAGGCGGCGATGCCGGCCGCCGACACCACCGACCACGTCTGCCGGCGCCGCACCAGCGGCCGGACGTCGTCGTCCGCGTCGGCCACGGGAAGGACGTCGCCGGTCGCCTCGGACCGGTCGACGAGCGGCACGGGTGACGGCGCGACGCGGTCGACGACCATGTCGACGTCGGCGACGAGGTCGGCGAGCGCGACCAGCAGCGCATCGCTCGTCTCCACCGGTTCGCGCGCACCGATGCGCGCGAGCTGGTTGTCGAGCACGCGCGTGCGCTGGTGCCGCACCGGGATGTGCGGCTCGCGGCGGCTCACGGTGCCACCACCGCATCGGCGGCCATGAGCGTGCGCAGCTTGTTCACCGCGCGGTTCACCAGCACGTGCACGCTGCCGTGCGCCAGGCCCAACGCCTCGGCGACCTCCGCGGGCGACAGTCCCACGATCACCCGCAGCACGAGCGCGTCGCGCTGCGTGGGTGGCAGGCGGTCGAGCAGGGCCGCCAGTCCGGCGCTGCTCTCCCGCAGCACCGCGAGCTCTTCCGGACCCGAGCCGGTGTCGGCCCGCTCGGGCAGCTGCTCGGTCGTGGTCTCACGACCCCGGGCCGCGCGGCGGGCGCGGTCGGCCACGCGCCCGCGGACGACCGTGAAGACGTAGGCCCAGAACGGGCGCCCCTGGTCCTGCCAGCCGGGCATGACGTTGATGACGCTCACGCAGACCTCCTGCGCGATGTCCTCGGCGTCTCCCAACGGGATCCGGCGCGCGAGCAGGTAGCGCAGCGCTCCACGCCGCACCTCCACCAGCACCCGTTCCAGCGCCGCGCGGTCGCCCCGCTGGGCGGCCAGCACGTCAGCGTCGAGCGGCGCCTCGAGGGGCGGGTCCGCGCCCATCACGCGCACATCGCGCTGGGCGTCGAGCCGGTAACAGCCACGGGGGCACCGTCGGGCCACTGCCTTAGCGCCGGCTTATCCCGGCCTTCGGGCGGGCTTCGGATCCGACGAAGGACGGCGTCACGAAGACCACAGGACCTGCTCAGGTGGGCGAAAGCCTCACCTCAGCCGGAGCGACGAGCGTCGGGACATCGAAGAACCGACTCGCTCAGGAGACCCCGATGACCGCACCCACCCTCGACCGCAACCTCGCAACCGCCGCGCTGCCCGTGCGCGCGGTGCGCTTCCCCGTCATGGGCACCCTCGCCCACGTCCTGGTCGTCGACGGCTCGTCCGCCGCGCTCGACGCCGCGGTGGGCCGCCTGCGCCACCTCGGCACCTGCTGGGACGTCGCGGATCCGGACAGCGAGATCGCCGCCATCAACAACGCGAAGGGCCAGCCGGTCGCGGTCTCCGTCGACACGCTGCTGCTCGCCCGGCTCGCCTCGACGGCCGGCCGGCGCAGCGACGGCCGTTACACGGCGGTCAGCGGCGGTGCGGTCGGCATCGACCTCGTCGAGGGCACGGTCGCGCTGACCGCGGGCGCGCGGCTCGAGCCCGGTGACCTCGTGCGCGGGCTGGCCGCCGACCTCACCGCCGCTGCCGTGCTCGACGCCGGCGCGGCCGGTGTGCTCGTCAACGTCGGCGGCAACCTGCGCGCCGCGGGCGAGCCGCCGATCGCGCGCGGCTGGACCCTCGACGTGGAGGATCCGTTCTCCGACGACCCGGTCGCGCGCCTGCACCTCATCAACGGTGCCGTCGCCACCGCCGCCCGGCACCGGCGCAGCTGGGGCGCCCCGCGCACCGCCTACCGCGCCGGCGACGGCGTCGCGTCGGTGACCGCCATCGCCCGGCTCGCGTGGGAGGCCGAGATGGCGGCGCGCACCGCGCTGTCCGCCGGTGGCGACGCGCTCGAGGCCCTCGACGAGTGGCCCGCCGACGGCCTCGCCGTCTGGGACGACCGGTCCGTCAGCACCACGCTCACCTGGCCCGGGTAAGAAGCGGGTGACGTGCTCCGCCCCTCCGCAGGACACTGTGCGCCTGCGTCGAAGGAGCGAAGATGCGCCGCCCCCACCACCTCGTCCCGCTCGTCGCCGTCGCCGCCGCCGGTGCGGCGACCCTCGCCATCGCGCCGTCGACCTCGGCCGCGGTCCGCGCCAACCTCCCGGCCGCGATGAGGTTCAGCCACGAGGTGGTGGTCGACGAGCAGCGTGTGGGCTTCGAGCCCGGCGTGCAGGTCGACGGGAAGGACCGCATCTGGTCCTCCGTGCCGCAGGGCTCGTCGCAGACGATCAGCAACATCTGGCTGTCCGACGACCACGGCAAGACCTATCGCCTCGCCCCGGGCAACGTGCTCGGCACCGGCCGGCACACCACCTGCCCGCAGGGCGGTGGCGACACCGAGCTCGCGCTCGACAAGAAGGGCGACCTGTTCTTCTCCGACCTGCAGAACCTGTCGAACCTGTCGAACAGCGTCACCACCGACGGCGGGAAGACGTTCAGCACGAGCTGCCTGTCGGTGCCCAACACGCCGGTCGACCGCATGTGGTACGCCGTGCACGGCAACCTCGGTGACCCCGACTTCGTCATCTACGAGACCTACGACGCCATCGAGTCGACGCTGCAGCCGAACAACCCGGCCGGCAACCAGCTCGTCGAGGTCGCCTCGACCGACGGCGTGAACTTCCAGCTCGTCCGCAACGACGACGTCGGTCCGGACTGCCTCGGCCTCGGCGTGGCCGACTGCGTGAGCGACAACGAAGGCATCCCCGGCAACCAGGTGCTCGACAAGAGCACCGGCGACCTGATGATCGCGCACACGAGCAGCGACGGGAACCAGGTCCTCGTCGACCGCGGTCACGTCGTGCACGACGCCACCGGCTTCCACGCGAGCTGGAAGCAGACCGTGCTCAACGCGTCGCTGTGCCCGGACACCCCGGCCGCCGCGAAGGCCGGCGAGATCTGTGGCGCGGCGCTGTTCGCGACCATCGCGGAAGACACGGCCGGCCACTACTACGTGGTGTTCGCGTCCAACCACACCGTCGACAAGGACGGCAACGGATCCGTCCAGGACGGGCCGTACGCGGTCTACATGGTCACGTCGATGGACGGCGTGCACTGGGGCACGCCGTTCAAGGTCAGCGCGGGGGGCAGCAACGCGTTCCCGTGGGTCACCGCGGGCGACCCCGGTCGCGTCGCCGTGTCGTACTACCACGCGACCGAGGAGAAGGAGAACGGCAGCTACGTGTTCGACGACCTGAAGCACGGGTCGTTCACGGTCGAGCTGTCCGAGAGCCTCAACGCCCTCAGCGCGAACCCGACGTTCCGGCAGAACACCGTCAGCGAGCACCCGATCAAGTACGGCCCGATCTGCACGCAGGGCACTGCGTGCACGGTGTCGATGGGTGACCGCAGCCTCGGTGACTACCTGCAGGACGGGCACGACGCGCGCGGCGCCGTGCTCGTGGCCTACGTCGACGACACGTCGAACGCGTACACGCCCGGCCCTACGTGCGGGCAGTCGCAGGACGTGCAGGACCTGGCCGTGCCGTGCCAGTACGCCGACGCGGGACCGGTCGGGCTCGTGCGCCAGATCGGCGGTCCGAGCCTGTTCGCCAACCCGGGCACGGTCGCCGGCCCCGGTGACGGACCGGGCGTCGAGATGGACCAGACGTCCGACCCGACCGGCGACGCGAAGTACTCGGCCAACGGCAGCCTGACGAGTGCCCCCGCGGCGCTCGACCTGACG
>DASZYF010000224.1:0-11688 GCA_035545535.1 Mycobacteriales bacterium | reverse complement strand
ATGTCGTTGTCCTGCGCGAGCAGCAGGCTCTTGTACGGCGCGATGTTGCGGATCTCACGCGTCACCCGCTGCATCGCGACGCGGGTCTGCTCCAGCGACGTCTGGTGCGCGTTGACCCGCGTCTGCGACTTCAGGCCGGACACCATCGCCGACGTGACCGCAACACCGATCACGCTGCCCAGCACCATGACCGTGAGCATCTCGACGAGCGTGAAGCCCGCCTCGCTCTCGCCGCGGACCCGCGCCAGCACCTTCCGCATGGACATCACGCCTGGAGCACGTTGACGGTGGTCGTCGCGGTCGCGCTGTCACTTGCCCGCGTCGCGGTGAACGTGAACGTCGTCGACAGCCCGCTGTGCAGCTGGGTGCCTGCGGCCAGCACGATCTTCCAGGTCGCACCGCCGTCGGTCGTCGTCAGGTTGCTGACCTGCGTGGAGCTGGGCGTCGCGTAGCTCACCTTGACGGTGTCGGAGGACGAGACGGCCTTCACGGTGCACGTCAGCGTGGTCGCGGCCGACAGCTTGGTGGTCAGGAGCTGGAAGACGATGGGGTTCGGGCTGACCGTGCACCCGGTGAACGTCGGCTGCGTCACGAGCGTCAGGTTCGCGGTCTGGATGCCGTTGCCGGTCGGGGCGGTCGCGGTGAACGCGACCGTGGCCGTGTTCGCCCCTGACGCCGGCGCCTTGGTGATCGAGCTCGCGGGGACGCTGACCGACCACGTGCCGTTGCCGGCCGACGCCATGGTCGTCTGGTGGCTGCCGGTGTCGTCGGTCCAGGTGAGCGGGATCGACGTGGTCGCGGTGAGGCCGACGGCCGTCATCGTCACGGTGACCGCGGACGTGGGGTTGTTCGCACTCGTCACGGCGACGCTGGTCGGCGACACCGTGAGGTTGCCGAGCGTGACGGAGGTGCCCGAGGTCGCGCTGCCGCCGAGCAGGTTCGAGATGGTCCCGGTCCCGGTGCCGGTGAGCAGTGCCTGCGACGCGTCGGTCACGCTGGTGCCCACGGTCACCGAGTGCTGCTTGGACCCGCTCGTCCACTTCACGTCCACCTTCACGCGCACCGCCGACGGCGATCCGGAGCCGGGCGTCGTGCACGCCTCCGCACCGTCGGTGACGGCGCAGAGCGTCTCGGTGGTCGTCGTCTGGTACGTCGTGTTGTTGACGGTCTTCGTGCTGGTCTGAGGAGCCCCGACCAGCGCGGCGAGGGAGGAGAACGGGATCCGGCGGGCGTCCTCGGACGCTGTGGTGGCCACGCGGATCGCGGCCGCGCGCTGCACGCGCTCGCGCTGCGTGTGGACCGCCAGGATGATGCCGTCGAGCAGGGCCAGCAGGCCGAAGCTGATGATGACCAGCCCGACGAGCATCTCGGCCATCGTGTAGCCGCCCTCGCGGTCGGCGGGGCGGGCGCCGACGTCGCCGTCGATCGGCGCCTCCGCGGCCGGCTCGGCGCCGGTGACCGCGGCGCGCCCCGGCCCCCGGGAGTGCTCCACGGTGTTCCGCTCGGCCGATCGCGGGTCGTCGTAGACACACGAAGGGGTGGTCTTTCGGACGAACCCCACCAGGTGTCGGGGCCGAACGGGTGAACGGGCTAGCCGGTGAGGCAGGCGGCGAGGTAGGCCCGGTCGGTCGTCGGAGGGCCCGCCCCAGCCGACGGTGTGCTGCCCGTCGTGCCCAGGTTCGTCCCGGTCGCCGTCCCGGGCGGCGCGGCGCTCGCCCCGGTGGGCACCGGCGTTGCGGACGGCGCCGCGGCCCGCGCGGCCTGCGTGGCGGCGTTGACCTCGGCGAGGTACGCCTCCTGGCACGCGAAGACGTTGATCTCGCCACCGCTCGCGCGGATCCGGTCGGCCGCCGCGGCGCCGCGCCCGGCCGAGCTCGCCGGGTCGGCGGAGCGGTGGTGCACGGCGTTGTCCGCGGTGGAGGGGGCGGGCGCGTTGCCCGCACCGCTCTCGGCGCGGAGCAGGTAGATCATCCCGAGCACCGACAGCAGCACCACCGCGACGCCGAGCAGCTGCGTCTGGTAGCGCCAGTACCGGCCCTTGGCCCGCTGCAGGGCGAGCTCGGCCACCACGTCGGCCCGCGTGCGGGGGATGCGCTGGCGGGGGATGGCGGCCAGGCCGACCAGCTCGCCACCGCAGATGCAGGTGCCGTGGAACAGCGCGTCGTCCTCACGGACGGCCGCGATGACCGTGCTCCCGCAGGTGTCGCAGCGGGCGGGCATCCACGTCGCGGAGCAGTGCGTGCAGGTGCGCCGCAGGAACGGGACGGTGATGTTCTGGAAGTGGCCGCACAGCCCGCAGGCCTTCGTGACCTTCTGGGAGGGCGCGCGGCCGGCCCAGACGTCCTCCAGGGACCTCTGCTGGGCCGCCGCATCGGCGGCCGCGCGCAGCTGCGCGTGGCCGTCGATCATCACCTCCACCTCGCCCGGATCGGCGCTGTCCGGTCCTTCCCACATCCCCCTGAAGTGTCATTCGCCGAGTGATCCCGATGTTCACCCGCCCGGCCCAACCCCGCCCGGTAACCGAGACCGTGACTGATGTCTCATCGAACATCGTATCAATGACCGTTGACAGAAAGCTCGATGTGCGCTGCACTGGAGGCATGACCGCGACGCTCGAGGCCCCGGCCTCTGACCAGACGGAGCGCATCGCCGAGCGGCTGCTCAAGGCGAGCAAGGCGCGTTCGTGGGACCCCGACACCGAGGTCGACTGGGACGCCGAGCCGGTCGCGGGCAGGTTCTACATGCCCGAGCGGCTCGTGACGCTCTACGGCACCCCGCTGTGGGACACCCTCTCGCTGGACCAGAAGATCGAGCTGTCCAAGCACGAGGTCAGCAGCATCGCCGCCGCGGGGATCTGGTTCGAGCTGATCCTCGACCAGATGCTGATCCGGCACATCTACACCCAGGACCCCACGACGAGCCACGTGCGGTACGCCCTCACCGAGATCGAGGACGAGTGCCGGCACTCGAAGATGTTCGCCCGCCTGATCGAGACGCTCGGCACCCCGGTGTACGGCCCTCCGCCCGCGATCCGCAGCGTCGGCACGCTGCTGAAGACGCGCGCCCGCGGCGTCGAGGCGTTCGCGGCGACGCTCATCATCGAGGAGGTCCTCGACGCCGGTCAGCGCGAGCTCGCCCGGGACGAGTCCGTGCAGCCCGTCGTGCGCCAGGTGTGCGGCATCCACGTGGCCGAGGAAGCGCGCCACCTGTCGTTCGCGCGCGGCGAGCTCGAGCGCGAGGTGCCGAAGCTCGGCCGCATCCACCTCGAGGTCGCGCGCATCTACTGCGCGATCGTCGCGCGGCTCGCGTCCCGCAACATGGTGAGCTCGCAGGTCTACGCCGCGATCGGCCTCGACCCGAAGGGGACCGCGAAGGTCGTGCGCAGCAGCAAGGCCCGGGTCGAGACCGAGGCCGAGCTCGCGAAGCGGCTGGTGCGCTTCCTCAGCGACGTCGATCTGATCGGCGGCCCGTCGGCGCCTCTGTGGAAGCTGGGTGGGATCGAGCTGCCGGCCCGTCCGCGGCGCTGAGCTCCGCCTGCCGGGCCTGCCGGGCGCGGGTCTGGTGGTTGCGGGTGATCTTGCCCATGACCTCGCCGAGCTCGGCCGAGACCTGACGCTCCATCGCGATCGCCAGCACCGCCTCGACCGTGTCGCGCACCAGCGGGCGCAGCCGCCCCACCATCGCCGCGGCCTCCGCCCCCTCCAGCAGCGGGATGCCGTCGTCGCCCAGCGGCAGCAGGTGCTCGCGCACCATCGTGATGAAGCGCTTGGCCGATGCGTCCATGTCGGCCGACAGCGCCTCCGCGAGGTCGAGCACGGTTACGAGCGGGACGCCCTCGGCGATGAGCGCCGACCCCGCCTGCAGCAGGCGCAGGCTCGGGGCCACGTAGTGCGCCCCCTCGCGGCGGATGAGGCCCAGCGCGGTCGCGCGCTGGATCGCCGCCGGCGTCGCCTGCTTGCCGAACAGCTTGCGCAGGTCGGCCAGCGAGACCCGCTCCGGCTCCTCGTCGCTCCACGGGCGCGTGATCGCGTCCTCGAGCCCGAGCACGTCGCCGATGTCGCGCCCCTGCTCCCACGCGCCCTGCAGCTCCTTGATCTGCGCGAACGTGTAGCCGCGGTCCAGCAGCCGCTTGATGAGCCGCAGCCGGGCCAGGTGCAGCTCGTCGTACCAGCCGACGCGGCCGACCCGGCGGGGTGGGGCCAGCAGGCCCCGGTCCTGGTAGACGCGGATGTTGCGGACCGTCATGCCGGACGCGCGCGCGAGGTCGTCGATCCGGTACTCGGTCACGGACCCCATCTTCGTGGGCGGACCGGCGAAGGTGCAGGATCGGCGGGGTGGACCCCACCGGCGTGGCGGAGCAGCACGTCCGGGTTGCCGTCATCGGCAGCGGGTTCGGTGGCATCGCCGTCGCGGTCATGCTGCGCCGTCGCGGCGAGCGCAGCTTCGTCCTGCTCGAGCGCGGCGACGACGTCGGCGGCACGTGGCGCGACAACACCTACCCGGGGTGCGCCTGCGATGTGAAGTCGCAGATCTACTCCTACTCCTTCGCGCTCAACCCGTCGTGGTCACGGTCGTTCTCTCCGCAGCCGGAGATCCAGGCCTACCTGCGGCGCGTCGCCGACGACTTCGACGTGCGCGGGCACGTCCGCCTCAACACGGTCGTCACCGGTGCCCAGTGGGACGACGACGCGCAGCACTGGCGCATCGAGACGAGCGGCGGGACGTTCACCGCCGACGTGCTCGTCGCCGCGGGCGGCGGGCTGTCCGAGCCGAAGATCCCGGACCTGCCCGGCCTCGACACGTTCACCGGTGAGCTGTTCCACAGCGCGCAGTGGCGGCACGACGTCGACCTGACGGGCAAGCGCGTCGCCGTCGTCGGCACGGGTGCTTCGTCGATCCAGATCACGCCGCACGTCGCCCAGGCGGCGGCCCACACGACGGTCTTCCAGCGCACGCCGCCGTGGGTCATGCCCCGCAACGACCGGGCGATCTCACCCCGCACGCGGGCACTCTTCCGGCGCTTCCCCATCGCCCAACGCGTGGCCCGCCTCGCCGTGTACCTGCGCTTCGAGATGGCCGTGCTCGCGTTCACGGGCCATCCGCGCATCAACCGCATCGGTGCCGCGGGAGCCCGCGCGCACCTGCACAAGCAGGTCCGCGACCCGGAGCTGCGCAAGGTCCTGACGCCGCGGTTCGCCCTGGGCTGCAAGCGCGTGCTGCTGTCGGACGACTACTACCCGGCGCTCGGCCGGCCCGACGTCACCGTCGTCCCGCACGGGGTCACCGCGGTCACGCCGACCGGTGTGGTCGCCGCCGACGGCAGCGAGCACACGCTCGACGCGATCGTGTTCAGCACCGGCTTCCACGTCACCGACGCGCCGCTCGCGGCCGTCCTGCGCGACGGCGCGGGCCGCTCCATCGCCGACGTCTACGCCGGGTCGATGCAGGGCTACAAGGGCTCGACCGTCGCGGGCTTCCCGAACCTGTTCTGGATCAGCGGACCGAACAGCGCCCTCGGGCACAACTCGATCATCTTCATGATCGAGTCGCAGCTGCCGTACCTGTCCGGTGCGCTCGACCACCTCGCCGCGACGGGGGCAGCCGCGTGGGACGTCGACCGCCGGGTGCAGGACGCGTACAACGCGCGCCTGCAGCGCGACCTCGTCGGCACGGTGTGGAACGACGGTGGTTGCCAGAGCTGGTACCTCGACGCGCACGGCCGCAACGTGACGATCTGGCCGCACAGCACGCTGCGCTACCGCCGGGAGCTGCGCCGGTTCGATCCCGAGGCCTACACGTTCCTGCCGCGCCGCGTGCGCGAGAGCACGCCGACCGAGCTGCCGGTCTGAGCTGCTGCCGGGTCTGAGTTGCCGGTCTGCGCTACTGCAGGGTGCCGTCGCGCCACGAGGCCGCGGCGCGCGAGAGGTCCCGGGCGGCGCGCGCGTTGCCCGCGGCGAGCCGCAGCTGCCGGGTCGCCTCGTCGGGGTCGTCGCCGGCGCGGTCGTGCGCCTCGACCTCACGGCCGGCGCCGATCACCGCACAGAACGCCGCCGCCCGCTCGAGCGCGGTCGCGAGGTCGTCCCGGTAGGTCGAGGTGAGCACGGCGTCGGCGAGGTCGGCCATGTCCTGCGGGCCGGGCGGCTCGACGACCCCGGCGACCGCGTGCGAGACCTCGGCGCGGGAGAGCCCCCCGCGGTAGATCCGCGCCGCCTCCGCGCCCTGCGTGCGGCACCACGCCCGCAGCACGTGCAGCGTCAGCAGGCTCGAGGGCAGCGTCGCCGGCTCGGCGTGCCGCCACAGCGCGGTCAGCTCGTCGAGGCCGCCGAGCCGCTCCACCAGGTCGATCGGCGCCTGGCCGCCGGAGCGGGCCGAGCGGAGCACCGCCCACGCCGTCTCGTGCGCCAGCTCGATCATCCGGGCCGGGTCGGCGCCCGCATCGGCCGGGTCGATCGACCCGGACAGGACCGGACGGTGCGGACGCGATGCGGTCAGCGGTCCTCCTCAGCCAGCAGTGATCTTCGACTTGAGCGTCGGATGGCGGAACATGGACCCCGCCTCCCTCGTTAGGCTAGGTGCACGCGCACGACCCGCATCATGGCCCCCGGTCCCACACTCGTCGCTGCGAGCGACACACCGCCGAGAGGCGACCTGGCGGGTACGGCGCGTCGCTTCGAGCCGCCTGATCCGCAAGGGTCCAGGCGGCTCGCGGCGTTGGACCCAGGCGGCGTGGGCCGCACGCGTTGGGCCGCAAGCGTTGGGCATCAGCCGCCGCAGGGGTGGATGCCGTCGGGCGTGGCGGCCGCGTGGACCGGCCGGTCGTGCCACTCGGCGTACGCGGACAGGTCCTGCAGCTCGGTCGCGTCGGCGAGCAGGGCGACCAGCACCACCCCGGCCGGCAGGACGGACAGCAGCCGGTCGTAGCCGCCGCCGCCCCGGCCGAGCCGCACGCCGGTCGCCGGGTCGACCGCCAGCGCGGGCAGCACGACCGCGTCCACCGAGCCCGGGGGGGCCGGGGGGCCGGGGGGCTCGACGACGCCCCGCGGGCCGGTGGGCAGCGGGGCGCCGTCCCAGGCCACCAGGTCGAGCGCGCCGTCGCCCCGCAGGCGGGGCAGGAGCAGCGCGACGCCCCGAGCGAGGAGCGCCGCGTGCAGGCCCGCGGTCGCCGGTTCGGTGGGCAGGGCCACATACGACGCCACCCGAACGGCCGAGTGGAGCGGACCCCACGTGAGCAGGTGTGCGTCACGGGCGTGAGATCGCTCCACCGGCTCGCCCGGCCGGCCCCACGCGAGCCTGCGGCCCGCCAGAATCGCCTGACGCACAGCCGTCTTCCCGGGGTTCGTGGGCACCGTCACCGACCTCCGCAGACGGCGGTGTGACGTCCCGGTGGCATGGGACGATGAGGGGCCAGGAGGCCTCTCCCCGGGGGCTGGACGGAGGGATCGGTGTCGCTGCGCGCGCGGCTCGCCATCACCTTCGTCCTCGTCGCTCTCGTCCCGCTCGGCACGGCCGCCCTCATCCTCGGGCACGCGGTGCCGGGAGCCGACCAGGACCGGCGCAAGGCCCGGGCCGAGGGCGGCATCCGCGCGGCCGCGCTCGCACTGCGCGACATCTGCCAGGAGACCACGCTCCTGTCCGCCCAGGTGACCGGCCGGGCCGGCGTGCAGGGCGGGGCGGTGGCGGCCGCCGCGGACGCGGTGAAGAGCAGCCGGCTGCCCGTCACCGTCCAGATCGGCGGCGTCGGCGGGGCGGCCCCGACCGTCGTCGGGGCGGCGTCGCCCGTGGCGGACCTCGGCACCGTGCAGGACTGCAACGACGCCACGGACCTGCGCGCCGTGGTCGCCCGCCAGCCCGCGCTGCCCGACGGCTCGGTCGTCACGGTCGCCGTGCCGTTCGACGCCGCGCTGCTCGCCCAGCTGAAGGCGTCGGCGGGCCTCGACGTCACGCTCGTCGGTGCCGACGGCTCGGTCCTGTCGACGCTCACCGGCGGCAACCGCAGCCGCGCGGCCACCGAGATCGACGCCGGCAAGGGCGCGCACCGCAGCGGCGGGCTGGTCGTCGATGCCCAGGCGCTGCCCGGCGGGGCGCACCTCGTCGTCAGCACCGGCGCCGGTTCGAGCTCCGCGCTGCTCGGCGCGCTGTTCGTGCTCGTGCTTGTCTCGGCCGGCGTCGCCGCGGTGCTGGGCACCCAGCTCGCGCGCCTCGTCACCAAGCCGCTCGCCGACCTGTCCGCGGCCGCGGGGCGCATCAGCGCCGGCGACCTCGACACCCGCATCGCCGCCGACGGCAAGGACGAGGTCGCGACCCTCGGTGCCGCATTCAACGACATGACGTCCGAGCTGCGCAGCCACATCAGCGCGCTCGAGGGCAGCCGCGACGAGCTGCGCCGCAACCTCACCCGCCTCGGCGAGACGCTGTCGAGCACCCACGACCTCGACCGCATCCTCTCCGTCATCGTCGAGACCGCCGCCGCCAGCGTGCGCGCCGACGCCGCCCTGCTCATGCTCGTCTCGGCCGGCCGCGGCGACCTCTACGCGGCCGTCGGCCGCAACCTCGCGGGCCGCGTCGACGACCCCGCGACCGGCGAGGGCGCGCGTCCGCTGCGCCTGCCCGCCGGTGAGGGCGTGCTCGGCCACGTGTTCGCCACCGGCGAGGCCGTGCGCGGCCGCACCGACGAGCCCGGTCACCCGCAGACCGTCCTGCCGTCTCCCAAGGAGCCGCGCGCGCAGACGCTCATCGCGGTGCCGCTGCGCGCGAGCGGAAAGGTCATCGGCGTCCTCGGCCTCTACGACCGCGAGGACGGCAAGGACTTCGACGAGACCGACCTCGGGACGATCCACACCTTCGCCGCCCAGGCGGGCGTGGCCATCGACAACGTGCTGCTCCACCAGGAGGCGCAGCGCCTGTCGATCACCGACGGCCTCACCGGCCTGTGGAACTACCGCTACCTCACGATGGCGCTCGCCCGTGAGGTCGAGCGCGCGGTGCGGTTCCAGCGCCCGCTCGCCGTCCTCATGCTCGACCTCGACCGGTTCAAGAACATCAACGACCGCTACGGCCACCAGCGCGGTGACGCCGTGCTCGTCGAGGTCGCGACGCGCGTCAAGGGCGAGATCCGAGAGGTCGACGTGCTCGCGCGGTACGGCGGTGAGGAGCTCGTCTGCGTCCTCCCCGAGACCGATGCCGGTGGTGCCGTCGTCATCGCGGAGCGCATCGCCGAGGCGGTGCGCGAGGCGCACTTCGAGGGTTCGATGGTGCACGAGGAGCCGCTGTCGGTGACCGTCTCGATCGGTGTCGCGGTCTACCCCGAGCACGGGGCGAGCGGCGCGGCGCTGCTGCGCGCCGCCGACGAGGCGCTCTACGAGGCCAAGCGTGCCGGGCGGGACGCGGTGCGCGTCGCCCGGCCGGAGCGGCTCGATCCGGACGCGCGTCGCCGCCACACCGGCGACGCCCCGCAGCGCATCGACCTGCCGCCCGCGCGCCCGCCGGCGTCGGGCGAGCGTTTCCGCGCCGCCGACTGATCCGCCGACTGATCCGCCCGCTGATCCGCCCGCGACCGTCCTCTATAGGGTCGGTCGGGTGACCGAACGACCGCGGGCCCGCACGGCCGTCATCCCGGCCGCGGGTCTCGGCACCCGGTTCCTGCCGGCGACGAAGGCGATCCCGAAGGAGATGCTGCCCGTCGTCGACACCCCGGCGATCGAGTTCGTCGTCGCCGAAGCGGCTCGTGCGGGCCTCGACGACGTCCTGCTCATCACCTCGCGGGCCAAGAAGGCCATCGAGGACCACTTCGACGCGGCCCCGGAGATCGAGCAGGCGCTCGAGAAGAAGGGCGACGCGGCGATGCTCGGCCGCGTGCAGCGCAGCTCCTCGCTCGCGCACGTGCACGCGGTCCGGCAGGGGGAGCCTCGGGGCCTCGGTCACGCGGTCCTCTGCGGTGCCGACCACGTCGGCGACCGCCCGTTCGCGGTGATGCTCGGCGACGACCTGGTCGACCACCGCGACGAGCTGCTCGAGCGCATGCTCGACGTGCAGCAGCGCGAAGGCGGCAGCGTCGTCGCGCTCATGCGCGTACCGCGCGACCAGGTGCACCTCTACGGCTGCGTCGCCGCCGAGCCGGTCGCGGACGACGGGCACGAGTACCCGGTCGTGCGCATCACCGACATGGTCGAGAAGCCGCCGGCGGGCACCGAGCCCAGCGACCTCATCATCGTCGGCCGCTACGTGCTGTCCGCGGGCATCTTCGACATCCTGCGCAGCACCGACCCGGGACGCGGCGGCGAGATCCAGCTCACCGACGCGATGAAGGCGCAGATGGCGACCGAACCGATGCACGGCGTCGTGTTCACCGGCCGCCGCTACGACACCGGCGACCGGCAGGAGTACCTGCGCACCGTCGTCCGCCTCGCGCTGGAGCGGGAGGATCTCGGCCCGCCGTTCGCGGCGTGGCTCAAGGACCTGTCCGCCGGCCTGTGAGCACGATCGTCTTGTGAAGGGGGACCGGTGACGCAGCCGGGCGGGAACCCGACGGTCGAGGAGTTCCTCGCGGCCGTCCTCGGGGTCGTGCAGCCGCTCGCCGCGCTGCCGGTCTCCTTGGCTGACGGGCAGGGCTGCCTCCTCGCGGAGGACGTCACCGCGCCGTGGCCGCTGCCCACCGAGCCGCTCGCGCAGGCCGACGGCTACGCGCTGCGGTCCGCCGACCTGGCCGGTCTCGCCCCCGGCGCTCCGGTCCAGCTGGCCGTCGTCGGGCAGGTGCGCGCGGGGGAGAGCGCCGCCCAGCTCGTCGTGCAGCCCGGCTGCGCGGTGCGCGTCTACGCCGGCGGCAGCGCGCCGGCCGGAGCCGACGTCGTCGTGCCGCTCGCCTGGACCGACGGCGCTCCCGGGCGCGTCAGCATCCGCCAGGCGCCGCCGCCTCCGGGCTGGCTGCGCGCCGCGGGCAGCGACCTGGCCGCCGGGGCCGCCGTGCTCTCCCGGGGGACGGTCCTCGGCGGGGCCCACGCCGGCCTGCTCGCCGCGGTGGGCCGCTCGCAGGTCCTCGTCCAGCCCCGCCCGCGCGTGGTCATCGTGTCGACCGCCCCGGGCCTCGTGGAGGCCGGTCAGGTGCCCGGCCCTGGGCAGACCATCGACTCCGGGAGCCACCTGGTCGCCGCCGCGGTCCGCGACGCGGGCGGTGTCGCGTTCCGCGTCGGTGTGCTGCCCGACGACCCGGTCGCCATGTACGACGCGCTCGAGGACCACCTCATCCGCGCCGACCTGGTCATCGCCACCGGCGGTGGCGGCCCGCGCGGCGCCAGCCACGGCGACACGGTCGCCGAGGTGCTCGGCCGGCTCGGCACCGTCCGCGCCAGCCGGGTGCGCGTGCACCCCGGCGGCAGCTTCGCCGTCGGGCAGGTGGGCCCGGACCGGGTGCCGTTCCTCGGCGTGCCCGGCTACCCGGTGTCCGCCTACCTCGCCCTGCACCTGTTCGCGCGGCCCGCGATCCGCGTGCTCGCCGGGATGACCCCCGAGGACCGCACCGTCGGGCAGGCGACGCTCGGGCAGGCGCTCTCGTCCCCGGCCGGCCTGCGCCAGCTGGTGCCGGTGCGCATCGACGCGGCCGGCGTCGCCACGCCCGCCGCCGTCCCCGGGATGCACCCCCTGGGCGTGCTCGGCAGCGCCAGCGCGGTCGCGATCATCGCCGACGACGCCACC
>DASZYF010000223.1:0-24505 GCA_035545535.1 Mycobacteriales bacterium | reverse complement strand
CGAGCGCCCCGCCGAGCGCGGCGCGCAGGCTGCTGCGTCGAAGCGTCGGCGCGGCCGGCCCGGGCACCTTCGCGGTCGTCGCGCTCAGCCGGCGCTGCAGGGGCAGGAGGGGCAGCTCGACGGTGAAGCGCAGCACGTACGCGAGCGCGATCGAGCCGAGGAGCGTCGTGAGGAACAGCGCGAGCGGGGCGAACGTCGTCGCGCGCTCGAGCAGCAGCATCAGCGGGAGGTGGACGAGGTAGATGCTGTAGGAGACGAGACCGACGCGCGTGAGCGGGCGCCACGACAGCGCTCGGCTGAGGCGGCTGGTCGGCGCGACCGCGAGGTGTCCCATCAGCGCCATCGACGCGATCGTGGCCAGCGGGACGCCCAGGCAGACCTCGGCGTGCATGGGCACGCGATGGTGCTGGAAGTCCGGCACCGTGACCATCGCGACGATGACCGCGCTCGCGAAGAGACCCGTCGCTGGTGCTGCGAGCACTCCCCGCAACCGGGGCGGCACCTCGGCCGCGAGGACCAGCGCGATGAGGCAGCCGGCCATCAGCCCACCGGCGCGGGTGTCCGGCCGGAAGTAGACCGACGGCAGCACCGCGTGCGCGCGCAGGCCGAACGGCACCAGCTGCAGCAGCGTGAAGCTCGCGACGGCGAGCACCGCCGCGACCGTCATCGCGAGACGACGTCCGCCCCAGCGGAGTGCGAGCACGAGCACCACCGGCCACACCAGGTAGAACTGCTCCTCCATGGCGAGCGTCCACGTGTGGCCGAGCGCGAGCTGCTGCTCGGGGTGGTGCGCCTGGTGGACGTTCATCGAGTACGTCAGCGCGTAGAGGGCCTCGTGCGCGTAGGAACGCGCCGACCGCCCCGGCGACAGCACCGTCGCGGCCGCCGCGAAGGCCACGACCGCGACGATCAGGACTGGCATGAGGCGCAGCACGCGCCGCGCCCAGAACCGCGGCAGCGAGATGGATCCGCGCAGCTCGTGCTCCCGGATCAGCACGCTCGTGATCAGCAGGCCGGACAGCACGAAGAACATGTCCACGCTGTACAGACCGCCACCGAACGGCTTGAGGCCGGCGTGGATCGCGATGACGAAGCACAGCGCCGGAGCCCGCACGCCCTCGAGCGCGGTCACGTACGAGGCCATGGGGGAACGCAGGCCGCTACGGGGGTTCGGCACCCGGCCATGGTGGCACGGCATTGGTGCCGGTTTGGGGGCATTCCCCCGATCGGCCGCTGAGCGCGGGCTACCGCCAGCGGGTGCTGACGAAGCCCCAAGCGCGCCAGGTCTCGTCGATGCCGTACAGCAGCGGCGCGTTGGGTCCGGTCGCCCACGTGTGCGGCATCGTCGCGGACCGCTCCAGGGTCACTGAGGCGCCGGTCGGGCAGCTCGTCGCCACGTAGCGGGTCACGAGCGCGGACACGACGGAGGAGCTGAGCGGGCCGCACCCGTCGAACCACGCCATGCCGCCGAGGGCGCCCAGCACCGGGGCCAGCACGCCGCCGGCGACGAGTGACGACGTCCGGGTGCCGGCCCACGGGACCGTCGTGTCGTTCGCGCCCTGCATGTCCAGGATCGCCACCGGCTGGTCGAAGTGGCAGGTCGAGCTGAGCGGGACGGCCGAGCCCATGAAGAAGGTGGTCACCCGCGCCGAACGCTCGCACGCGTACCGATAGGCGAGCATCCCGCCGTTCGAGAAGCCGCCCACCGCGATGCGCGAAGCGTCGACGGAGAAGCGTCCGGACACGTCGTCGAGCACGGCGTCGATGAACCCGACATCGTCGTTGCCGTTGGTGCTCGCGGGCGCGCAGCAGGTGCCGGCGTTCCACGAGCGGGTGAGGCCGTCGGGGTACACGACGATCGCATGGGCGACGGTTGCGCCGACGTCGAGCTGGGTGGACTGCTCGGCATCGGCGGCCGAGCCGCTCAGCCAGTGCAGGAACACGACCACGGGCCGTGGCCCGGCGGGGAGGTCCGTCGGGACGAACGCGCGGTAGCTGCGCTGGGCGCCGTCGAACGGCAGGGACACCACGTCGTCGGTGCCGCCCGTCACCCCGAGGGCGCTGGTGACGGTGCCCAGGAGGTTCGAGACCGGATCAGCGTGGGCAGCGGTGCCGGCGGATGCGGTCGTGCCGGTGATCAGGGCGAGCAGGGACAGGACGATGAGCGCGCGGATGCGACGCATGTTCGGCTCCAGGGTCAGGGAAGCAGAGGTTGCGGAACCTCAAGGGAACGTGGGCGGGCTCGTCCGGACAGGCGAACGTGCGAACGTCGGCCGGATGACGCAGCGGATCTAGCCCGATCGGGCCAACCCCACCCCCCACGCCCGGGTAGGTGACGCCCGTTGCGCAAGTAGCCTCACCTCTCGTGCACACCGGAGCCGGCCCAGCGTGACGGCGGAGGCGGTCACGTCGGAGCTCTGGCTCACCGGGGAGAGCACCCCGCCGGGCCGGTTGCTGCGCGAGCTCTGGGCGGCCCGGCGGCTGGCGGTGGTGCTGGCCCGCAACGAGTACCTCGCGCGCTACCGGAGCTCGCTCCTCGGGCTGCTGTGGAGCCTGCTCGTGCCCCTGCTGCAGACCGTGGTGCTCGCGATCGTGTTCACGCACGTCGTGCGCGTGGCGGCACCGGGTCAGAGCTACGCGCTCTACGTGCTGTCGGGCACGGCGGTCTGGTCGACGTTCTCGAGCGGCATCTCCAGCGGCTCGACCGCGATCGTGGACACCGGCGCCATCGCGGGCCGCGTGTACTTCCCGCGGCTGATCCTGCCGATGCTGGCGCCGATGGCCGCGCTGGTGACGGGTGCTCTCACCCTCGTCGTCGCCGTGCTGCTGCTGCCCGCGTTCCCGCACTCGAGCTACCACGTCCAGCTGCTCGCGCTGCCGCTCGTCGTCCTGCTGAACTTCCTGTTCACCTCGGCGTTCGCCTCGGTCGTCGCGCTCGCCCACGTGTACGCCCGCGACGTCCGCTACCTGATCACCGCGTCGATGCTCGTGTGGATGTACGCGACGCCGATCATCTACCCGCTGCACCTGGCGCACGGCCTGCGCCCGTACATCGAGGCGAACCCGGTGACCGGCATCGTGCAGCTCTCGCACTGGTGCTTCCTCGGTCAGGCCGACGGCCTCGAGCCCTCGCTGCTCGCCACCGGCGCCTGGCTCGTCGGGCTGCTGACGATCGCGGTCCTCGCGTACTCGCGCTACGACCGTGTCGCGTGTGACCGGCTGTGAGGCGCCTCGAGCTGGACGGTGTCGGCAAGCGGTTCCGCATCGACAGCGGCACTCCGACGCTCATGCGGCGCATCGGCCAGGCCGCGAAGCGCGCGCGCAAGCAGGAGCTCTGGGCCCTGCGGGGTGTCACGTTCGGCCTCGACGCGGGCGAGACGATCGGCGTCATCGGCCGTAACGGGGCGGGCAAGACGACGCTCATCCGCGTGCTCTCGGGGGTGTCCGCACCGACCGAGGGCACGTTGCGCGTGCGCGGGCGAATCGCCCCGCTCATCGGCGTTGGTGTCGGCTTCAACCCTGAGCTGACCGGACGCGAGAACGTGCTCGTCAACGGGCAGCTGCTCGGGCTCACCGAGAAGCAGGTGCGCGACCGCTTCGACTCCATCGTCGCGTTCAGCGAGATCGAGTCGTTCCTCGAGTCGCCGGTGAAGTACTACTCGTCGGGCATGTTCCTGCGGCTGGCGTTCGCGGTGGCGATCCACACCGAGCCCGAGGTCATGCTCGTCGACGAGATCCTCGCCGTCGGCGACATGGGCTTCCAGCTCAAGTGCAACGACAAGCTGCGCGAGATCCAGCAGTCCGGCGCATCGATCCTCGTCGTGACGCACAACCTCGAGATGCTCTCGCGCCTCACGGCCCGTGCGATCGTCATGCACGGCGGCCGCATGCAGGTGGACGGGACGGTCGAGGACGCCATCTCCACCTACCAGGACATCCTGCAGCGCGAGCAGGAGCGCGACGCCGTGGCCGAGACCGGCGTGGCGAGCAGCTCGAAGATCGCGATGAGCCTGCACGACGCGAACGGCACGGTGCAGCGGCACTTCAACACCGGCGACCGGGTCCGCCTCAAGCTGCGGGCGACGCTGCACCGCGACTACGACAAGCTCGTCGTGATGGCCGTCGTGCAGCGGGCCGACGGTGAGGCCGTGTCCTACGTGCGCTCGAACGACATCCCGACGACGCACGGACCTGACAAGCCGCTCGACGCCGAGCTCGACCTGACGCTGAACCTGCTGTCCGGTGACTACGCGATCCGCGCGATGGTGTTCGTCGCCGGGCAGCCGTTCATCGCCGAGACGCTGCCGATGCGCTTCAGCGTCACGAACTTCATGGCCGGGCACGGCGGGATCGTCGACATGGCACCGACGATCACCGTCGACGGGGCGGAGATGACGCCGCCCCGCCTGTCGCGCCTCGAGGGCTGACCGGTGCGGCTCGGAGGACGGGCGCTCAGAGCACGACGTTGCGCGCGCGCACGGACCCTTCCGCCAGCGCCGCCGACTCGACGAGGTCGACCTTCAGGTAGGCCGGCAGCGCCTTGATGCGCGCGCGCCGCCCCCCGGGTGACAACGGGCGCGCTCGCACCCACAGCCACGGCAGCACCAGAGCGAGAGCCCGCGGCCGGCGGGTGATCAGCGCGTGCAGCGTGCCGAGCAGAGCCAGCCAGATGCCGATGCGGTGGCGGCCGAGCGCGACGCCGCCGGTGAGGAAGGTGCGGCGCAGCTCGGGGACGCGCTTGACCATGAGCGGGAACCCGGCCGAGACGCGGGCCCGGCGGAGCAGGTAGTCGAGGTCGGGCGGGAACACCTCGTGGTGCACCGTCGCCGTCACCGCGAAGCGGGTGGTGAACGGGCCTCGTCGCACGCGCCAGCCGAGGTCGGTGTCCTCGCCGAACGGGTCGCGCCGGAAGCGATCGCCAAAGGTCGCGGTGAGCTCGGCGGGCAGGTCGGAGCGGAACGCGGGTACGCCGGAGTCCAGCCCGAGCGCCGCGCGCGAGTACGCGATGTTCGCCGTCTCGTAGAGGCCGAACTCGCACGGTGTCGACTGGCTCCGGGCCAAGGGCGGGAACGGCTGGGCCGGGTCGGGCCGGGTCTGGCCCTGCACGAGCCCGACCCCGTCGCGGAAGCCCGCGACGAGGCACTCGAGCCACGTCGGCTCCGGCCGGCAGTCGTCGTCGGTGAACGCGACGATCTCGCCGTCGGCGCGGCCGAGGGCGGCGTTGCGCGCGTCCGGCACGTAGGCGTTCTCCGGCAGGGTGACGACCTCGGCGATGGCCCGCGCCGGCTCCGCGCTGTCGTCACCACTGCCGTTGTCCACGACGACGACCTGCACGAGCTCCGCAGGGTAGGTCTGCGCGGCGATCGCCGCGAGCGCGCGGGACAGCAGGGCCTTGCGCCGGAACGTCGGCATCAGGACCGTCACGCGTGGCAGGGTCGTGCGCGACTGTGCGATCGCGGGCACCGGGGCGCCGCCGGCGACGGCGCGCAGGACGGTGTCGAGGTCGGCGGCGACGCTGCCCAGCTCGTGGTGCAGCACGACGTGCGCGCGCGCCTGCCGGGACAGCGACGCGAGCCGGTCGGGGTCGTCGACGAGGTCCCGCGCGATCGCCTGCGCGGCGTCGTCGTCAGCGGCCGGCGGCAGCCCGGGCGCCACCACGGCCTGCGCGTCGCTGCCGGGGAGGGCGATGACGACGCATCCGCGTTCCTGCGCACGCAGCAGGTCGAGGCTGGAGGCACCGGCCGATGCGACGACGATCTGGGGCGGCACCTCGAGCTCCAGTGCATCGGCGTCGCCGTCGAGGTGCACGACCCCGTCCCGCGCCGTCGGCGGGGGCTGCAGGCGGATCGCCGGCGCGATGCGGCGCGCACCCGCGTCGGCCGGTCCGGACGTGAGCCGGACGGCACTGCCCTGGGTGGAGCGGCAGTCGCGCGCGATCCACGGCCGGTGCAGGGCGGCGGCGATCAAGCGGGCCGTGCCCGCGGTGCTCTCTCCGTGCGCCACGACGGCGCGCGCCGTCGACAGCCGCAGCCGGTCCGTGCGCCGCAGCGGCCCTGGGGGCAGCACGGCGGCTCGGGTGGCGGTCAGTGCCGCGACGAGCTCGGCTGACTGCGCGTCGTCCGGTTCGACGACGTGCACGATGAGAGGACGGTCCATCAGCCGGCCACGCGGGTCATCGCAGCGCGGTGCGCCGGCGCCGCTCCGGCGGTGTCGTGTAGATGCCCGGCGTGTCCTCGACACCCGCGTCGTGCAGCTGTCGGTACAGGCTGACGACCTCGCGCAGCGCGCGGGCGATCACGCGCGGGTGCGCGCCGCGGGCGACGCCTGCGCGGCGGGGCAGGTGCCGCACGCCGATCTCGACGATGCCGACACCGGAGCGGCCGACCTTCACCATCAGCTCGGTGTTGACCATGGCACCGACGCTCTCGAGGTCGATGACGTCGAAGACCTCCCGCCGGAAGAGCTTGAACGCGCAGTCGATGTCCCGCACCGGCACGCAGAACAGGCTCCGCACGAGCAGGTTCCACCCGCGCGCGTTGAGCCTGCGGACGAAGGTGTCCTCGCGGTTGACCCGGTAGCCGGCGACGACCGACGCCGTGTCGATCCACGGGACGAACCGCTCGAGCTCCCACATGTCGAACTGGTTGTCGGCGTCGGTGAAGAAGATCAGGTCCTTGGTCGCGGCGCGGAACCCCGAACGCAGCGCCTCGCCGTACCCGCGGTTGCGGTCGTGCTGCACGAGCACGATGGCGGGGTCCGCCCGCGCCATCGTGCGCACCAGCTCCGCCGTCCGGTCGCTCGAGCCGTCGTCGACGACGATCACCTCATGGTCCGCGAACAGGGTGGTGCCCACCGTCGTCGCGGCCATGACAGCGGTCGCGATGTTGTCTTGCTCGTTGAACGCGGGGAGCACCACGGAGATGCCGTGACGTGTCGGCGGCGCGGGCACGTTGCCATCCTGGCAGCCGCTGCGCAGCCGTGTGCTCAGCCGCCCAGCGGTACGGCGGCGAGCCGCGTCAGGTCGAGCCCCACATCGGTGCGGGCGCGCAGCCCGTTCGGCAGCGTCGTGTAGCCCGCGGCGGTGAACGCGGCCTTGTCCGCCGCCGTCGCCATGTAGAGGTCGAGGATCACGTCGGGGTGCTGCCGCGCGACGTAGGCGTAGTCCCACTTCGTGTGGCCCGGCCGGAACGGCACCGGGTGGCTCGGTTCGTGTGCGATCACCGGGTCCATCTTCCCGAGCATGTCGAGGGCCGGGAGCTGGCTGAAGTACGCCGGAGCTCCCGCGAAGGACAGAGCCACCGTGGTCCCGGGAGGCGCGGCGGCGGCCAGCGCGACGCCCACACGCGTCTCGCGCTTGTCGAACAGGAACGTCACGTCGTCGCGGTGGACCCACGACCACACCGGCTGCACGAGCGTGAGCACGGTGAGCACCGCGGCCCCGGCGAGAGCCACGCGCTCCGATGCGCCCCCGCTCGAGCGGCTGCCCGCCAGCGCGAGCACGACCCCCGCGACGGCGATGACCGCCGCGATGACGAGGATCGACGATGCCGAGCGGTGCACGAGCCACGTCGCGCGCGCGTGCACCGAGGGGCCCTTCGCGTAACGCGCACGGGTGACGACCAGGTCGAGGGCGAGCAGCACGAGCGTCGCCCCGCCGAGGACCGCGAGCACCCGTGCGGGCACGTCGGCGAGCCCGGCCAGACCTGCCGCGATGAGCAGGAACGCGGGCACCGTCATCGTCGTGATGTAGCGGTCGCTGAAGTCGAGTGACTCCCACGCGTCGCCCCCGACGTAGACCGCGTACGCGACCTGCGCGCCGAGAAGCCCGATGCATGTGACGACGAGGGGCGACCACGTGCGGCGCGCGAACCAGATGCCGGCGCCGACCAGCAGCACGAGCGGCAGCGCCTCGACCGCGACGAGGCGCACGATCATGTCCACGCCGCCGTGCAGCCGCGTGGTCGTGCTGATGCCCTGCACCTTCAGGTAGTACGTGTTGGGCAGCCACGCGTGGTAGTACGCATGGCGCGCGAGCTCGGTCCCGACGAGGACCCCACCGGTGACCACGCCGAGCACGGCGAAGGTGCGCCAGCGCACACCGGTCGTCATCCGGCCCGCGGCGATGACGAGGATCGCGACGGGGATCGCGGCGTCGAGCCGCGTCGCGAGCGCCAGCGACAGCACGACGGCGAGCGCGACGACGTCCCGGCCGCGTTCGCCCTCGTGCAGGCGCGCGACGAGGAGAAGGGCGGTGCTCAGCAGCGCCGACAGCAGCCCGACCTCCATGCCGCGCAGCGACCAGAACACGAGCGGGTAGTAGGCGGCGACGCCGATCACCGCGGCGAGCTGGATGCGCGGGCGCCCGGGCACGATGCGCCGCGCGAGCGCTGCGGTCACGGGCAGCTGCAGGAGAAGGAGCGCGGCGGAGATGAACATCACTGCGAGCGAGGTGAACCGAAGCGGGATGGGCAGCCAGTGCACCCCCGCCATGACGAGGGTCCAGAGCGGGTTGGTGAAGCCTTCGACGCGCTGACCGGGGTTCCAGACCAGGCCGTGCCCGTCGGCGAGGTTGTGCGCGTACCGCATCGAGATCATCGCGTCGTCGAACAGCGAGAAGTAGGTGCGCCCGCCGACGCTGAAGCCGCTCGTGCCGATGAACGCGGCGTACGCCACGGCGGCACCCGCCGTGACCGCGCCGACGGCACGGCGCGATGCGTCGGTGCCGGTCACCGGGGCAGCGTTGCACAACGACGCTGCCGAACCACGGGCCTGGTGCTCACGAGCCGACCGCGGACCGCCGTCGGTCGCGGGTCGGTCGGGTAGCCTCCGCCGGGCGATCGGCCCGCGACGGGCCGGCGGGACTAGGAGCGACGGCGTGAGCGATCTGGCGGCCGAGGTCGCATCGCGGCAGTGGTACCACACCATCGACCTCCCGGGCGGGGTCGTCACCCCGGGTCTGTTCGACATCCGTCCGGTTCTCGACCGGTACGGACTCCCGGCATCGCTGGCCGGCCAGAAGGTCCTCGACGTCGCGAGCTTCGACGGCTACTTCGCCTTCGAGTTCGAACGGCGCGGCGGTGACGTCACCTGCATCGACATCCCTGACGTGAAGGACCAGGACTGGCCCGAGCCGATGCGTCGGTCGGGCGCGGCCGACAAGGAGAAGCAGCGCACGAACTTCGACTTCGTGCACGGCGTGCTGGGCTCCAAGGTCACGCGCAAGCTCGTATCGGTCTACGACATAGCTGACGCGGGCATCGGCCCCTTCGACTTCGTCTTCGTGGGCAGCCTGCTGCTCCACCTGCGCGACCCTATCGGCGCGCTCATGGCCGTCCGCAAGGTCTGCAGCGGAACGATCATGATCGCCGAGGAGGCGTCGCGCTCGCTCGACCTCCTCTACCCCACCAAGCCCATGGCGAAGCTGCGCAGCATGACGCCCTGGATGACGTGGTGGATCCCGAACCGCGCCGCTCTGTCCGAGTACCTGACCGCCGCGGGCTACCTCGACGTGGAGCGCAAGGCGACGTTCACGATCCCGTTCCGGGCCCAGCGCGGCGGTGTGCGGCACACGGTTCTGACGGCCCGCTCCCCGGGCGACTGACCGCAGGTAGCCTCGCCGCGTGGCGCGACGACCGAAGGTTCCGTCGTCCCGCCTGCCTGACTTCCTCGTGATCGGCGCGTCCAAGGCCGGCACGACGTCGCTGGCCGCCTACCTCGCGGCGCACCCGCAGATCTTCATGGCGCGGCGCAAGGAGGTCCGCTACTTCGACACCGACGGGGTGTGGGAGCAGGGCGAGTACGGGCTCGCTTGGTACCGCACGCACTTCGAGGGCTCCGAGGGCTACCTGCGCGTCGGAGAGGCGACGCCCACGTACCTGTCCACCCGCGAGGGCGCCGCGCGCATCAAGGCGACGCTGCCCGACGCGAAGCTGATCGTCATGCTGCGCGAGCCGGGCGCCCGGGCGTACTCGCACTGGTGCCACGCGGTGGCGTGGAAGGGCGACGACCGCACCTTCGACGAGATCGTCGCGCTGCCCGAGCCCGCGCGCGACGACGAGATCTACCTCTGGCAGAGCCACTACGTGCCGCAGCTCAAGTCCTTCTTCGCCGAGTTCCCCCGCGAGCAGGTGCACGTGCTGCTGATCGACGACATGAAGGCGGACCTGACCGGGTCCTTCGCGGACGTGTGCCGGTTCCTCGGGGTGGGGACCGACCTTCCGGTCAAGGGTCTCGGAGATGTGCACAACGCGCTGCACGCGCTGCGATGGGTGAACCTGCGATGGTGGATGGACAAGCACGCGCGGCGCATGCCGCGGTGGCTGTCGTACTCGCTGCACCGGCTCAACTCCAAGCCCATCTCCTTCCCGCCGATGTCCGCCGAGAGTCGCGAGCGGCTGACCGCGATGTTCGCCGACGAGGTGGCCGAGCTCGAGACGCTGATCGGCCGGGACCTGTCCGCCTGGAAGGCGCCGCAGACGGCTCAGCGCTCGGGCTGAGGTCCCGGGGCCGGAGCGGCGCTAGTTTGTCCGAGCCTGAAGGAGGCCGCTGATGCCCATCGCAACGCCCGAGATCTACGCCGAGATGCTGTCGAAGGCCAAGGACGGCGGCTATGCCTTCCCGGCCATCAACGTGACCTCGAGCAGCACGCTCAACGCGACCCTGCAAGGGTTCGCTGACGCGAACAGCGACGGCATCATCCAGATCTCCACCGGCGGCGGCGAGTTCCTGTCGGGCCAGAAGATCAAGGACATGGCGTTGGGGGCGCAGGCGCTCGCGGAGTACGCGCACGTCGTCGCGGCCCGCTACCCGATCCACGTCGCCCTCCACACCGACCACTGCCCGGCCGACAAGCTCGACGGCTTCGTCCGCCCGCTGCTCGCGATCTCGCTCGAGCGGGTCGCCTCCGGGAAGGACCCGCTGTTCCAGTCGCACATGTTCGACGGCTCGGCGATCTCGCTCGACGAGAACATGAAGATCAGCCAGGAGCTCCTGCCCGAGTTCGCGAAGGCGAAGATGGTGCTCGAGATCGAGTGCGGCGTCGTCGGTGGCGAGGAGGACGGTGTCGTCGGCGAGATCAACGACAAGCTCTACACGACCCCCGATGACCTCAAGCAGGTCATCGACGCGCTCGGCACCGGCGAGAAGGGCGTGTACCTCGTCGCCGCGACGTTCGGCAACGTGCACGGCGTCTACAAGCCGGGCAACGTGCAGCTCCGCCCGGAGATCCTCAAGGAGGGGCAGGAGGCCGTTGCCGCGCACCTGGGCCTGCCGGCCGGGTCGAAGCCCTTCAACTACGTCTTCCACGGCGGTTCCGGCAGCTCGCTCGACGAGATCCGCGAGGCGCTCTCGTACGGCGTCGTGAAGATGAACGTCGACACTGACACGCAGTACGCGTACACGCGCCCGGTCGCCGCGCACATGTTCAGCAAGTACGACGGCGTGCTGAAGATCGACGGCGAGGTCGGCGACAAGAAGGCCTACGACCCCCGCAGTTGGGGCAAGGCCGCCGAGGCCAACATGGCGGAGCGCGTCGGCGAGGCCTGCAACGACCTGCTGTCCGCCGGCAAGACGCTCAGCTAGTCCGGACGGTCGTCAGCCCTGGCGCTGGCAGACGACGACGTCCTGGTGGCCGTCCCAGCCCCGCGTGCGGTGGGACAGCACCGCGAAGCCGTGCTCCGCCGCGTCGGTCGCGGTGCGCTCGGGGGTCTGGAACGCCAGTCCGTACTCGCCCTTGTGGTGCGGGTACCGCATGTAGGCGTGCCCGGTCGCAGCGATCTCGGCCCGCAGCCGGGCCTCCTCCGCGGGCGCGGCCGGGTCGTACTCGGCGAGGTGCCCGAGCCGCTCCACGTCGTGGGTGGTGAACACGAGCACGCCGCCGGGGCGGATCACCTCCGCCATGAGGTGCAGCCATGCGCGCCACGCCTCGGCGGGCAGGTGGGTGGCCAGCGAACCCGACCAGGCGACGTCGTAGGAGCGGAGGCTGCCCCGGCGGAACGACGGGTCCGAGCCCGCGCCGACCACGCCGAACGCCCGCACGCAGAAGCGGACGGCGTCGGCGTCGATGTCGGTCACGGTCACGTCACCGGGCGCGACCTTCGTCACGAGGTGCCGGGTGACGCGGCCGTAGCCGGCGGCGAAGTCCAGCGCCCCGTCGACGTCGGCCCACGAACGACCGGCCGTCGCGAGGCTCTCGCCGATCAGCTCGACCGCCTCCTCGCCGACGCGGCGGTAGTGCGTGATCGCGTCCGGGTCGGTGCCACCGAGCATCAGGTCGTTGCGGTGCACGGGACCGGGGATGCCCTCGAGCCGGTAGGGAGGCAGCTGCCGACGGGAGCGCACCCACGCCCAGCGGCCGGCGCGGTACAGCGCCGGCCAGCGCTTGAGCACGTCGGCGGTCGGGCGGTCGGTGGGCATCCGCGTCCGTTCCGGAGAGGCCGGCGCCGGGCCCGACGCCGAGGCGATGCTAGTCGGCGGGCCCGCCGCCGGGACCGGCGGTCAGCGAGCTGACCGCACGATCGCTTCCACGTAGGCGTCGGCGCAGCGCTCCCACGACGACTGCGCGGCGCGGGCGATGCCATCGGTGCGCAGCCGCGCCCGCCGGGAGTCGTCGCCGAGCAGTGCGCGCAGCGCCGCCGAGAACGCGGGCACGGTCGCTTCCTCGACCCACGCGGCGACGGGACCGACGACCTCGGGGAGCGACCCGGCGCGCGCGCACACCACCGGCGTGCCGGACGCCATCGCTTCCAGGGCAGGGAGTCCGAACCCCTCCTCCTCGGTCGGGTACAGCAGGGCCTCGGCCCCGGCGAGGCACCGCGCCCAGTCGTCGTCCGACAGCCGTCCGGCGGCGTGCAGCCGGGGGTCGTCGCCGGCGGTGAGCTCCGACGGCGGCCCCAGCACGACGAGGTCGGCGTCGACCCCGCTCGCGCGCCACGCGGCCACCGCGATGTCGAGGCGGCGGCGTTGCGCTCCGCCCAGCGCGACGACGTAGGGCCGCTCGAGCCACGGCGCGCCCGCGTCGGGCCGGAAGATCGGGTCGAACGATCGCGCGGCGACGACGATGCGGGCCGGGTCGACGTCGTACGTCTGCGCGATGTCCGCGCGCACGTGCTCGCTCGGTGCGATCAGGCAGCGGGCGGTGCGCGCCGCGTGGCGCGCCTGCGCGCGGAACACCGCGAGCCGTGAGCGGCGGTACCACTCGGGCCGATGCTCGAAGAGGATGTCGTGCAGCGTCGCCGCCATCGGGACCGGCTGGCGGTAGGGCAGGCCGTACCAGTCGCAGTGGAAGACGGTGTCGCGGTGCCGCGCGAGCCAGCGCGGTGCCGCGACCTGCAGCCACACGGCCGACAGCTGGGGCACGGGTGAGCGCAGCGGCACCTCCGGAAGGCCCATGCCGGTCGCCGGCGCGGCGGCGTCGGTGAGCAGCGTGACCGCACCGATCGCGGGGTGGGCCGCGATGCGCGGGATCACTTGTGCCAGAGCCCGTCCGACCCCGGCGTGCACGTGCGCTCCCTGGACCCACCGCGCGTCGATCGCGACGTGGGGGCCGCTCATCGGTGGGGGCGCCGGCGCGTCAGGTTGGGGTTGGCGCGGTGCGCGAGCATCGCGAAGCCCCGCGCGGTGAGCAGGAGCGCCTGGTAGATCCGCAGGCGGATGCGGGCGACGACCGAGGTCGCGCGGTGCTGCTGCCAGTACGTCGTGGTGTCGCCCGCGTAGGCCTCGCTCTCGGCTGCGGTGTAGTAGTAGAGCGCGATGCTGTGGCGCTCGCGCCCTTCGGCGACCGGGTCGGCGAAGCCGTGCACGGAGTCGTCCGCCGTGCGGAAGATGACGACCCGACCGAGCTCCGGTGCGACACGCACGCGCGGCTCTTCCTCACCTTTGCGCCAGAGCCCGAGGCGGCCGCCGTCGCCGGGCTTCCAGTCCTGGTTGAGGTACAGCAGCAGGTTGAGCTGGCGGTGCAGCCCGAGCCGGGTGTAGAGGTGGAAGTCGGTGTGCGGCGTGAGCACGCCGCCCGCGCCGCTCGAGTGCAGGCCGCCGCCTTCGAGGTACGGGTCCGGGATCAGACCGTCGATGCCGGTGATGTCCCTCAGCAGGTCGAGGAACGCCGGCTGCGTCAGCTCGTTGATCACGCGAGCGTGCGCGGCCGGCATGGCGGCGATGTCCTGGCAGTACCGCTTGCCGGCTTGGTAGCTGTCGGTGAAGCGGTCCCAGCCCTCCCACGCATCGTCGGGGAACGTGGCGACCAGCTCGTCGAGGACCGCGGGTGCGATGGCATCGTCGAGGACGATGTGCGGGAACGGATCCGCGCTCGTGAACGTGGCGCGCAGCTGCGCGCGGTCGGCGCCGACCAGCTTCGGGTGGAGCGACGTCACGGGCTCACCTTAGGAGCGGAGCTCAGCGCCCGCCGACGACGGTGAGAGGTCCGTGCGCGAGCGGGTTCCAGTGGATCGCGAGGATGACGCCGACGATCACGAACGTCGCGGGGACCGCGGCCGCGGCGAGGTAGGCCGACCGCCGGCGGCCTTCGCGATGGGCGTCAGGGTCGGTCTCGCGGGCGAACCACTCGCTGGTCAGCAGCTGCCGCACGGGTCGTTCGACCGCCCACCAGAGCACGACGCCGGCCACCAGGCAGAGGCCGGCGGTCGCCAGCTCGTCGCGGAGCGCGGTGCCGGCGAACCGGTGGTGGCGGTGCAGCACCGAGCCGAGCGGGTTCTGCACGAGGTAGGTGGAGTAGCTCACGACGCCGGCGAACGCGAGCGGTCGCGAGCCGAAGACGGCGACCGTGACGCCGCGCTCCGCCGTCACGCAGTGCGCGATGAGCAGCAGCGACCCGAGCGTCGCGAGGACCGTCCCGCTCGCGATGATGCGCTCGAACGACGTGGCGTGGTGCGTGATGAACGCGTACGTCGCGAGCACGATGACGAGGCCGCTCACGCCCGTCCACGGCCGCGCGCACCATGACGGCAGGTGTGCCCGGGGATCCAGGTCGGCGAGCAGCGCCAGCGCGCACCCGCACAGGATCGGCAGGGCGCGCGTGTCCGGACGCGTGTAGGCGTTCCCCAGCGGGCCGAGGCCGTCCCAGGTGGTGACGAGCAGGACCCAGCTCGCGACGCCGAAGAGCCCTGCGACGAGGGCCAGCCGGCGCCGGTCGGTCAGCTTGAGGACCGTGATGAGGGTCAGCAGCACGAGCGGCCACACGAGGTAGAACTGCTCCTCCACCGCGAGCGACCAGGTGTGCTCGAGCGGAGGCGGTTGCTGCGGCCGGCGTGAGACCACCACGTCCATGGACCAGGTGCCGGCGTTGACGGCGTCGCGCAGGAACCCGGCGATCGTGCCGCCCGTCCCGAGGCCCTTCGCATCGAACGCGCACAGCAGGAGGAGCACCGCGAGCGGTGGCCACAGCCGCACCGCGCGCCGGATCCAGAACCGGCCGAGCGACACCCGTCCCCGCCGGGCGAGCTCGCGCAGCAGCAGCGTGGTGATGAGGTAGCCGGACAGCACGAAGAAGACGTCGACACCGAGCAGGCCTCCGCGCGTGTGGCTGAGGTGCGCGTGGAAGGCGAGCACGCCGAGCGAACCGAGAGCGCGCACACCGTCGAGGGGCGCGGAGCGCCGGTCGGCCGCGGTCGGCTCGGGACCACCCGTCACGCGCCGGCCGCCCGGCGGTACACGTCCACGGTCTCGGGGACCATGCGCTCCCACGTGTAGTCGGCGGCCCGCTCCCGGCCGGCGGCGACGAGGCGGGCCGTCTCCTCGGGCTCGTCCCAGACGCGCCGGAGCGCATCAGCGGTGGCGGCGGCGTCGCGCAGGGGGACGAGACGGGCTGCGCCCGCGGCCATCTCGTGCACGGAGGGGATGTCGGCCGCCACGAGCGGCGTGCCGTAGCCCAGCGCTTCCAGCGCCGGGCTGCCGAACCCCTCGGCGACGCTGGGGTGGCACAGGGCGACCGCGTTCCGGTACAGCGCTTCGAGCGCGACGTCGTCGACACGGTCGAGGACCGAGACACGCTCACCCATGCGCAGCCGCTCGATCACCTCCACCGTCGCGCGTGACTCGTCGGTCACCGGTCCCGCGATGACGAGGCGTGGAGCATCCGGCCCGAGCAGGTGCATCGCCTCGACGAGGACGTCGAAGGACTTGCGCGGCTGCACGACGCCCACGGCGAGCACGTACGGCCCTTCGACGGGAGACGGCGCCGGCGCACCCGTCGGCGCCCGGTGACCGACGCGCACGACCTCGATGCGCGTCCGGTCGAAGCCGGTCACCTCGGAGATCGCGTCGGCGGTGGCGTGGCACGTCGTGATCACGCGCTGGACGCGGGGCAGGCGGGCGACGGTGTCGCGGACGACCTGGACCGTGCGCTCGGTGAAGTACTGCGGGTGCGTGAGCGCGAGCACGTCGTGGATCGTCACGACCGTCGCGCGGCGGGTGGGCGGAGGGACGAGGTCGGTGCAGTGCACGACGTCGACCCGTCCGGTCAGCGGCGTGACGGGCAGCGGCACGCCTCGTCGCCATGCCTCGTGCACGACGCGCAGCGGCACGGGCAGGTGGCGGTGCGGCACGTCGGTCGGGCGCGTGCGCCGCCCGATCGCGTACGGCCGCACGTCGATGTCCGGTCGGGCCGCGAGGCCTTCCTGCAGCAGGGCGGCGTAGCGCGCGATGCCGGAGCCGCCGTTGATCACCGGCGTGACGTCGAGGCCCACGCGCAGACGTTGCGTCACGCGGGCGTCAGGCTTCAGGCGTGCCGTCGTCGCCGCGCGGCCGGGAGCGGAACAGCGATGCGCCGGGGATGCTCGCCAGGCGGCCGGTCGACTCGGCGATCGCCGCGATGCGCGACTGTGTGTCGCGCAGCTGCTTGATCACCGGCAGCGCGTTCTCCTGGATCTGCCGGATGGTCTCGGGCACGGCGTCGATCGCCGGGTTGTCCAGGGCGCGGGCCAGGCGCTTCAGGCCGGGTTCGAGCTCGTCCATCACGTTGTCGACGCGGACCGCGAGGTTGGACAGCGCCGCGAGCCCGTCGGTCAGGTAGCGCACCTGCTGGGTGAGCTGGATGAGCAGGCTGGGCAGCTGCAGCAGCGCCTCGGTCTGCGCCTGCGCGGCCTTGACGACATCGCCGGGACTCGGGATGCGCGCCACGTCGTCACCCTACGGCCGCGTGTCGGACCGCGACCGACCGCAGCGCGGTCCCTCAGAGCCCCGGTGGCGTCGGGACCGGAACGGTCGGGACGGGCGCGGTCGGGATGGGCACCGACGGCACGGAGGGCGCGGGCACCGACGGCACGGAGGGCACCGCGGGCAGCGGCGCGGACGGGACGGTCACCGGGACCGGCGGCCGCCCGCCCGGAGGGGCCGAGCGGCGATCGGGTGCGGGGCTGGTCGCGGTCGGCCCGCCCGGCGCCGCGGAGGGGTGGGTGCCGGTGGGGCCGACCGGAGCACGGCGCGTCGGCGCCGGCGCCCTCGACGCGGGCGCCGCACCCGGTCCGGTCGGTGCTCCCGTGGTGCCGGGCCACGGCGAGCTCGGCGCGTGCTTCGGATCGCCGACGACGGGCGGTCCGGTCCACTGCGCGGCGGCGGCGGTGCCCCCGAGCACGAACGCGAGAGGCACGAACCCGAGCGTCGTGACGACCGCGGGCCGCAACGCGTTGCGCCGCGGTCGCGCCGTACCGGTGTCGGCCGCGGCGCGCGGCTGCGGCGTGATGCGCCGCGAGAGCTGGTGGGCGGGCCGTTCCACCGTCACCCAGAGCACCACGGCGGCCGCGACGGCGATCGCGATCTCGGTGAGGGGCAGCGCCGCGCCGTGCCGTGGCAGCGTGCCGTGGTCGTGCGCGTACACGACCGTCAGCACCGGCTGGTGCACGAGGTAGAGCGAGTAGCTGATGGTCCCCGAGACCCGGCCGGGCCACGAGCCGAGGAGGCGCGCGGCGGGCGTCGCGGGCCGCAGCGTCAGGTGAACGATGAGCAGGCACGTCGCGATGCTCACGAGCGGAGCTCCGACGGTCAGGTCGAGCCACAGGTCGGGTCGCAGGTAGCTCGGCACGATAACGGCCGCGACGATGAAGGCGAGCGAGAGCAGGCCGGTGGCGCGCGGCTGCGCGACGGCGACGAGCGATCGTGGCGGGCGGGTCGAGCCGAGCGCCAGCGCGAGGGCGGAGCCCGTCAGCAGGTCGAACGCCCGCGCGTCCGGCCGGGTGTAGACGGCGGGCAGGAACGTCGTGCCGTGCCAATCGAGCACCATGACGAGCCAGCTCGCGACCGCGAGCCCGCAGCAGGTCGCCGCGAGCCGCCGCATGGTCGCGCCCACCGCGATGGCGAGCAGCAGGAGCAGAGGCCACACGAGGTAGTACTGCTCCTCGGCCGCGAGCGACCACGTGTGCCCCAGCGGTGGGTCGACCGACGGCGTGAGGGCGGTCGCGATGTTCATGGACCACGTGCCGGCCGTGATCGCCTCACGGGCGTACGAGGCGCCGCTGTGGCCCGGTGAGAGCAGGTCGGCGAACGGGATGCCCAGCAGCAGCAGCGCGGCCAGCGGAGGCCACAGGCGGGTGGTGCGCCGGGCCCAGAAACGCGGCACGTCGATGCGGCCGTGGCGGGCCCGCTCGCGCAGCAGGAGCCGGGTGATCAGGAAGCCGGACAGGGCGAAGAACACGTCGACCGCGTAGAAGCCGCCGCGCGCGAAGGGAACGCGCGTGTGCAGGAGGAGCACCGACCCGGCCGCGAGCCCGCGGATGCCGTCGAGGGCCGGTTCACGCGATGCGTCGCGTGCGCGGGCGGGGGTGCGCACCGCACCAGGATGGGGCGGATCGGGGCGAATCGCCACGGATGGGCCGGGGGGCGCATATCCGACGATGGGCGACGCAGGGGTGGCTACGCTTCTCCGGTAAGCGACGCAGCCGGGCCCTCCTTCGGATCGCGGCCGTCGCCCGTGCTGTGAAGGAACTGCGATGCCGGCACTCGTGCTCGTCGGTGCCCAGTGGGGCGACGAGGGCAAGGGCAAGGCCACGGACCTGCTCGCGGACCGCGTGCAGTGGTGCGTGCGCTACCAGGGTGGCAACAACGCGGGCCACACGGTCGTCACGCCGGACGGCGAGCACTTCGCCCTGCACCTCGTGCCGAGCGGTGTGCTCTGGGGTGGCTGCACGCCCGTCATCGGCAACGGCGTCGTCGTCGACCCGGGCGTGCTGCTCGAGGAGATGGACGGCCTCGCCGCGCGCGGCGTCGACGTGTCTCGCCTGGTCATCAGCGCCGACGCGCACTTGATCATGCCGCACCACCGGGCGCTCGACCGCGTCACCGAGCGCTTCCTCGGCAAGGCGAAGATCGGCACCACCGGCCGGGGCATCGGTCCGACGTACGCCGACAAGGTCGCGCGCATGGGCATCCGCGTGCAGGACCTGTTCGACCCCGGCATCCTCCGCGCGAAGCTCGAGCTGGTGCTGCGCGAGAAGAACCAGGTGCTCACGAAGGTCTACGGCCGCAAGGGCATCGACGTCGACGAGGTTGTCGACACCTACCTGCCGTTCGGAGAGCGCCTGCAGGAGCACGTCGCCGACACCGCGCTGCTGCTGCACCACGCGCTCGAGCGCGGCGAGACGGTGCTGCTCGAGGGCTCGCAGGGGACGCTGCTCGACGTCGACCACGGCACCTATCCGTTCGTCACGTCGAGCAACCCGGTCGCCGGCGGCGCGTGCGCCGGCTCGGGCATCGGGCCGACGAAGATCTCGCGCGTCGTCGCGATCATCAAGGCGTACACGACGCGCGTCGGTGAGGGACCGTTCCCGACCGAGCTCGACGATGCGACCGGCGAGAAGCTGCGCTCGATCGGTGGCGAGTTCGGCGTCACCACCGGACGCGCGCGCCGCACCGGCTGGTACGACGCGGTCATCGCCCGCTACGCCGCGCGTGTGAACGGCGTGACCGACTTCTTCCTCACCAAGCTCGACGTCCTCACCGGCTTCGAGACGATCCCGGTCTGCGTCGCCTACAAGCTGCCCGACGGCGCGATCCTGGAAGAGCTGCCGATGACGCAGACCGACCTGCACCACGCGGAGCCGGTCTACGAGGAGCTCCCGGGCTGGACCGAGGACATCAGCGGCGCGCGCAGCTTCGAGGACCTGCCGAAGAACGCGCAGTCCTACGTCGAGGCGCTCGAGCGGATGAGCGGCGCCCCCATCTCGGCGATCGGCGTCGGGCCGGGTCGCGAGCAGACCCTGGTGCTGCGCGACCTGCTCTGAAACGCGGGCGAACACGGCCCGGAACGAGCACTACGAGGCGCGGCCGGGTTCTCCTGCTTCTCCATGGACATCGATCCGACAACCGGGATCGCCGGCGAAGTCTGTGCGTTGGCTGTGCAGTCGGCAGGGGCGAGCCTGAGAGCCGGCGAAGAGCTCTCCCGTGGGGGGAGAGCCGAACGCGATCATCATCGGGGCGCAGAAGTCGGCGACGACGAGCCTGCACCACTACCTCGGCCTGCACCCGGACGTGTTCATGTCCGAGATCAAGGAGCTCAACTACTTCTGCGGCCCCGGCTGGAGCTGGGAGCGCGGGCCGGAGTGGTACTCCGCGCAGTTCGCCGAGGGCCGGGACCACAAGGTCCGGGGCGAGTCCTCGCCGATGTACGCCGCGGCCCCGATGATCCCGGGCGTGCCGGAGCGCATCAGCGCCATGGTGCCGGCGGCCAAGCTGATCTACGTCGTCCGGGACCCCATCGACCGGATCGTGTCGCACTACGTGCACTACCGCTCCCGCGGCTACGTGCACACGGGCATCGACCGGCTGCTGCGCGGGGAGGACGCGGAGACCAGCCCGTACGTGATGGTCAGTCGCTACGCGTTCCAGCTCGAGCGGTTCTACGAGCACGTCGACCGGGACCAGATCCTCGTCGTTTCGCAGGAGGACCTCATCGCCAAGCGCGACGCGACGCTGGACGGCGTCTTCGCGTTCCTGGGCGTCGAGACAGGCTTCCGGTCGCCCCGGTTCGACGAGAAGCTCAACGTGTGTCGCACGCACCCGGTGCAGGCGGCGCTGAACCGCGTCACGGGCACCCGCTTCGACGGTCCGCGCTTCGACGCGCTGGTCCGGCGCCTGCCGGTGCTCGGCCGCCTCGACTGCGCGCTCGCCCGCCCGCTGCGACGACCGGAGGTGACGGGCCTCTTGCGCGCGCGGCTCGAGGGCTTCCTCGCTGACGACGTCGCCCGGCTGCGCGAGCTGACCGGTCAGCCGTTCGCCGGCTGGTCGCTCTGAGCGACAGGCGTCAGCCGCGCCGGCGGGCGACGATGAGCATGCGGTCGCGCAGGTCCGGCGCGACCAGGCGGTCCGCCTGGCGCACCGCGCCGAGCGCGGCGGTCGCGGCCCGGGCCACGGCGGTGGAGTAGCCGCCGAGCCGCCCCGCGTAGTACCGGGCGGTGAAGACCTTCGGGTGGGTCCGCACCTGCACGACGTCGAACCCGTGCGCGTCGAGCAGCCGGGTCATCGACGAGCGCGTGAAGTACTGCACGTGCATCGGGAGCACGGACCACCAGCGGGCACCGAGCCGCCGCGCGATCGCGCTGCCGGCGTCCGGCACCGTGATGAGGAGACCGCCGCCCACCTCGATCGCCTGGTGCAGCCGCTCGAGCGCCGCGCCGGGGTCGAGCAGGTGCTCGAGCACATCGCACAGCGATGCGGCGCGCAACGATCCGGGCGCGACGTCGAGCTCGTCGACGGTGCCGAGGCTGACGTCCAGCCCCGCGCGGTGCGCGCGGTCGACCGCCCACGCGGACGGGTCCACGCCGCGGGCCGTCCACCCGCGCGCGTTGGCGGCGGCGACGAGCTCGCCGGTCCAGCAACCGACGTCGAGCAACGCGCCCGGCCCCACGACCGCTTCGAGCGCGGCGAGGGTGCGGTCGGCCGTGAGTCGCTGACCGGCCTGCTCGTCGTCGCTCACATCGGCATCCGATGCATCTCCGTACGCCGCGGCCAGGGCCCCGGCATCGGGTCGGGCGGCGAGCGATCCGTGCCCGCAGGTGGTGCAGCGCACGACGGTGCCGACGAGGTCGCCGTACGCATCGGCGCTCGGGCGCACCGCGGCACCGGACACACCGCACTCGGTGCCCTCGCCCGCGCTGTCGTAGAGGGGCTCGGACGCCGTCGATGCGCACACGGGGCACGACCACGCAGCACCGCTCTCCGCGGTCGCGAAGGGCGTCGCCGCCAGCGTGACCGTCTGCCACGTCGTGATCGCGGCGCGCGTGAGCCCGAGGTCGGTCGCCATGCCCGCGGCCACCTCGGCGGCGAGCACCATGCCGTCGTTCATGCCGCGGTCGTGCGGGTAGATCTGCGCGGTGGTCGCGAGGTACAGGCCGGGCACATGCGTGCGCGCCGGGGGGACGCGCGTCGCGTGCCCGAGCTGCACCAGCGGCGCCGCGTAGGGCGTGCGGGCGATCTGGCGACCGAGGATGTTCGCCGCGGCGGCCGACGGCAGCACCGCACGAAGGGCCGCGACCCAGCGGTCGGCCTCCTCCTCCGGGTCGGCCGATGCGATCGCCTCGTCCATCGTGAAGTAGCGCCCGAGGTAGGTGACGTGCCGTCCGCCGTAGTCCTCGCGGGACACGAAGTTGGTGTGCTCGATCAGCCCGGCGAACGGCAGCCGGTCGTCGCAGACGTTCACCCAGTACTGGTCCGACAGCGGCCGGTCGTGCTCGAGCAGCACCGTCATCGCACCGAGCCGTCCGGTCGCCGTCCACCGCGGGTCGAGCCGGTCGTCGTCGAGGAGGCGCGCGATCCCCGGCAGCGTGCCGGCGAACAGCACGGCGTCGGCGGGCGCCACGCCGTCGTTCGTCTGCACGCCGCTCACGTGGCCGGAGCCGTCGAGCAGGATGCGCGTCGCGGCGGTCGACAGTCGCAGGTCGACACCTTCGTCACGCAGGTGCCCGGCGAGCGCGTCGAACAGCTGCCGGAAGCCGCCGCGCAGGTAGCCGAGCCGCTCGCCGCCGGCCTCGCGGGCGCCGCGGCGCTGCTCGAAGCGTCCCCAGAGGAACGCAGCCGGCACCGACTCCCACGCGGTGCCGAACTTGCCGCGCAACATCGGGTCCCACACCACATCGGCGGTCGCGTCGCCGCACGCACTGCGCACCCAGTCCCTCGCGGCGACCGTGTCGAGCGCCGGCCAGTCGGCCGTCCGCTGCATCCGCAGCGCACCCGCACCGGCCCGCACGCGCTGCACGGGTGAGAGCGGGCCGAACCGCAGCAGGTCCGCCGGCGTGGTGAACGGCCAGATGCGCCCGTCGAACAGGATCGCGGTGTTGCTCGCATGCCACGTCAGTCGATCGGCGAGGCCCAGCTCCTCGATGAGGCCGCGGATCGCGTTCTCCTGCGGGAAGACGTGGTGGTAGAACGCCTCGATCGGCGTGCCCTGCACCTCGAGGCTGGCGACGAGGCCGCCGAGCTTCGCCGCTCCTTCGAGCACCGTCACCTCGGCGCCGGCCCGCCGCAGCGACCGCGCGGCGGTGGCGCCGCCGACGCCACCACCGATCACGACGACACGGTGGCGCGGCACCGCAGCATCATGCCGCCCCGGCCGCGTCACCCCGCCCGCGCGGCGTCCCGCAGCACCTCGGCGTGCGCGGCGACGCTCGCCTCCCACGTGAGCGTGCGCGCTCGTGCGATCCCGCGCAACGCACGGTCGGCGGCCGCATGCGGATCATCGAGGAGTGCCTGCGTCGCCGCGATGAACGCGCGCAGCTCGCCGTCCGCCACGAGCACGCCGGCATCACCGACGAGCTCGGGCAGCGCGGTGTTGTCGTAGGCGATCACCGGGGTGCCGCAGGCCATCGCCTCCGCCGCCGGCAGGCAGAACCCTTCGCAGCGGCTCGTCACCAGCAGCGCCGTCGCGCGCCGGTAGGTCGCCCCGATGTCGTCGACGTAGCCGAGCACCCGCACGCGGTCCGGGTGGCGCGCGCGGGCGACGGCGGCATCGACCTGCTGCCGCATCCAGGCGTCGTTCCACCCCGCGAGGTGCAGCACGTGCGGGTGCCCGGCGTCGGCCAGTGCGTCGATCGTCGCGATGGCATCGGGCAGGCCCTTGTGCGGGCCCCATGACGACACCCACAGCAGGACGGGCACGTCGGTCGCGCGGTCGCGCTCGTCGGCGTGCAGCGAGGGGTCGACGCCGTGGGGGATGACGACGACGCGCTCGCCGTCCACGCCGAGCAGCCGGATCGCGGTGTCGGCCGTCGCGCGGGACACGGCGATGATCCGGTGCGCATCGCGCAGCCGGGCGCTGACCCGCTGCCAGTGCCTTCGCTCGTTCGCGAGCTGGGGCGCATCGACCACCAGGGGGGTGAGGTCGTGCAGCGTCTGCACGAACGGCACCGGCGAGCGCGCGGGAGGGGTGCGGCCCGGCGTCAGCACGGTCCCTGCCGGCCGCGCGCGCCGCAGGTCGTGCGGCAATCGCCAGTCGTGCTGCCGGTCGCGCAGGCGCGCCGGCCCCGGCCGGCGCAGCGGCACCCGGCGGACGCCCGCCGGCAGGTCG
>DASZYF010000222.1:0-26233 GCA_035545535.1 Mycobacteriales bacterium | reverse complement strand
GCCGCGCCGGGCTGGCCGCTGTCCTGGCGGCCGGCGGTCGGGTCGCCGCCGAGCCTCCCGCGGAGGCCGCGCTGGTGCTCGACGGGATGACCGGCGCCGGGGCTGCCGGACCGCTGCGGGCGCGCGCCGCCGACCTCGCCCAGGCGGTCCGCGGGCAGCTGACCGTGGCCGTCGACCTGCCGAGCGGGGTCGACTGCGACACCGGTGCCGTCCTCGGGGATGCGGTCCGCGCCGACCTGACCGTGACCTTCGACGCGCTGAAGCCCGCGCACCTCGTGGGCGATGGCGCGCACCTGTGCGGGGTGGTCCACGTCGCCGACATCGGCCTCGGCCTCGCCCACAGCCCGGGCCCGCTGGGCGCGCTCACCGCCGACGACGTCGCGCGGCTGCTGCTGGTGCCCGGGGAGCACGAGGACAAGTACTCGCGCGGTGTGGTCGGGCTGGTGACCGGCAGCCCGCGCTACCCCGGTGCCGCGGTGCTGTCGGTCGGGGGAGCGGTGCGCGCCGGCGCGGGCTACGTGCGCTACGCGGGCCCGTCCGTCGCGGCGATCCACCAGCACTGGCCGTCCGTCGTCGTCGGTGACGGGCGCGTCGACGCCGTCGTCGTGGGCTGCGGCCTCGGGACCGACGAGCAGACGCTCGACCGGGTGCGCACCGCGCTCGCCGCCGACCTCCCCACGATCGTCGACGCCGACGCCCTCGCGGCCGGGCGCGACGCGCTGCGCGGCCGCCACGCTCCCACCCTCATCACGCCGCACCTGGGTGAGTTCCAGCGCCTGACCGGCGTCGACCCGCGCTCGAACCCGCTCGCCTGCGCGCGCCGCGCCGCCTCCGAGCTCGAGGTCACGGTCCTGCTGAAGGGCCAGCACACGGTGATCGCCGCGCCCGACGGCCGCGCGCGCATCAACACCACCGGGAGCACGTGGCTGTCCACCGCCGGCACCGGTGATGTCCTCGCCGGTGCGGCGGGTGCGCTCATGGCCGCGTTCGCGAAGCACGGCATGCCCGCCGAGGACATCGCGCTCGAGGCCGGCAGCGCGGCCGCGTTCCTGCACGGGCTCGCGGGCCACCGGGCGGCCAGCGGCGCTCCCTTCCCCGCCGAGGCGCTGCTCGACGTGTGGCCCGACGTCGTGCGCGACGTGCGCGGCAGCCGGTGACCCCGACCCCCGGCGGCTTGCGCCGGGCGCGCTGCGAGGTCGACCTCGACGCGATCGCGGCGAGCGTCACCACCCTGCGCGAGCACGCGGGCGACGCCGCTGTGATGGCCGTCGTGAAGGCCGACGCGTACGGGCACGGCATGGTGGCGTCGGCCCGGGCCGCGCTCGCGGGCGGCGCCGGCTGGCTGGGCACCGCGACGCTCGACGAAGCGCTCGCGGTGCGCGCCGCCGGCATCACCGCGCCGCTGCTGACCTGGCTCGCGATCCCGGGTGAGGACCTCGCTGACGGCATCCGCGCGGACGTCGACCTCGCGGCGTACGCGCCGTGGATGGTCGACGAGCTCGTCAGCGCCGCCCGTGCGACCGGTCGGACCGCCCGCGTGCACCTCAAGGTCGACACCGGGTTGTCGCGCGGCGGTGCGCGGCTCGGTCAGGACTGGCAGGACCTCGTCGACGCGGCCGCGAAGGCGCAGGCCGAGCAGGCGATCGAGGTCGTGGGCGTCTGGAGCCACCTCGTGCACGCGGACTCACCACGGCACCCCACGACCGACGCGCAGATCGCCGGCTTCACCGAAGCGCTCGGCATCGCCGAGCGCGTGGGCCTGCGACCGCAGGTGCGTCACCTCGCCAACAGCGCCGCGACGCTCACCCGCCCCGACGCCCACTTCGACGTCGTGCGCCCGGGCATCGCCGTCTACGGGCTGTCACCGATCCCGGACCTCGCGTCGGCGGAGCAGCTCGGCCTGCGCCCCGCGATGACCCTCGCCGGGGCCGTCGCGCTCACCAAGCGCGTGCCGCCCGGCACCGGCGTCTCGTACGGGCACGTGCACACCACGACCCACGAGACGACCCTCGCGCTCGTGCCGTTCGGCTACGCCGACGGCGTGCCGCGGGCCGCGACCGGTCGTGCGCAGGTCTGGCTGGGCGGCGCGCGCCGCCGCATCGACGCGCGGGTGTGCATGGACCAGCTCGTCGTCGAGGTCGGCGACGACCCGGTGCAGCCGGGCGACGAGGTCGTGCTGTTCGGGCCGGGAGAGCACGGCGAACCGACCGTGCAGGACTGGGCCGACTGGCTCGGCACGATCTCCTACGAGGTCGTGACCGGCGTGGGCCACCGGCTTCCGCGCGTCCACGTCGGGACGGCTGGCAGCATGGACGCGTGAGTGACGCGCGCCGGCGCCGGGAGCTTGCGAGCGGGCCGGTCCCACTTCGGCGCCGGGAGCTTGCGAGCGGGCCGGTCCCACTTCGGCGCCGGGGGCTTGCCAGCGGGCCGGTCCCACTTCGCCGGTTGGCCACGGTCGGTGCCCTCGGTGGCGTGATCGCCGCGGGGGTCGGCGCCGGGCTGCTCGCCGAGAAGCGCGCGGTCCGCGCCCGCCGCACGGTGCCGGACCCCGTCGCGCGCGAGCCGTTCTTCGGCCTGCCCTTCGACCGCACCGGGGTCGTCATCGCCGACGACGGCGTCGAGCTGCGCTACGAAGAGGTCGGTCGTGAGGACGCGTCGATGACGGTGATCTTCGCGCACGGGTTCACGCTCCAGATGGCGGCGTGGCACTTCCAGCGGCGCGCGCTCGGCGACGTCGGCCGCCTCGTCTTCTACGACCAGCGCAGCCACGGACGCAGCGGGGCCAGCGCCGCAGACCGCTGCACCATCGACCAGCTCGGCTCCGACCTCGAGCGCGTCATCGACGACCGCGCCCCGACCGGGCCCATCGTGCTGGTCGGGCACTCGATGGGTGGCATGACCGTCATGGCGCTGGCCGACCGCCGGCCCGACCTGTTCGGGCCGGACGGGCGCGTTGCCGGCGTCGCGCTGGTGTCGACGTCGGCGGGCGGCCTCGCCGAGCTGACGTTCGGCCTTCCGGCGCTCGGCGGCAAGCTCGCACAGCGACTCGTGCCCAAGCTGATCGTCGGCATCGGTGGCAAGCGGGCCCGGTTCATCGACGCGCAGCGCCGGCGCGGGCTCGGCAACGACCTCGGCTGGTCGCTCGCGCGGCGCGTCTCGTTCGGCGACCCCGAGGTGTCCCCGTCGCTGGTCGACTTCATGGAGCAGCTCATCGCCGCGACGCCGGCCGAGGTCGTCGCGACGTTCGCGCCGACGTTCCTCGACCACGACAAGCTGAAGGCGCTTCCGGCCCTGCGCGGCCGACCGGTGCTCGTGATCGTCGGCGACCACGATGTGCTCACCCCTGCCGCGCACAGCCGCGCGATGGCCGAGGAGATCGGCTCCGATGCCGAGCTGGTCGTCATGCCCGGCGCGGGGCACATGGCGAAGCTCGAACGCCCCGCGGTCGTGACGCTGCACCTGCGGGCGCTCGTCGCGCGAGCCCGGGACGCCGTCGCGCAAGCCGCGTGAGCGGGCCTCCCGTGCACGTGGCGGGCTGGGACGCGCTGGCCGAGCAGGTGCGGGCCTGCCAGGCCTGCCCCGAGCTGGCGCAGACGCGGCGCAGCGTCGTCGTCGGTGACGCGCCCGACGGCGCGCGGCTGCTGCTCGTCGGGGAGGCGCCGGGCGCCGCGGAGGACGAGGCCGGCCGGCCGTTCGTCGGCAAGGCCGGCCAGCTGCTCGACGCGCTGCTCGACGAGGCCGGGCTGCCGCGCGAGCAGGTCGCGGTCATCAACGTCCTGCGCTGCCGCCCGCCGGGCAACCGGGCGCCGAAGCCGGCCGAGGTCAGCGCGTGCGCGCACTGGCGTGAGGACCAGACCGCGCTCGTCGGCCCGGTGCTCACCGTCGCGCTCGGCATGACGGCGACGAAGGCACTGCTCGGCAAGGTGCCGTCGCTCGCCGCGATGCGCGGGACGGTGCACGAGCGCGCGGGCCGCCGCATCGTCGCGACGTACCACCCGTCCGCCGCCATCCGCTTCGGGCCGGCGGGTGCGCCGATGGCCGCGCTGCGCGCCGACCTCGCCTGGGCGGTGACCCTGCTGTGACGACGGTCCTGGAGGACGCCGAGGCGACCCGGGCGCTCGGTGCGCGCATCGGTGCGCTGCTCGAGCCGGGTGACGTCGTGATCCTCGACGGGCCGCTCGGCGCGGGGAAGACGACGTTCGCCCAAGGCGTCGGTGAGGCCCTCGGCGTGCCGACACCCGTGCGCTCGCCGACGTACACGATCGCCGACCTGCACAGCGGCGGTCGCGTGCCGTTCGTGCACATCGACGCCTACCGGCTCGGCAGCGCGGCCGAGCTCGACGACATCGACCTGCCGCTCGACGGCGCGGTCACGCTCGTGGAGTGGGGAGTCGGGCGGGCAGAGCACCTCGCCGACGCCTACCTCGTCGTGCACCTCGACCGCCCCGAAGGCACCGACGTGCGCACGTGCGTCATCGACGTCGTCGGACGGGGCACGTTGATCGACCGCTTCGCCGCCGCCGGGATGGCGTGATGCGCCTCCTCTGCCTGGACACGTCGACGGCGTCGGTGACGGTCGCGCTCGTCGACGACGGTGCGGTCGTGCGCGCGCACGCCGAGGAGGGCTTCAACCGCCACGGGGAGCTGCTCGCGCCGGCGGTGCGCGCGGTGATCGCGGGGGAGCGGTTCGACGCGGTCGCCGTCGGGCTCGGGCCCGGACCCTTCACCGGCTTGCGGGCCGGCATCGCCACCGCGGCCGCGCTCGCGGACGCGGCCGGCGTCCCCGTCTACGGCGCGTGCTCGCTCGACCTGCTGGCCGCCCCGGACGTCGTGGTCGTGCAGGACGCGCGTCGCAAGGAGGTCTACTGGGCGGCCTACGACGCCGGCGCGCACCGCGTCGACGGACCGCACGTCGCGTCACCCGCCGACGTGCCCGTCGACGGCCGCCGGGTCGTCGGCGCCGGGGCTGCATCGTGGCCCGATGTGTTCGGCTCACGCGTCGTCGCGTCGCTCCCCGACGCGGCGGGGCTGTGGCCGCTGGTCGCCGAGCGGGCCGCGGCCGGGGCCGCGTCGGACCCGCTTACCCCGCTGTACCTCCGCCGCCCGGATGCGAAGACCCTCGTCGAGCGAGGCTTGGCGTGACCGCCGCGTCCATCGAGCGGCTGCGGTGGTGGGACCTGCCCCACGTCCGCGCGCTCGAAGCGGCGTGCTTCGCTCCCGACGACTGGTCGGTCGAGACGTTCTGGAGCGAGCTGGCGCAGGGCGCCACGCGCCACTACGTCGTCGCGCGCCAGGGCGCGGACATCGTCGGCTACGCCGGTCTCGCATCGAGCCACGACGAGGCCTACGTGCAGACCATCGCGGTCGCGGAGTCGCACCGCGGCCGCCGGCTCGGCGCCGCCCTGCTGCGCGACCTGCTCGCCGAGGCGGTGCGGCGCCGCTCCGCGACCGTCGACCTCGAGGTGCGCGCCAACGATCCCGTGGCCCAGGGCCTGTACGCGAAGGCGGGCTTCATCCCCATCGGCCGTCGCCGGCGCTACTACGCCGCCACCGGCGAGGACGCGCTGGTCATGCGCTGCGGCGACCCGGCCGCCGGCGCGGCGGCGCTGAGCTCGTGAGGGGCCGGCTGTGAAGGCGCGCATGTGGGAGGCCGTCGCGATCGACGGCTGCCTTGCCGACGCCGAAGAGCTGTGCCGCGACGTCATCGTCCCGTCCGCCCGCGAGCGCGCCGAGTGCCGGGGCGCCGAGTGGTTCACCGACGGCCGGTCCCGGGTCGTGGTGATCACGCGCTGGGAGACGGAGGAGCAGGCCGAGGACTTCGTGGAGGAGACCCCGACGCTGCCGGTGCTGTCCCGCCACCAGGCCTGGATCTTCACCGCCGGCTGAGCGCCCCGGCGCCCCGGGGTGCCCCTCGGCCGGAACCCGAGTTGGCACTCGCGGGGGGAGAGTGCCAAGATGAGGGCAGGCCGGGCTGAGCCCCGCGACGGCAGAGTCCCCGGCCGCACGACAGGCCACACGGCCACTCATCCCGGAGGCACCACAGTGGGTACTGCGACCAAGGTCGCGATCAAGCCGCTCGAGGACCGCATCGTGATCTCGATCAACGAGGCGGAGACCACCACGGCGTCGGGTCTCGTCATCCCCGACACCGCGAAGGAGAAGCCGCAGGAGGGCACTGTCCTCGCGGTCGGTCCGGGTCGCTTCGAGGACGGCGCACGCGTTCCGCTCGACGTTGCCGTCGGCGACGTCGTGCTGTTCAGCAAGTACGGCGGCACCGAGGTCAAGCTCGGCGCCGACGAGTACCTCGTCCTCTCGGCCCGCGACGTCCTCGCGGTCATCGAGAAGTAGGACCGACAGCAAGCACGACAGCACGTTCGGACCCGCCCCGGCCGCTGATCGCACTCAGACAGGGCCGGGGCGGTCCCGTGCGGTGATGCGCACCGCCGCCAACCCAGACCTCACCCGGAACCTCTCCCAGACCTCGGCGCGCTCCGCGCGGCCCGGAAGGACGCACCATGGCCAAGATCCTGCAGTTCGACACCGAGGCGCGGAAGTCGCTGCAGCGCGGCGTCGACAAGCTCGCGGACACCGTCAAGGTCACGCTCGGCCCGCGCGGCCGCACCGTCGTGCTCGACAAGAAGTGGGGCGCGCCGGTCATCACCAACGACGGCGTGACCATCGCGCGTGAGGTCGAGCTCGAGGACCACTTCGAGAACATGGGCGCACAGCTCGCCAAGGAAGTCGCCACGAAGACCAACGACGTCGCCGGCGACGGCACCACCACCGCGACCGTGCTCGCGCAGGCGATGGTGCGCGAGGGCCTGCGGGCCGTCACCGCGGGCGCGTCGCCCGCAGGTCTGAAGCGGGGCATCGAGGCCGCGGTCGAGGCGGTCAGCGAGCAGCTCGCGAAGGTCGCGAAGCCCGTGAAGGGCGACGCGGAGATCGCGCACGTCGGCACCGTGAGCAGCCGCGACCCCGAGATCGGCCGCATGATCAGCGAGGCGCTCGCCACGGTCGGCAAGGACGGCGTGGTCACGGTCGAGGAGTCCTCCACCGCGGACATCACGCTCGAGGTCACCGAGGGCATGCAGTTCGACAAGGGCTACCTCTCGCCCTACTTCGTCAACGACGCCGAGGCGATGGAGACGGTGCTCGAGGACGTCCGCGTCCTCATCGTCAACGGCAAGATCAGCGCGCTCAACGACCTGCTCCCGCTGCTCGAGCAGGTCGCGAAGGCGAGCAAGCCGCTGCTCATCGTCGCCGAGGACGTCGACGGCGAAGCGCTCTCGACGCTCGTCGTCAACGCGATCCGCAAGACCGTGCAGGCCGTCGCGGTGAAGGCGCCGGGCTTCGGCGACCGCCGCAAGGCGATGCTCGAGGACATGGCGATCCTCACCGCCACCCAGGTCGTGTCGGCGGAGGTCGGCATCCGCCTCGAGGAGGTGCAGCTCGCCTCGCTCGGCACCGCGCGCCGCGTCGTCGTCACGAAGGACACCACCACGATCATCGGCGGCGCCGGCAAGAAGGCCGACGTCGCGGCCCGCGTCGCGCAGATCAAGCGCGAGATCGAAGAGTCCTCGTCCGACTGGGACAAGGAGAAGCTGCAGGAGCGGCTCGCCAAGCTCGCCGGCGGCATCGCGGTGCTGCAGGTCGGTGCCTACACCGAGGTCGAGCTGAAGGAGCGCAAGCACCGCGTCGAGGACGCGATCAACGCGACCAAGGCCGCCGTCGCCGAGGGCATCGTCGCCGGCGGTGGCAGCGCGCTCGTGCACGCGGGCTCAGTCCTCTCCGACGACCTCGGTCTGTCGGGCGACGAGGCGATCGGCGTGCGCGCCGTGCGCGTCGCGCTCGACGAGCCGCTGCGCTGGATCGCGGGGAACGCGGGCCTCGACGGCCGCGTCGCGGTCGAGAAGGTGCGCGGCAAGAAGGCCGGCAACGGCCTGAACGCCGCCACCGGCGAGTACGAGGACCTGATCAAGGCCGGCATCGTCGACCCCGTGAAGGTCACCCGCTCCGCGCTCGCCAACGCCGCCTCGATCGCAGCGATGGTGCTCACCACCGAGACCCTGGTCGCGGACAAGCCGGAGCCGGTCGCCGCGGCCGCGGGCGCCCACGCCGGCCACAACCACTGAGCCGAGCTCTGCCGGCCGTCTCCGCTGATCCGTTTGGCCCCGCAGGTCGGGGCCGAACCGTGCCGAACCACACGGGGTGCCTACCCTGGCCTCCGTGAGCGCTGACGCCACCCCCGGCGACGCCGCGTCGCTCGTCGCTGCTGCCGAGAAGGCCGCCTTCCGCGGCCGGCCCGGCGACGTGCTGCCGCTCGTCGAGAAGGTCCTGGCCGACTCCGGAGCCGATCCCGCCCAGCAGCGCATCGCGCGCTGGCTGCGCGGGGTCGCGCTCGGAGCGCTCGGCCGCTACGCCGAGGCGCTGTCGGGCCTGGGCCCGCTGGTCGCCGCGGCGGCGAGCACCCCGCAGGAGAAGCTCGTCGCCGGCTTCGCCTGCGCGACCGTCGCGAGCCTGCACCGCCAGGTGGGGTCGCACTCCGACGCGAAGATCCTCGACGAGCGCGGCCTCGCCCTCGTCGAGCCGCTCGGCCCCGCCGGCGCCGAGGCCCGCCTCGACTGCCTCATCGGCCTGGCCGCCGACGCGGTGGGCTCCGACGACGTCGACACCGCCCGTGCGCGCGTCGAGGAGGCCGCGACGGTGCTCGGGGAGGCCGGGGCCGCCGCCGGCTGGCGCCCCCGCTGCCGCCTCGACTGGGTGCGGGCCGAGGTCGCCCTGCTCGCCGGCGACGCGGAGGCCGCCATCGTGGCCGCCGGCGCCGCCTACGACACCGCCGTGCACGCGGGCGCGCCCCGCCACGCGGCCAAGTCGCTGCTGTTCCTCGGCGTCGCCCAGGCCACGGCCGGTCGCGAAGAGGCCAGCGCCACGCTCCTGCGCGCCGCCGACGCGGCCGACGAGCTCGGGACCATCCCGCTCGCCTGGCCGGCCCGCGCCATGCTCGGCGCGCTGCTCGGCCCCGGTCCGGCCGGTGACGCCGCCCTGGCCGCCGCGCGGGCGGACGTCCAGGACATCGCCGAGGGCCTCGCCCCCGGCGTCCGCGAGCGCTGGCTCGCCCGCCCGGACCTCGCGGCCCTGCTCGCCGGCTGAGGCCCCCGTCGGGTCTGTTTCGTCCGCATCCGTCCGGCCTGGTCCCGTTGAGGCATCTCACCCTTCCGGGTGCTCCGAACGCTCACCTTCACCCCTTCGTGTGCCGAAGAGAGACCCGAAGGCGATCTTTGGCATGCGAACAGGGAGGCCCAGGTGCCGGTGGCGGAGCAGACTCGCCACGGTGAGGCGACCGTGAACGCCGCCGACCTCGTCCTGCTGGACGAGGCGGACCGGGCCGCGGTCGCGGCTGCCCTCCACGACGGTCTGCTGCAGGAGCTGATCGGCGCCCGCCTCCTCGTCGACCTCGTCGCCCGGGACCCCTCCACCGCCGCCGCCGCGCAGCGGCTCGTGGAGCTGCGGGAGGCGCTATCGTCCGCGATCACGCTCGGCCGCGCCACGATGGCGTCGCTGCACAACGCCGGCGTGCTCCGCCAGGGCCTGGACGCTGCGCTCGTCGAGCTCTCCGGTCGCGAGGGCGCACCACTGTCCATGCACGTCGACGCCGCAGTCGCGCACGAGACCGGGGCGGCGGCGCTGCTCGCCTACCGCCTCACCGAAGCCACCCGCGGTGCCGTGACCACGACCGCGTCGGTGCACGTCGAGTCCGTGACGAACGCGCTGCGCGTCGTCGTCACGGCCGCCGCACTGCCTGCGGAGCTCCCCGCCCTCCAGCGGGTGCTCCAGCGCGTCGAAGCACTAGGTGGCACCGCGCGCTGCGGTGACGACGTTGTTGAAGCGTGGATCCCCCTCGATTCCGGAGACCCTCGATGACCGCCGCCGCCACTCCCTACCCGCGTGTCCCCGCGCAGGCTCCCCGCGTGCCCGCGCCGACGACGCCCGACGCGGTCGAGAGCGCTGCCGGCGCATCGATGAACGCGCCCCCCGCCCCGGGTCCGCAGCAGCAGGGCGCGCCCGCGCCGCAGGGGATCCGCCCGCCTGACGGCACCACCGTGCTCATCGTCGACGACCACCGCATCGTGCGTGAGGGCCTGCGCCAGTTCGTCGGCGAGGTGCCCGGCGTGACCCGGGTGCTGACCGCCGCCAGCGGCGAGGAGGCCCTGGCGCGCTACGACGCCGAGCGCCCCGACCTCGTGCTCATGGACATCCAGATGCCGGGTCTCGGCGGCCTGGAGGCCGTGCGTCGCCTCGTGGAGAAGCACCCGCGGGCCGTCTGCGTCGTGCTCACCGCAGCCGACGACCGCGAGAACGTCGCCACCGCCGTCGCCAACGGCGCGCGCGGCTACCTGAACAAGGACGTCTCGCACCAGGAGCTGTGCGCCGCGGTCGCGACCGCGCTCGCCGGCCAGGACCTGTTCGAGCCGACCCTGCGCCGCGCCCTCGCCGAGCGGGTGTCCAGCGGCGGCGCGAGCGGCGGAGCCGGCGACCTCACCGAGCGCGAGCTGCAGGTGCTCAAGGGCATGGCCGCGGGGCAGAGCAACGCCGAGATCGGCCGCTCGCTGTTCCTGTCCGAGGACACGATCAAGACGCACGCGCGCCGGCTGTTCCGCAAGCTCGGCGTGAACGACCGCGCCCAGGCCGTGGCCCTCGGCTTCCGCAAGGGCTACGTCAGCTAAACGTCAGCGAGGACGTCAGCTGGTGGCGGGCTCGTCGGCCGCCATGACACCGTCGGCGTAGCCGCGGGCGTACTCCCACGTCACGTAGTGCAGCGGGTCCGGGTCGTAGGCCGGCTCGTGCACGCGCGGCGTGCCGCTGTCGAGCAGGTGCCGCAGGTTGGCGCGGAGCAGCTCCCACGCGAAGAAGTGCTCCTCGTTGCAGTCGGCGCAGTCGACGACCAGCCCGCGGATGCCCCGCGGCTCCAGCAGGGCGGCGAACACGTCGACGTCCTCGAGGTCGTCGAGCACGTTCTCCCGCTCGTCCGGCGACAGCGGCTCGAGCGCGTCCTCCGGGTCCTCGTCGAGCGCGGCGAGCTCCACCGCGGGGTCGTCCGGGTCGCCCGCGAACGGGTCCGGCGGCATCGACGCAGGCACGTCTCAACGGTACGCCGCCACGGGGCGCCCGCCCATGGACCTGGGGACCCGGCGCGCGGGGACCGCAACGCCCGCTGCGTAGGATGGTGTCTCGCGCGAGCCAGCAGGAGGACGTCCCGGTGACACCGGACGAGATCGCCACGTACGCCGCCTCCCTGGGAGGCAAGCTCACCTACACGGGCCTGACCTACGACGACGTCCTGCTGCTGCCGGCCGAGTCCGACGTCATCCCCAGCCAGGCCGACACCTCGACCCGCCTGTCGCGGTCGGTGCGCCTCAACGTCCCGTTGGTCAGCTCGGCCATGGACACCGTCACCGAGGCGCGCATGGCCATCGCCATGGCGCGCCAGGGCGGTGTCGGCGTGCTGCACCGCAACCTGCCGGTCGAGGAGCAGGTGGCCCAGGTCGACCTCGTGAAGCGGTCCGAGTCGGGCATGGTCGCCTCGCCGGTCACCTGCACGCCGGACACGACCATCGCCGAGGCCGACCAGCTCATGGGGCGCTACCGCATCAGCGGCGTCCCGGTCACCGACGCCGAAGGCGTGCTCCTCGGCATCGTCACCAACCGCGACATCCGGTTCGAGAAGGACTACACCCGCGCGGTGCGCGACGTCATGACGCCGATGCCGCTCATCACCGGCCCCGTGGGCATCGACGGTGACGACGCGATGACGCTGCTCGCGAAGCACAAGATCGAGAAGCTGCCGCTCGTCGACGACTCCGGTCACCTGCGCGGGCTCATCACGGTGAAGGACTTCGTCAAGCGCCAGCAGTACCCACTGGCCACCAAGGACGGCGACGGTCGGCTCGTCGCGGCCGCCGCGGTCGGCGTCGGCGACGACGCCTACAAGCGGGCGCTGTCGCTCGTCGAGGCGGGCGTCGACGTCATCGTCGTCGACACCGCGCACGGCCACTCACGCGCGGTGCTGGAGACGGTCTCGCGGTTGAAGGCCGAGCTCAAGGACCGGGTCGACGTCTGCGGCGGCAACGTCGCCACCTACGAGGGCGCGCTCGCCCTCGTGCAGGCCGGCGCCGACGCCGTCAAGGTCGGTGTCGGCCCGGGCTGCTTCGCGGCGGGCACGCGTGTGCTGATGGCGGACGGCACGTACAAGAACATCGAGGACGTCCGTGAGGGCGACCGGGTCATCACCGGCAGCGGCAAGCCGACCTCGGTGGTCAAGGCGTGGTGCACCGGTGTCCGCGACGTCGTGGCTGTGCGGCACGTCGCGTCGGGCGAGGAGATCGTCTGCACGCCCGACCACCGCTTCCTCATCGGCGATCTCAGCACGGTCTCACCTGGGGTCCTCCGGTCGCGTGGCTATGCCAAGGCGCTCGCCGGGCCGACGCGGCTCGGGGCGTCGAAGATCCGTTGGGAAGAGATCGGTGCGGTCGAGCGCGCAGCGCTGCTCAGTCCGGCGCACCTGACGTTCGAGCTCCCCGAGTCGTTCACCATCGACCTGACCGACTACGCCGAGCGTCAGTCGCGGCTCGGTCGTTACAACACGACGATCGTTCCCAGTGCGGACCTCGGCTACATGCTGGGGTTCTTCCTCGGCGACGGCCACGCGTTCCTGAACGCGGCGCGCGCTGGGACGTCGAGGATCGGCAGCGTTCGGTTCTATCCGGGCGCGCACGAAACGGCGGTGATCGAGCGGCTCCGGACCGCGGTGCGGAACGTCACGGGCGTCGACCTCGTCGATGGTGGCGTCACGGGTGGCGTGCAGCACCTCAACCTGTGGAGCCGGCAGTGGGCGCTGCTGCTCGCAGAGTGCGGGAAGAAGACCGAGAAGCACCTGCCGGCGAAGTGGCTGTGCGACGACCCCGCCTACCTGCGCGGTCTCTTCGACGGACTGGTCGACTCCGATGGTCACATCGATTCGAGTGGACGGACGTGCTTCCGCAACACATCACGACGGCTCGCGGAGCTCTTCGCGGTGCTCTGCCACCTCGTCGAAGGAACGCTCCCGAACACCGAGCTCGAGGCACCGACCGCCGGCGGGCTCGTCGGCATCGACGTTGATCGCTGCAACCCGAGCTGGAAGGTGCGGCTCAGCACGACGCATGGCAAGCGACACCTCGACGAGCACGCGATCGTCAAGCTCCTCGAGGTGCGAGACCTGCACACGGCCGTTCCTGTGTACGACATCGAGGTCGAGGACGACAGCCACAGCTTCATCGCGGGCAACGTGATCGTGCACAACAGCATCTGCACCACGCGGGTCGTTGCGGGTGTCGGGGTGCCGCAGGTGACGGCGATCGCGGAAGCAGTCGCCGCGTGCCGACCGGCGGGCGTCCCCGTGATCGCCGACGGTGGCCTGCAGTACTCCGGTGACATCGCGAAGGCGCTGGCCGTCGGCGCGGACAGCGTGATGCTCGGCTCGCTGCTGGCCGGGGTCGAGGAGAGCCCGGGCGAGCTGCTGTTCGTCAACGGCAAGCAGTACAAGAGCTACCGCGGCATGGGCTCGCTCGGCGCCATGCAGTCCCGTGGTCAGGCCAAGTCGTACTCGAAGGACCGGTACTTCCAGGACGACGTGCTGTCCGACGAGAAGCTCGTGCCGGAAGGTGTCGAGGGCCAGGTGCCCTACCGCGGCGCCCTGCAGGCCGTCGCGCACCAGCTCGTCGGCGGGCTGCGCGCCGCGATGGGCTACGCCGGCGCGAACACCATCGCCGAGCTGCAGCAGAACGCCCGGCTCGTCCGCATCACCGCGGCTGGTCTGAAGGAGTCGCACCCCCACGACATCCAGATGACCGTCGAAGCACCGAACTACCTGGGGCGCTGACACATGGCGGAAGTCGAGATCGGCAAGGGCCGGTTCGCCCGGCGCGCGTACTCGCTGGACGACGTCGCGATCGTCCCGAGCCGGCGCACGCGTGACCCGGAGGACGTCAACATCTCCTGGGAGATCGACGCCTACCGCTTCGAGATCCCGCTGCTCGCGAGCGCGATGGACGGCGTCATGTCGCCGCAGACCGCGATCGAGGTCGGCCGGCTCGGGGGGCTCGGCGTGCTCAACCTCGAGGGCCTCTGGACCCGCTACGACGACCCCGAGCCGCTGCTCGCCGAGATCGCCCAGCTGCCCGACGGCATCGCGACGCGGCGCATGCAGGAGATCTACGCCGAGCCGGTCAAGGAGGAGCTGATCGGCAAGCGCGTCGCCCAGATCCGCGAGGCGGGCGTCACCGTCGCGGCGTCGCTCACACCGCCGCGCGTCAAGCGCTTCCACCAGGCCGTGCTGTCGGCCGGCGTCGACATCTTCGTCATCCAGGGCACGGTCGTGTCCGCCGAGCACGTGTCATCGCGCTCCGAGCCGCTGAACCTGAAGAGGTTCATCGCCGACCTCGACGTGCCGGTGGTCGTCGGCGGCTGCGCCACGTACCAGACCGCGCTGCACCTCATGCGCACCGGGGCGGCGGGCGTGCTCGTGGGCGTCGGCCCGGGCCAGGCGTGCACGACGCGCGGCGTCCTCGGCCTCGGGGTGCCGATGGCGACGTCGATCGTCGACGCCGCGGCCGCCCGCCGTGACTACCTCGACGAGAGCGGTGGCCGTTACGTGCACGTCATCGCCGACGGCGGCATGCGCACCGGCGGTGACATCGCGAAGGCGATCGCGTGCGGCGCCGACGCGGTGATGCTCGGCTCACCGCTCGCGCGCGCCAGCGAGGCGCCCGGCGGTGGCTACCACTGGGGGATGGCGACGTTCCACCCCGAGCTGCCGCGCGGCGCGCGGGTGCGCGTCGGCACCGTCGGCTCGCTCGAGGAAGTGCTCGTCGGCCCGGCGCCGGTGAACGACGGGACGATGAACCTGTTCGGCGGGCTGCGCACGTCGCTCGCGACCGCTGGCTACTCCAACCTCAAGGAGTTCCAGAAGGTCGAGCTCATCGTCGCGCCCGCGCTGCAGACCGAGGGCAAGGCGCTGCAGCGCGCACAGGGCGTCGGGATGGGCGCGCGGGACTGAGCCCGGTCCGGTCACCGAGCGTCACCGCCCTCCAGGGAACTCTTCGCCACGCCCGCAACACGAGGGCGGCGACCGCCGATGTGCGGGTTAGCCTCATCGCAGCGGTGGGTGACAAGGGGACGAGGAGGTCTGTGCGCGTGTCCGTCACCCGACCACGCCTGGCTGCGTTCCTCGGGGTCGTCGTCCCTCTGTCCGCCGCGCTGACCGCCGCGGTGCCCACCGCGCTGGCCGCCGCGCCCGCCAAGACCGCCGACGCGACCTGCTCGTACCCGACGCCGTCGCCCTCCCCGACCGTCACGCCGTCACCCAGCCCGTCGCCGAGCCCCACCGCGACCGGCATCCAGCTCGGCCCCTCGACGACGGCGTCGCCCTCGGCGAGCGCATCGCCGACGCTCGCCCCGACATCCGGCTGCACCGGCTACGACGTGTCGCGGTTCCAGTGCGGGACGACGCTGCCCGCGACGCGGGCCTTCGGCGTCGTCCAGGTCGTGGGCGCTGCGTACGGCGCGATCAACAAGTGCCTCACCAGCCAGTGGGCCTGGGCGACCGCATCGCCGGAGCCGGCCGACCTCTACATCTTCGCGGGCGACACGAACGCGTCCGACGCGCGCTGGCGGAGCACCACCGCAGGCCCCAAGGCGTGCACCGGCAAGAACGGCGACACGGGCTGCGACTACGACTACGGCTACAACGCGGCCAAGGCCGCGGTGTTCGACGTCGCCTGCGACGGGGAGCTCTCTCCCGACAACGCCGGTGGGGTGTGCCTGCAGCCGCAGGCGCCCGTGCGGTGGTGGGTCGACGTCGAGGGCTGCTCCGAGGGCTACTGGAAGCAGAACGCGTGCTCGTCCAGCGCCTCGGCGGCGGACAAGGCGGCCGCGCAGCAGGGCAACATCGCGGCGATCCAGGGCTACGTCGACGGCCTGCTGGCCTACCCGCAGCGGGTGTCGTCGGTGGGCATCTACGGATCGCCCCTGGGCGACTGGAAGGTCATCACCGGCGGGGACACGACGACGTTCGCGAGCGTCCCCTACTGGTACCCGGACTTCAGCGGTGACGCGCAGGCGATGCGCACGAAGTGGTGCGGCAAGACCGGGCCCAACGGCGGGCCGATCGTCATGGTGCAGGGCAAGCCCGGACCGGCGCCCGGCTACCCGAACGACATCGACCCGGACGCGCGCTGCGGGCCGGTGGTGCCGGGGCTCGCCATCACCACTGCGCTGGACAAGAAGCCGTCCGGTCAGACCGTCTCGGTGTGGGGCACCGGCGCACCCGGAGCCACGCTCACCCTGAAGCTCAAGCGCGTCACCGCGCTCACGAGCACGCCGTTGCCCGCGGTCACGGTCGACGGCACCGGCCACTGGGGGACGAGCTTCACGCTGCCCGTCAACGCCGTGCTGTCGGCCTCCGACGGCACGCGCACGGTGACCCGTGCGTTGCAGGCGGTCGCCAAGGTCTCGGCGTCGCGCTACCTGCACAAGGGCCACGACGTGCACAAGGCCAGGAGCTGCCTCGTGCAGGTCACGGGCAACGCGGCCCCCTGGACCGTCGGTCAGAAGGTGAAGGTGTTCGGGTCGTTCGCCAAGCTGCTGGCCACCGCGACGACGACCAAGGCCAAGACGTCCGGCTTCGGGTCGTGGAAGGCCATGGTCTCGGTCCCGTGCGGCAAGCGCACGGCGGTGCTGCCCGTCGTCAGCGGCGTCGCGCGAGCCGGTCGCTACGCGGTCGACGGGCGCGGCAAGCCGTTCAAGATCACCGGCTCCTGACCGGCCGGGCCGCCGCCGAGCGGCTGAGCCGGGCTCACTAGACTCCCGCCATGAGCAGCGTGGACCACGACCTGGTCCTGGTCGTCGACTTCGGGGCGCAGTACGCGCAGCTGATCGCGCGCCGGGTGCGCGAGGCGCACGTCTTCTCCGAGATCGTCCCGTCGACGATGCCGGCCGCCGAGATGCTCTCCCGCAACCCCAAGGCGATCATCCTGTCCGGCGGCCCGTCGAGCGTGTACGCCGAGGGGGCCCCGACGCTCGACCCGGCGGTCTTCTCCGCGGGCGTCCCCACCTTCGGCATCTGCTACGGCTTCCAGGTCCAGGCCCGCGAGCTCGGCGGCACGGTCGCGCCCACCGGCGCCCGCGAGTACGGGCGGACGGCGCTGCGCACCGCCGGTGACGGCGTGCTGTTCAAGGGCTTGCCCGCCGAGCAGAGCGTCTGGATGAGCCACGGCGACACGGTCACCGACGCGCCGCCCGGGTTCACCGTCACCGCGTCGACGGCCGTCGTCCCCGTGGCCGCGTTCGAGGACGTCGCGCACAAGCACGCCGGGGTCCAGTTCCACCCGGAGGTGCTGCACACCGAGCACGGGCAGAAGGTGCTCGAGCGCTTCCTCTACGACATCGCCGGCTGCCGTCCGACGTGGACGATGGTCACGATCGTCGACCAGGCCGTCGAGCAGGTGCGTGCCCAGGTGGGCGGCAAGCGCGTGCTGTGCGGTCTGTCCGGTGGCGTCGACTCCGCGGTCGCCGCCGCGCTCGTGCAGCGCGCGGTGGGGGAGCAGCTGACGTGCGTGTTCGTCGACCACGGCTTGCTGCGCCAGGGCGAGGCCGAGCAGGTGGAGAAGGACTTCGTCGCGGCCACCGGCGTGAAGCTGCACGTCGTCGACGCGCAGCAGCGCTTCCTCGACGCGCTCGCCGGGGTCACCGACCCGGAGGAGAAGCGCAAGATCATCGGCCGCGAGTTCATCCGCGTGTTCGAGGCGGCGGCCCGTGAGGTCAGCGCGCACGAGCAGGTCGAGTTCCTCGTGCAGGGCACCCTCTACCCGGACGTGGTCGAGTCCGGAGGCGGCACCGGTGCGGCCACCATCAAGAGCCACCACAATGTGGGCGGCCTGCCCGACGACCTGCAGTTCACGTTGGTCGAGCCGCTCCGCACCCTGTTCAAGGACGAGGTCCGTGCGGTGGGCAGCGAGCTCGGCCTGCCGGCCGACATCGTGTGGCGCCAGCCGTTCCCCGGCCCGGGCCTGGGCATCCGCATCGTCGGCGAGGTCACCCACGACCGGCTCGAGGTGCTGCGGGCCGCCGACGCGATCGCACGCGAGGAGATGTCCGCCGCGGGCCTCGACCGCGAGATCTGGCAGTGCCCCGTCGTGCTGCTCGGCGATGTCCGCTCCGTCGGCGTGCAGGGCGACGGCCGCACCTACGGCCACCCCGTGGTGCTGCGCCCCGTGACGTCCGAGGACGCCATGACGGCCGACTGGGCGCGCGTCCCCTACGACGTGCTTGCGCGGATCTCCACCCGCATCACCAACGAGGTGCCGCAGATCAACCGCGTGACCCTGGACATCACCAGCAAGCCGCCCGGCACCATCGAGTGGGAGTGATCCGCGCCGGTTGCTAGGGTCGCGCCACGCGCCCGTCGACGTGCGCCATCGGACCCCCGCCCCGAGCCCGGGAGGTCACGTGCGCGTCCGCACCCGTTCCATCGTCGCCGGAGCGATCGCCTGCGCGCTCGCCGCGGCCGCCCCGTCCGCGTCCGTCGGCGCCGCGTCGCCCCGCTCCAGCGGCGGGCTCACGCTCAGGCTGACCGTCGAAGCCGGTCACCAGGCCGTGGACGGCGCCGGCGGCAACGGCACGCCGTTCCAGGCCGACACGACCATCGAGCCGTCCATCGCGGTGAACCCGGCGAACCCGCAGGAGATCGTCACCGGGTTCCAGACCGGACGCGACGACGCGGGTGGCGGCGTCGACAACGGCTTCGCCACGTCGCACGACGGCGGGCGCACCTGGGTCACCGGCGCGATGCCCGGCGTGACGGCGGCGACCGGCAACGCGGCGTGGCCCCGCGCCAGCGACGCCGTGGTCGCGTGGGGGCCGGGAGAGACCGTCTACTACTCGTCGCTCGTGTTCGACCCCTCCGGCCTCAACCTGCGCAGCGGTGTGGTGAACAGCACGTCGCACGACGGGGGACTGACCTGGGACGCGCCCACCGTCGTGCAGGACGACCTCGGTGGCGGACTGAACGACAAGAACTGGGAGGTCGTCGACGACAGCCACGCGGCCGGCCACCACTTCGGCCGTCTCTACGTGGTGTGGGACCGGGTCGCGGGTGTGTTCACCAAGTACTCCGACGACGGCGGCGTGACATGGAAACCGCCTTCGCCGGTCATCGTCCCGCTGACCTACCAGGGACAGGGCATCGGCTCGATCCCGTTGGTCGAGCCCAACGGCGACCTCGTCGTGCTCTTCCAGTCCGAGACGGCGCCGCCGCCGGTGACGGAGGTGGGAGAGGACCTCGGCTCGGCGATCACCGGGATGACGCAGATGGTCGCGGCCCGGGCGCCGGGTGCGGGCGCGTTGCCGACGGGTGCGCCCATCGTGTTCGTGCCGGGCGTCTCGGCGGCGACGTACGAGGGCAACGTGATCCGCGGCCAGCGCGCGGGTGGGCTGCTCGACGCGCGCACGGACCCCACCACCGGACGCATCTACCTCGTCTGGGAGGACTCGCGCTTCCGCACCGACCCGAACAACGACGTCGTCATCGCGCACTCCGACGACGAAGGCCTCACCTGGTCCGCACCGTCACGGGTGAACGGCGGCCCCACCGGTGACGAGGTCGACCACTACGACCCGTCGGTCGCGGTCGGCCCCGGCAAGGAGGTGCGGGTCATGTGGAGGCAGCGCCAGGAGAACGCGACGGCGAACGTCGCGACCTACGCGAGCTACGTGTCGACGTGGGTCGCCCGGTCCGCGGACGGGACGACGTTCTCCGCGCCGCTGCGCGTCGATGCCGGCACCAACGACGTGCGGTTCGCCGCGTACAGCCGTGGCGGTGCGTTCCAAGGCGACTACGACCAGATCGTGACCGTCGGCGACACGTCCTACCTCACGTACTGCGACAGCTGGGCCGCCGGCTCGGCCGCGCCCGGGACGCCCGGCGACACGACCGTCCACCACCAGCGCACGATGGTCAGCATCATCGGGCCCGCGGCTGCGGTGCCGGCGACGTCCGGGGGGACGTCCGGTCGGACGAAGAAGCCGCAGAAGCACCCGAGCACGCCGCCCACGGTGCACGCAGTGGGCTCGCTCGCGGCGACCGGCCTGCCGCGCGGGCTCGCACTGCTCGGCCTCGCGTGCACGGTCATCGCCCTCGCGGTCCTCCGTCGACGGCGGAGCCCCGCCGAGCCGCACTGACCGCGCGCAGAGACGGAACGAGCCGCCGGACCGTGAGGTCCGGCGGCTCGTGTCGTTCCGTGCGTCAGGAAGCCGTGCTGCGACGGCTGCCGATCGCGGGCCACACCGCGCGGAGCAGCTCGCCCGTGCCGACCAGCGCGAGGCCGGTGGCGACGTAGCCGAGCGTCTCGTTGCGCACGCCCTCGTGCGAGGACGCGAAGACGCTGTACTTGAGCGCCCAGGCGGCGCCGACGGCGAGCGCCGCGGCGAACGTGCGGGACAGCGCGGTGGGGATGTGCATGGGGACGATGTCGTCGAGCACCTCCATCACCACGCCGAACCCGAGGGCCAGGCCGAGGAAGAGGGTGAAAGCGGTCATCGAGGACTCCTTTGGTCCTTTCTGGCGCGGCGCGCCGTCGTACTTCCTTGGACGCAGGTGCGGGAGCGTTGGTTACCGGTGACTTTCAGGCGCGTGTTACCAACCGGTGCCTCGCGGCGTCCAAGGGGGTGGCATGAAGGTCGACCCCGCGCTCGTGCGTGCCTGCCAGCGCAACGAGCCGGGCGCGTTCGACGCGCTCATCCGGGCGACGTACGCGGACGTCTACCGGTTGTGCCGGCGGCTGCTGCGCAACGACGCCGACGCGGCCGACGCGACGCAGGAGGTGTTCGTGAAGGTGTGCAAGTCGGTGCTCGGCTTCCGGGGCGACGCGGCCTTCGGCACCTGGCTGCACCGCGTCGCCGTGAACGTCTGCATCTCGCAGCTGCGTCAGCGGCGCGTGACGGTCGTGCTCGACGACGGCGAGAGCACGATCCCCGACGGTGCCGCGGGGCCCGAGGAGCAGGCCGAGCTGCACGACCTCGCCGCGCGCACGGCCGCCGCGCTCGCGCAGCTGCCGGCCGATGCCCGCACGGTCGTCGTGCTCCGCGACGTCGAAGGCCTGTCGGGCAAGGAGGTCGCCGAGCTGCTCGGCGTCACCGAGAACGTCGTGAAGGTGCGCTTGCACCGCGCGCACGCGAAGCTGCGCACCCTGCTCGAGGAGGCATCGTGACGTCCCGCATCTGCACCGAGGTGCAGCGCGTGCTGCCCGCGTACCGCGACGGGCGCCTGCCGGGCTGGCGGCGGCACGCGGTGCACCAGCACCTGCGCCGCTGCACGGACTGCCAGGCCGAGCTCGACCTGCTCGGCACGCTCGCCTCGCTCAGGGAGACGGATCGCACCGAACCGCCCGCGGGTCTGCTCGACGACCTGCTGGCCGGCGCGCCCGGCGGCGGCCTCCGGCAGCGCGTCGCCGGACCGGCTCGCGGTGCGGTGAGCGGCGCGCGGCCCGCGCTGTCGGCCGCGCTGCTGGTCGGAGCGGCGGCCGCCGGTACCGGTGTGGGCTACTCGGTGTGGCGCGGTGCGAAGGCGCTGCGCCACCGCGGTGAGCGCTCAGGCTGAGCGCGGGCCGGCCGACGTCACACCAAGGGGACCTGTTCGCCGATCTCGCCCTCGGACCAGGCCCACAGGCGTTCGGCCGCGTCGGGGTCGCGCGCGTAGCGCGCGTAGCCACCTTCCGGCCCGGTCGACTCCTCGGCGACGCGGCAGTCCTCGAGGTACAGCCCGCCGCGCCCCGCGAGGTCCGGTGACGTCGCGGCCCAGACGCTCGTCGCGGCGCCCTGCGCCACCGTCTTCGGCGTCGAGACCGCGGGCACGCGGGCGCGCAGGCTCTCGAGGTCGCCCCTGTCCATGTGCCGGGACAGCTCCGTGTGGATCACGCCCGGGTGCAGCGCGTAGCTGTGCAGCCCGCGCGGGCCGAACCGCTGCTCGAGCCCGACGGTGAACAGCACGTTGGCGGTCTTCGACTGGCCGTAGGCGATCCACTTGTCGTACTCGTGCGCCCGGAAGTGCGGGTCGTCCCAATGGATGTCCGAGCGCAGGTGACCGCGTGAGCTCACGTTGACGATGCGCGGCGCGTCCGCCCGCAGCAGCGCGGGCATGAGGCGGGCGGTCAGCGCGAAGTGCCCGAGGTGGTTCGTGCCGAGCTGCATCTCGAACCCGTCCGCCGTGGTCGCCTGCGGGCAGGCCATGACGCCGGCGTTGTTGATGAGCAGGTCGAGGACGAGGTCGTCCGGCAGCGCGTCGGCGAAGGCCCGGATGCTCGCGAGCGACGCGAGGTCGAGCGCGCGGGCGTCGAGCCGCGCGTCCGGCACCGTCTCGCGCACGGTCGCGATGGTGCGGTCGTTCTTCGCCGCGTCGCGCGCGGCGAGGATGACCGCGGCACCGGCCGACGCGAGCGCGCGCACCGTCTCCGCGCCGAGGCCCGCTCCGGAGCCGGTGACGAGCGCGGTGCGGCCGGTGAGGTCGATCCCGTCGAGGACGTCGTCGGTTGTGCTGTCGGCGCTGAAGGTCATGCGGGCACTCTGGCACGGCGCCCGCGCCGGCTACTGGGTCGTGAGGGCGATCTCCGCCTCCGACTCCGGGTCGACGTGGGGCTCGCCGTCGACCGTCACGACGACGCGGAGCACCGTGCCGGTGAAGGGGGACGGCCCGGACAGGTCGTCGGTGACCGGCAGCTCGTCGCCGTAGCCGCACGTCAGCCCGCCGCCGGTCAGCGAGAACCGCATCGGCGTGAACGGCGCGATGGGCGCGCTGCCCACGACCGCGCCGTCGACGACGAGCTCACCGGTTCCCTCGTGCTCGCCGGTCTTCGTGAAGCGGAAGGTCAACGTGTGCGAGCCCGGCGTGAGCGGCCGGTCGGCGTCGACGCGGTGCTCCTTGTAGCCGCACCAGCTGTGCGCGTACGCGGGCGCGCCGTCCTCGCGGACGTAGAGGACCCAGCCGCCGAGCAGGCTGCCCATCGACAGCAGCACGCCCTGCGCCCCGCCGGGCGGGACGACGAGGTCGACGTGGATGCGGTGCGAGCGGTTGCGCACGTTGACGGCGGCGTGCTCGGGCACGAGCGGGCGCCCGGGCCAGTAGGTGTACGTCGAGCGGTGCGGGAGGCCCGTCGGGCGTCCCAGCACCAGGTCGGAGAACGGGCGGTTGTCGAGCGGCAGCACCTGGTTGCGCTCCGCCTCCGCCCACCAGAGCGCGATCATCTCCCGCAGCTTGTCGGGGTGCTCGGCGGCCAGGTCGTGGCACTCGGACGGGTCCGCGACGACGTCGTAGAGCTCCCACGCGTCGTCGGTCATCGGCTCGGGCATCTGGATCGGGTGGTACGTCACGGCCTTCCAGCCGTCGTCGTAGATCGCCCGGCAGCCGAACATCTCGAAGTACTGCCTCGTCCGCCGGCTCGGGGCGTCGGCGTCGGTCAGTGCGGCCGCGAAGCTCACCCCGTCGAACGCGCGCTGGTCGACGCCCTTGATCGAGGCAGGAGCGCGCACGTCGAGCAGGTCGAGCAGCGTCGGCGCGATGTCGACGGCGTGCACGTACTGGCGACGCACCGCGCCCTTGTCGCGGATGCCGGCCGGCCAGTGCACCACCAGCGGATCGGCGACGCCTCCCTCGTGCACCTCGCGCTTCCAGCGGCGGAACGGGGTGTTGCCCGCAACGGTCCAGCCCCACGGGTAGTTGTTGTGCAGCCGCGGCCCGCCGATCTCGTCGATGCGGGCGATGGCCTCCTTCAGCGGCCGCGGTGCGACGTTCCACGAGCGGCCGTCGTTCACCGACCCTTGCGGCCCTCCTTCGGAGCTGGCGCCGTTGTCCGACAGGACGATGACGATCGTGTTGTCGAAGTCGCCCGTGTCGCGCAGCACGTCGAGGAACGCGCCGACCTGGGCGTCGGTGTGCGAGAGGAACGCGGCGAACGCCTCCATGTAGCGCGCGTACAGCGCCCGCTCGTCGGCGGACAGGTCGTCCCAGGCGGGTACCCAGTCGGGGCGCGGTGACAGCTCCGTGTGGGCCGGCAGCACGCCGAGCGCCTTCTGCCGCGTGAGCGTCTCCTCGCGCCAGACGTCCCATCCGCGGTCGAAGCGGCCGCGGTAGCGCTCGATCCAGCCCGGTGGCGACTGGTGCGGGGAGTGGCACGCGCCGGTTGCGAGGTAGAGGAAGAACGGCTTGTCCGGGTCGACGGACCGCAGGTCGCGCACGAACCCGCTCGCGTTCTCGATGAGGTCCTCGGTGAGGTGGTAGCCCTCCGTGAGCGGCACCGGCTGGCGGACGAAGTGGTTGTCGCTCGCGAGGTACGGCGCGAACTGATGGGTCTCGCCCGGGAAGAACCCGTAGAACCGCTCGAACCCGCGGCCGAGCGGCCACCGCGCCCGCGATGCACCGAGGTGCACCTCCTCCTCGGGCGTGAGGTGCCACTTGCCCACCGCCCAGGCGGCGAACCCCTCGGGGGTGAGGATCTCGGGCAGCAGGCCGCTGGAGCGCGGGAGCCGCGAGTCGTACCCGGGGAAGCCGGTCGCCAGCTCGATGACGCGCCCCATGCCGTTGACGTGGTGGTTGCGCCCGGTCAGGAGGCAGGAGCGGGTGGGGGAGCAGAGGGCCGTCGTGTGGAAGCTGCTGAAGCGCAGACCGTCCGCGGCGAGGCCGTCGATGACGGGGGTGTCGAGGTCGGAGCCGAAGCAGCCGAGCTGGGCGAAGCCGACGTCGTCGAGCACGACGAGCACCACGTTCGGGGTGCCGGTGGCGGGCCGTGGCTCGTCCGGCCACCACGCCGTCGACTCGTCGTAGAAGCGGCCGATCTTCCCTTGGAACCGCGCGTCCATGGCCGAACGCTAGGGCCTGCCCGGGCCGGTGGGCGACCGTTGCTCAGTTGGTGATCTCGCGCCAGTTCGACACGGTGACCGGCTGGGTGAACGGAGTGCTCCCGAGCTCGGTGTCGTAGTGGACGTCGAAGCCGGACGGCGCGGTCAGCGAGCCGCACACCACGGCTCCGTAGACGTCGACGTGGCCGGAGGCGGTGCACTGGGCGTTGGGTGCGTAGACGACCGCGGACAGCGACGTCGGCAGGGCCGACAGCGTGCTCCCGAGGGCGGGGTCGAGCCCGAAGTTCACCCGCGGACCGGTGCCGTTCGAGATGCAGACGTACACGGGGCTGCCCGTCGGGCACGCGCCGCTCGTGCTGATCAGCAGGAGCGTCGCCGGCGGACGGGGATCGACGATCGGCGGCAGGACGCTCGTGACCGTCGAGTTGATCGGGACGGCCGGGACGAGGTCGAGGTCGCCGCTGAAGCAGATGACGATCTGGGAGCCCGAGAGGTTGCCGAGGTTGGCGATCGCCGTCGCGTTGAGCGTGACGTTCGTGAAGTTGTAGACGGCGTTGGCGGCCAGCGCGAACGAGCCGTCGTAAGCGGTGGCGCCGGCGCCGATGCCGTTCTGGCACACGTTCGCGAGCGGGTAGGAGAGCTTGTCGGCGCGGGTGACGACGTTGCTGCTGTTGCAGGTCGTGGTGTCGCCCACGCACTTGCCCGTCGCGTCCGGGTCGTTCGACCCGGCCGACGCGGCGTTGTAGATGTCCGCCTCGGACACGTTGTTGATGTCGGTGCCGACGGCGGAGAACGTGCCGTTGGTCGCGACGGCGCCGAGCGTGGGGCTCGTCTGGTGGCACATGCGCAGGTCGGGCGTGCCGAGCAGCTGCAGCATCGTCGTCTGCGTGCCCCCGGTGGTGCACACGTCGGAGCTGACCTTGGAGTCGTAGTTGTCGACGCCGGACTTGCCGCTGGCGCCGCCGAGCGTCAGGTTCGTGTCCGCGAACAGCGGGTAGTTCAGCAGCTTCCCGACCGACACGGTCTCGGTCAGGGTGCGGGTGACCGTCTTGCGTGCGTAGGTCTGCGTACCCCGCGAGGTGATGGTCCACGAGCCGTTCGAGCCGGTGGCCGTGACGTGGTAGACCGCGCCGGTGGCCGCGACGCTGCTGTCGATGTTCGCGAACGATGTGGCGAGCGGGTTGGCGCGCACCTGCGCGGCCATCAGGTCGAGGCCGGCCTCGGCACCTTCGAGGCTCTGCTCGAACGCCACCTCGTGCCGTGACACCTTCTCGCTCGTCACCAGGCGGGC
>DASZYF010000221.1:0-8152 GCA_035545535.1 Mycobacteriales bacterium | reverse complement strand
CCCCCCCCCCGCTTCGGTGGTGCGTCAGGCGGCGCGGGTGACGGAGATGCCGTACTTCGCCTTGTTGGCGCCGGTGACCGTGACGGTGAAGCTGCCGGACGGGACGGTGGCCGAGACCGTGAGTCCGGCGGTGCCGGTGCCGCTCGCCAGTGTCTTGCCGCCAGCGGTGATGGTGACGGTGAGGCTCGACGAGGACGAGGTGAGCGTCACCGACGCCGGGCCGCCGCTGGTGGTGTAGGAGGACGACGCGGTGCCCTTCGGCAGGGAGCCGCTGGTCGACGTGGTGACGGTGCTCGGCGTGCTGCTGCTCGGGCTCGCACTGGGGCTGCTGCTCGGGCTCGGGCTCAGGCTCGGACTCGGACTGCTGCTCGGGCTGGCCGACGGCGCGACGCTCGGGCTCGCGCTGGGCGACGGGCTGCTGCTCGGCGACGGGCTGGCGCTGGGCGACGGGGACGGGGGGGCCTGCGCACCGCCGGTGAGCTTGGCCATCGCCGCGGCGGCGTCGACCCGGCCGCTCGCGATCGTGCCGCCGCTGATCGGCACCGCGGTGCTCGTCAGCGCGGCCTGGATGTCGGCCGCCGTCGCGGTGGGCGCGGCCGACCACAGCAGCCCGGCGAGACCGGCCACCACCGGCGACGCCGACGACGTGCCGCCGAAGGAGAAGACGCTGCCGCTCGGCCACACGCCGTAGTTGCTGCCCGGCGCCGCGACGTCGACCCACGAGCCGGAGTCGCTGTAGCTGTACAGCGTGTCGGTCGTGTCGGTAGCCGCGACGGCCAGGACACCGGGGTAGGCGGCCGGGTAGAAGGGCGCGGTGCTGCTGTTGTTGCCCGCCGCGGCGACGACGAGCGCGCCGTGGCTGTTGGCGTAGGCGATCGCGTTGGACAGCACGGTGCTGGTGCTCGTGCCACCGAGGCTGAGGTTCAAGACTTTGGCGCCGTGGTCGACGGCCCACGTGACGCCGGCGGCGACCGTGCTGTCGGTGCCGGTCGCGTTGGCGTCGAGCACCTTCACCGGCATCACCTTGCACTGCCAGCACAGGCCCGCGATCGAAGTTCCGTTGTTGCCGGCCGCCAACGCGATGCTGGTCGCGGCGCTGCCGTGGCTGTTGTCGTCGGTGACGTCGCTGGTGCCGGTGATCGCGTTGTAGCCGGGGACCACACGGCCCGCATACTCGACCTGCGAGGTGGTGAGGCCGGAGTCGAGGACGGCGACCGTGATGGCGCTGCTGCCCGTGGAGGTCGACCACGCCGCCGGAGCGTGCAGCTTCGCCTCTCCGGTCTGCTTGGCCCAGTAGGGGTCGTTGGGCGTCACGTCGCTGCCGTGCACGACGGCGTCGCGCTCGGCGAACGTGACGCGGCCGGACTTCAGCAGCGCCGCGACGACGTGCGCCTCGGCGCCGGCGGGCACGTGCAGCACCTGCACGCCCAGGGCGTCGATGCGGTGGGCCACGGAGGCGCCCAGACCGTGCAGCGCAGCGGACTTGTCGGTCTCCGTCACCCCGGTGCGCCAACCGACCACGACATCGCCCGTGGCGAGCGGGTCGGAAGCGGGGACGGCCGCCGGCGCGGGTGCCGTGCGGATGGCCGCACCCGCGGTCGAGATGTGCAGGTATGAGAAGAACGTGACCGCGATCAGGCCGCCGTAGATCGCCGCGCGAGGCCGACTCATCCAACGTCTCCCGGAGTGAGCTGCCGCCTTCGCGCGGCAGATACCCATGGGTCGGCGGACCCCGCCGATCCGATAATGGCCCCGGCGTAGGGACTAGTCGGACGTTGCGCCGATGCGTGACGAACGCGGACGAGAATTTCGCCGAATCTCACGCACGGTGACGGCGGGCGACCTCGTTCGACGGAGGGTGATCGCGCAAGCCGGACATGCCGGTCAGGGCAGGCGGATGACCGGCTCCGCGTAGACGCGCGGCGCGGACGCGATGTCGACGCGCGCGCAGTCGCCGAGCGTCAGGCCGCCGTGCCACAGCACGTCCTCGAGGAGCGCGTCGAAGGTCCAGCCCTGCATGACGCCGCGACCGGTGAGGGTGGCCCGGTAGAGCGTGGTCATGTAGCGGGTGGGCTTGTCGTAGAGGCAGTGCACGGTGCCGATGAGGTGCGCGTCACGGTCGCCCTCTGCCGTCCACGGCTCGCTGTAGCGGCGCCACTGCCCCGGCCGCACCTCCCACACCCCGCCGCGGCGCACGTCGTCGTTGCCCAGGCCGGTGAGCAGCTTGCGGGTGTCGGCGACCGCGAGCGTGACGGCGGGCCGGATGTCGGCGGTGAACACCTGCGGGCGAGGGGCGCGGACCGGCGCGGTCGCGGAGGGCTCCACCAGCATCGTCGCCTCGTCGTGGTCGGGTCAGGTAGGTGCAGAACGCTGTGTACCCGTGCGCCTCACCGAGCACGCGCCCACCCCCTCGAGATCGGCGATGTGGCTGCTTCGGAGCCCTCCCATCTGCCACATCCCCGATGTCGGCCTTGGGCCGAGATCGGACTTGTGGCGCATCTGCGGGCTTCAGAACTGCCACAACGCCGATGTCGACGGTTGAGGGCGGGCCGGCGCGGGGAGCGTGGGTGTGACCGGGTCCTAGGAGGAACAGCCATGGCCGCGCGCACCACGACCGCCAGGAAGTCCGTCAAGAAGGCGGCGACGTCCGCCAAGACCACCGCCCGAGCGGCGAAGAAGACGACGAAGGCAACCGCGAAGTCAGCCGCGCGCAAGACGAGCAAGGCCACCAAGGCCACGGCGCGCAAGACCACGAAGGCCACCAAGGCCACCGCGCGCAAGGTCGCCGCGAAGGCGGCGCCGGCGAAGAAGGCACCTGCCCGCAAGGCGGTCGCCAAGAAGGCGCCCGCGCGCGCGGCGACCGGCCGGAACGGCGCGCAGCGCGACGCGATCGCGGTGCTCACCGCCGACCACCGCACGGTGGACCAGCTGTTCACCAAGCTCGAGCGCACCGGCGACGGTGCGAAGAAGGAACGTGCCGACCTTGCCGAGCAGATCGTCCGCGAGCTCTCGATCCACGCGGCCATCGAGGAGCTGGTGTTCTACCCGACCGTCCGGCAGCTCAACAAGGACATCGAGTCGATGGTGCTCGAGAGCCTCGAGGAGCACCACGTCGTGAAGTGGATCTGCGACGAGCTGCACGGGATGAAGCCCGATGCCGAGCGGTTCACGGCGAAGGCGACCGTGCTCAAGGAGACGGTGCAGCACCACGTCGAGGAGGAGGAGAGCGACCTCTTCCCGAAGGTGCGCAAGGCGATGGACGTGGACGCCCTCACCGAGCTGGGCGAACGGCTCGAGCAGGCGAAGGTCTCCGCGCCGACCCGGCCCCACCCCAAGGCACCGGACACGCCCCCCGGCAACCTGGCGAACCCCGCGGTCGGCGTCGTCGACCGCGTCCGCGACCGCATCCGGGGCGCGCTCCCCGGCTGACCGGGGAGTGCCGGCGTCGACGCCGGCCGCTCAGTCCAGCGGGCCGAAGAAGTCCTGGCGGGCCGCGCCGACCGACACGGTGACGAGCAGCTGGTTGCGCACGATCTCGGGGCACACGAACGAGAACGGCACGTGCGCGACCTGGCCGGGCACCACGCCACTGATCGGGCCCGCGATCATCTGCGGCGCGCAGTCCCGGCCGCTCGTCGGGTCGCGCACCTCGGCGTGCAGCACCGGCCGGGGCAGGCCCATGGGCGCGTCGATGACGATCTGCGCGCGCACCGGGGTGCCGGCATGACCGGGGATCGGCGGGTCCGGGACGTAGGTGGTGAGCGCCCGGACGACCACCGACGAGCGGCCCAGGTCGACCGGGAGCCCGAACGGCCGGGCGCCCGCCGGGATGTCCGGCGGCAGGGGGCTCGTCGAGGTCGGTGCGGCCGACGGCGGAGTGGCAACCGTCCGGGGGTTCGAGGTGCGCGCCCCGCACGCGGCCAGCGTCCCGGCGGCCACCAGCGAGGCCACGCCGGCCAGGGCGGCGAGCACCCCGGCTCGGCGTCGAGACATGTGACCAATATCGGTCATCGGCCTGAGCGCTTTCGCAGAAACGGCCGAGAACCCTCCTAACGCAGGATCTCCATCCGGAGGCCGTCGTCGTCCCACTCGGGATCCTCCGGCAGTCGGGTCGCCGCCCGGCTGATGATCCGGCGCGCGGTCCAGAGCCCCACGGCGGCGTCGAGCAGGTGGTGGCGGCCGACCCGCGGCAGCTGGGCGTCGAGCACCGACTCGATGCCCTGCATGCGCTTCTCGAGCAGCTCGCGCCGCTCCTCTCGGCCGGCCTCGAGGTGCTTGCCGTACCGCAGCGGCTTGTCCTCGTTCAGCTGGTAGTACGAGGTCTCCGCGTGGACCTCGAACACGGTGCGCTGCCGGTAGGGGGCGATCTCGTCGTAGACCTCGACGATGCGCGGCAGGAGGAACTTCACGATGGGACTGGCATCGACCTTGCGGCCGGCCTTGAAGTCCTCGAGCTGCTCGCGCGTCGGCGGGGAGAACAAGGCGCCACCGCGGGTGAAGCCGACGAGCTTGCGCGCCTCCCGATCGCAGGTGCGGCCGCCGGGCACCTTCTCCGACGGCAGGCCCAGCGGGAGGTGCAGCGCGATGACGTCGAACGCGGGGCGCGCGTCCAGGACGTCGACGAACGTCTCGTAGACCTCGGGCTCCACCGGGAACGCATTGATCCCCTGCAGCCGCGCGGTGGCGACGAGCCAGCCACGCGCGAGCGGCAGCACGGAGGCGAGCAGCTTGTACGGGAGGTCCGGTCCCCTCCTACCCCCCGGCACATGTCCAGCCTAGGTCGCGCGCGCCGGCCGACCCGGCCGGACGGGTGGACGCGACCACTCCCGCGTTTGACGCGCACGCCGCCGGGAACTGAGGTGCTGCATGCGGGTAGATGTCGCGGTGCGCAGCCATCGGGCGGTCATCGCGCTCGACGGTGACCTCGACCTGGCGAGCGCACCTCAGCTCGTGGAGGCCACGAAGGCCACGATCGCGCACGAGCCGCAGCTGACGCTTCTCGTGCTGGACCTGGCCGACGTCAGCTTCATGGACTCGTCAGGGCTGAAGGCGGTCCTGCACGCGGCCCACGCGATGCGCGGGCGCAAGCGGTTCCTGCTGATCAACGTGCAACCGCAGGTCGCGCGGATGATCGACCTCATCGGCGACGGCAAGCTCCTCACGATGCACCGCCTCGACGACCCGCTGCCCGAAGCGGTCGCCGATCTCAGCAGCCGATAGTGCTGCGATCCGCTATCGGCGGGCGAGGCGGCGCTTGGGCTGCGACTGGTCGGTGGCGAGCGCCACGAGCTCCGGCGGCATCGGCGGCGAGACGACCGCCATCGGCGAACGCCCGACCTCCTTCGGGTAGGCGCTGACCGCGATCGCGTCGTCGTGCGCGATGAGCTCCGAGGCGACCAGCTCGGTGAGGCTGCCCTCGAGCGTCTGCATGCCCTCGGACTGGTGCGTCGCGACGACGTTGCGCAGCTGGTTGCTCTTGCCCTCGCGGATGAGGTTGCGGATGGCGGGGGTGGCGACCAGCACCTCGTACGCGGCCACCATGCCGCCACCGATCATCGGGACCAGCCGCTGGTAGACGACGCCGGACAGCGCGTTCGCCAGCTGCACGCGGATCTGCGCCTGCCGCGCACCGGGGAACACGTCGACGAGCCGGTCGATGGCCTGCGCGCTGTCGTTGGTGTGCAGGGTGCCGAACACGAGGTGACCGGTCTCGGCGAGCGTCAGCGCGAACTGGATCGACTCGAGGTCGCGCATCTCACCGACGAGGATGACGTCGGGGTCCTCGCGCAGCGCGCTGCGCAGTGCGGCCTCGAAGCTCGTCGTGTCGGACCCGACCTCGCGCTGGCTGACCGCGGCCCGCTTGTGCGTGTGCACGTACTCCATCGGGTCTTCGATGGTGACGATGTGGCAGGGCCGCGTCTGGTTCACGTGGTCGATGAGCGCGGCGAGCGTCGTCGACTTGCCGGAGCCGGTGGGACCGGTGACGAGGACCATGCCCTGGCGCAGGTCACCGAAGCGGCGCACCGCCTCGGGCGCCCGCAGGTCGTCGAACGTCGGGATCTGGTGCGGCACCACGCGCAGCGCGACCGTGGCGCTGCCGCGCTGGCGGAACGCGTTGCCACGGATGCGGGCCTGATCACGCCAGGTGAAGGAGAAGTCGACCTCGGTGCCGGCTTCGAGCTCCGCGCGCTGCTGCGGGCTGAGCAGGCCGTTGACGAGCTTCTCCGCGAGCGCCGTGGTGAGCGGCGGGACGGACGTCAGTGGCGTCAGTGAACCGTCGATCCGGATCAGCGGAGGGGCGTCGGCCGTGACGAGCAGGTCGGTGCCGCGCGAGGCCCAGACCTCCTGCAGCCACGCGTCGACCTGAGCGGGGAGGGTTGTCGTCGCCACGCCGCCAGCCTGACAGGGATCGGCGGCCTTCGGAGGGGTCTCGCCGTCATCCGTTTGACCCATATCTCCGGTGATCCGGCGCCGCCGCCGCGCTCTGCAGGTGACGCAGCGTGATCGTGGCGGTGACGAGCCGTGACCGATCCGGTGACCCGTCGTTACCTTCGCGGGGGCTGGGAGGAGCCTGCTTCGGCGCCGCGCGATGTTCGCGCGCCGCTCCCGTTGATCCTGGGGAAGAGGTTGCAGGCCATGCGTCTCAGTGCGCGGCAGCTGTTCGCGGTCGGCGTCACGACCGTCATCACCGGCGGGGCCCTGATCGGGCTGGCCGCCACCACCACGGCCGCAGCCCGTCCGGCCGCCGCCCACTCGCAGACGTTGCGCGAGCTTGTCGGCCCGCTGGGCGCCAACGCGAACGCGCAGCCCGCGACCGTCGACCCCGCGACCGACAGCGACTGCAGCACCCGGCCGGCGTCGGTGCCGTCCACGTGGAGCTGCACGCCGATCATCGAGTCGCCCGCTCCCGGCAACACGCCCTACGGCGAGCTGTGGTGGTACCGCGACGCCGACAACCAGTGGCACACCGCGATCTTCGCCACGAGCACCATCAGCTCAGGCGACTCCATCCAGGTGTGCATCCGCACGTCCGGTGCCTACGACGTCGAGACGCAGGCCGGCCGCTGCACGGGCAACTCCGCCGATCGTCGCTACGTCGGCGGCCCGCCGATCCCGGTGCTGAACCTGTCCGACTACGGCATCCAGCTGTCCGGCCTCTTCTACTTCGTCGTGCACATCAACCAGGGCGGCGCGACGACCACGGCGAACGACACCGTGCCGGGCGGGCCGGGCCCGTCGCCGTCGCCTTCTCCGTCCGAGTCGCCTTCTCCGTCCGTGTCGCCGTCGCCGTCGCTCTCGCCGTCCGTGTCGCCGTCGGCATCGCTGTCGCCGTCGGCATCGCTGTCGCCGTCCGCGTCGCCGTCGCCGTCGTTGTCACCGTCGGTGTCACCGTCGGCGTCGCCTTCTGAATCGCCGTCGATCTCGCCGTCGGCGTCGCTGTCACCGTCGCCTTCTGAGTCGCCTTCTGAGTCGCCGTCGGCGTCCGTGTCACCGTCGGTGTCGCTGTCCCCGTCGGCAACACCGTCATCGGCGAGTCCGTCGCCGACGCCGGCCGCGTCCAGCGCATCGCCGAGCGCATCGCCGTCGCCGAGCCCCGCGGTGGTCGCCGCGACGAGCTCGTCGAAGCCGGTCACGGTCGAGGGCAACGGGCAGAACAACGTGCCCTCGCCCGCGCCCAGCGTGCTCGGTGAGCACCACACCCGCGCGCCGCTGCCCTACACAGGGGCGCCCACGCTGCAGATCGTGCTCGTCGGCATCATGTTCGTCGCGCTCGGTGGCGCGATGATGATGGCCGCCCGCCTCCGCCGGCTCTGACCTCGGTCGACACCGGCCCGGTGGCAGATCCCGGAGCCGCGGACCCCGCACCCGGACGATCTCGACCGTGAAGGGCTAGGCGATCTCGGTGCGGTCGCGGCCCTTGCGCTTCGCGGCGTACAGCGCGATGTCGGCGCGCGCGACGAGGTCGGCGCCGTCACCGACGTTGTCGTAGGGCGCGAGACCCACGGAGGCCGTCTGCCCGGACGGCACCAGCGCGCGCAGCTCCTCGACGACCTTCTGCCCCTCGTTGACGTCGGTGTTGGGCAGCAGCAGCGCGAACTCCTCGCCGCCGTAGCGCGCGAGCACGTCCGACGTGCGCAAGCGGCGGCGCCAG
>DASZYF010000220.1:0-15095 GCA_035545535.1 Mycobacteriales bacterium | reverse complement strand
GTGGGGCCGATCGGGGTCCCTGTGGATGGCGGGCGGCAGCCGTGCGTGGTCTCGCGCACGCTCGCCGCATGTCTGAGCTCCTTGCGTCCACCCGCACGGCCCGGGTCCGTCCCAGGTCACAGGTCCGACGGCTGCATCGCGGTGTCTGGGCCGAGGGGGAGGAGAGCCCGGACGCCGAGCTCGCGGCCGTCGCGGCGGCCGGCGCCGCGTTGCTCGCGGTCCCGACCGGCTGGCTCGTCGACGACTGGGCCGCGTGGGCCCTGGCGCCGGATCGCATCGGGCCGCCGCGCCTCCCGGTGCGCGTCGGCGTCTCGCAGGAGTCCGCCGTCGAGAGCCGCCGCGGGCTGACCGTGCGGCACTCCGACTTCCTGCCGCACGAGCTGGTGATCGCTCGCGGGATGCCGGTGTCGGCGGCGACCCGGACCGCGGTCGACGTGCTGTGCGACTGGCGACGGCTGGGCCGGCCACGCGCGATCGAGCTGGTCGACGCTCTGCTCAACCTCGGCCTCACCACCCAGGACGACATCGCCGCCGGCCTGGCCGCGAGCCACCAGCGCGGCGTCGTGCGCGCCCGTCTGCTCGTCGAGGAGACCGAGCCGTTGGCCGAGTCCGGCCAGGAGACGCGGTTGCGCCTGCTCGTGGTGGATCACGGCATGGCCCGACCGGTGGCGCAGCTGCTCGTCCGCGACGACGACGACGCCATCATCGCCCGGTGCGACCTCGGCTGGGAGGCGCTCGACTTCGGCCTGGAGTACCTCGGCGAGGTGCACAAGGAGCAGCTCGCCGGCGACTGGGGGCGGCAGTTCGACCTGAACGCGCGCGGGCTGTTCGTCATGGGCATCACCGCCGAGCACATGCGGACGCCGCACGCCCTCGCGGGCAAGATCCGCGCCCAGATGCTGCGGCAGGCCCGCCTGCTCGGCGTCCCCCTCCCCAAGCCCTGACCCCCGCTGGTCGACATCGGACTTGTGGCAGTTCTGACGGCCGGGGATCTGCCACAAAGCCGATGTCGGCTGGAGGGGGTGGGCTACGTGCTGGTCGAGATCGGCGATGTGGCGGGTGTCGGGCGTCCGGATCTGCCACAAAGCCGATGTCGGCTGGAGGGGGGGTGGGCTACGTGCGGGTCGAGATCGGCGATGTGGCGGCTGTCAGGGGTTGGGATCTGCCACAAAGCCGATGTCGGCCGGAGGGGGTGGGCTACGTGCGGGTCGAGATCGGCGATGTGGCTGGTTTGGGGGCCGGGGATCTGCCACAACGCCGATGTCGGCGGGTCATTCGTAGGGGACGAAGGGGACGTATCGGGTGTGGGCGGTGCTGTGCTTGCTCTTGGCGCTGCTTCCACCGGGCGTGATGACGGTGACGGTGACCTTGCCGTGCAGGTGACGGGGCGCCTTCACGACGATCCGCGTGGCCGACTTCACCGTGACCTTCTTCGCCGACATCGAGCCCAGGCGGACCTTCGCGCCCTTGACGAAGCCGGTGCCGGTGATGGTGACGGTCTGCGCACCCTTGGACGCCGAGATGACGACCTTGGTGACGACCGGCTTCGCGAGGTAGCGGTACTGGTTCGCGATGCCGAAGCCGCTCGTGCCCGCGGCCGTGGTCACGGTGACGTTGACGTTGCCCTGCGCATGTGCCGGCGTGCGCACGACGATCACGTTGTCGGAGATGACGGTGAACGCCGTCGCCGCGGTGCTGCCGAAGTGCACGAGCGTGGCGCCGGTGAACCCGGTGCCCGACACGTTCACCGACTGCCCGCCGGTGATGGGGCCGACGTTCGGCGTCACGCCGGTCACGTCGGGGGCGGCCGTCCGCGGTGCGCCGCTGCTGCTCGGCGACGAGCTCGGGCGGGCACTCGTGCTCGCGCTCGTGCTGGGCGACGGGGAGGCACTCGCGCTCGTGCTGGGCGTCGGGGACGCGCTCGTGCTCGCGCTCGTGCTGGGCGTCGGGCTCGCGCTCGTGCTGGGCGAGGTGCTGGGTGATGGGCTGGTGCTCGGGCTGGTGCTCGGGCTGGTGCTCGGCGACGGGGTCGGCGAGCTCGGAGCCGTGTAGGTGAACTGGTCGGCGGACGACGTCGCACTGGTCCCACCCGGCGTCGTGACGGTGATGTCGACCGGGCCGGCCGAACCGGCGGGCGTGGTCAGCGTGATCTGCGTCGCGGTGTCGACGGTGTACGTCGCGGCGGCCGTCGCGCCGACCTTGACGGCGGTCGCGCCGGTGAAGTTGCTGCCGGTGACGGTGACCGAGGTGCCACCGGTCGTGACGCCGGACGTCGGGCTGACGCTGGTGACGATCGGCGCGGCGACGTAGGTGAACTGGTCGGCCGCGGAGGTCGCGCTGGTGCCGCCGGCCGAGTGCACCGTGAGGTCGACCGTGCCCGCGGCGTGCGCGGGCGACGTCGCGGTGATCTGCGTGGCGCTGTCGACGGTGAAGGTTGCCGGGGTGGTGCCCAGCTTGACGGACGTGACGGCCGCCAGGTTCGTGCCCGTCACCGTGATCGAGGTGCTGCCGCTCGTCGGGGCGCTGGTCGGCGTGATGCCGGTGACGGTCGGTGGCGCGATGAACGTGAACTTGTCCGACGCGCCCGTCGCGCTCGTGCCGCCGGGCGTCGTGACCGTGATGTCGTTGGTGCCGGCCGCGTGCGCCGGGGACGTGGCCGTGATCGACGTCGCGCTGTTCACGGTGAAGCCCGCGGCGGCGGTGCTGCCGAAGCTGACGGCGGTGGCGCCGGTGAGGTTCGTGCCGGTGATCGTCACCGAGGTGCCGCCCGTGGTCGATCCGGTCGGCGGGCTGATGCTCGTCACGGTCGGCGCCGCGATGTAGGTGAACTGGTCCGCGGCCGACGTCGCGCTGGTGCCACCGCTGGTGGTCACGGTGACGTCGACGGTCCCGCTGCCCGACGGCGAGCTCACCGTGATCGAGGTGGAGTCGGTTATCACCACGGAAGTGCCTGTGCCAGAGCCGAACTTGACCGAGCTGGCGCCCGACAGGTTGGTGCCCGTGATGGTGACCGACGTGCCGCCCGCCGCCGGCCCGCTGGTCGGGCTGATGCTGGTGATGGTCGGCGCGGCGATGTAGGTGAGCTGGTCGTTCGCGGAGGTGGCGCTGGTGCCGCCGATGGTCGTGACGGTGATGTCGACGGTGCCGGTGCCCGCGGGCGATGTCGCCGTGATCTTCGTCGCGCTGTTCACGGTGAAGCCGGCTGCGGCGGTGCCGCCGAAGGACACCGCGGTCGCGCCGGTGAGGTTGGTGCCGGTGATGGTCACCGAGGTGCCGCCGGCGGTCGGACCGGCGGTCGGGCTGACGCTCGTGACGGTCGGCGCGGCGACGAAGGTGAGCTGGTCGTTCGCGGAGGACGCGCTCGTGCCGCCGAGGGTCGTGACGGTGATGTCGACGGTGCCGGCCGCGTGCGCCGGCGACGTGGCGGTGATCTGCGTCGCGCTGTTCACCGTGAAGCCGGCCGCCGCGGTGCCCCCGAACGACACCGCGGTCGCACCGGTGAGGTCCGTGCCGGTGATCGTCACCGACGTGCCACCGCTCGCCGGGCCGGACGTGGGCGAGATGCCCGTGACCGTCGGCGCGGCGACGTAGGTGTACTGGTCGTTGGCGGACGTGGCGCTGGTGCCGCCGGCGGTCGACACCGTGACGTCGACCGTGCCGGTGCCCGCAGGCGCGGTGACGGTGATCGACGTCGCGCTGTTCACGGTCACGCCGGTGCCCGCGTTCGCGCCGAACAGCACCGCCGTCGCGCCGGTGAGGTTCGTGCCGGTGACGGTGACGCTCGTGCCGCCGGCCGTCGGGCCGGAGGTGGGACTGATCGAGGTGACGGTCGGGGCGTCGACGAACGTGTAGTGGTCGGCGGACGACGTCGCGCTCGCGCCGCCGAGCGTGGTGACCACGACGTCACCGGTGCCGGCGAGGTGCGCAGGCGAGAGCGCGGTGATCTGGGTCGCGCTGTTCACGGTGACGCTGCCGGTGGCGGTGCCGCCGAAGCTCACGGTCGAGGACGCGGTGAAGCCGGTGCCGGCGATGGTGACGCTGGTGCCGCCCGCCGACGGTCCGGAGCTCGGGCTCACGCTGGTGACCGTGGGCGTGACGGTGTAGGTGAAGTCGTCCGCCGCCGATGTGGCGCTCGTCCCGCCGGGTGTGGTGACGGTGACGTCGACCGTGCCCGCTGCGTGCGCGGGTGTCGTCGCCGTGAGCATCGTGGACGACAAGACGCTCACGTTCGTCGCCGCGCTGCCGCCGACGCTGACGGTCGTGCCCGCGGTGAAGCCGGTGCCGTTCAGCGTGATCGACGTGCCGCCCGCGAGCGGGCCGCCCGCCGGGCTGACGCTGGTCACCGTCGGCACCGAGTCGTAGGTGAACTGGTCCGCGCTCGACGTGGCGCTGGTGCCGCCCGCGGTCGTGACGGTGACGTGGGCGGTGCCGCTGCCGGCGGGGGACGTCGCCGTGATCTTCGTCGCGCTGTTGACCGTGAAGCCCGTCGCCGCGGTGCTGCCGAACGTGACCGCGGTGGCGGCGGTGAGGTTGGTGCCGGTGATGACCACCGACGTGCCGCCGGCCGCCGGGCCCTCCGTGGGGCTTATGCCGGTGACGGTCGGCGCGGACACGTAGGTGAACTGGTCGTTCGCCGACATGGCGCTGGTGCCGCCAATGGTGGTGACGGTGACGTCGACGGTGCCGGCGGCGTGCGCGGGCGTCGTGACGGTGATCTGCGTGGGGCTGTTGACGGTGTAGGTGCTGGCCGCCGTCGTGCCGAGCTTGACCGCCGAGGCGCCGGTGAGGTTGGTGCCGGTGACGATGACCGAGGTGGTTCCGGTCGTCGGTCCGGAGGTCGGGCTGATGCTCGTGACCGCGGGTGCGGCGACGTAGGTGAACTGGTCGCTCGCCGACGTCGCGCTGGTGCCGCCTGTGGTGGTGACGGTGACGTCGACCGTGCCGGCGCTCACCGCGGGGGACGTGACCGTGATCTGCGTGGCGCTGTTCACCGTGAAGGTGCTGGCCGCGGTGGTGCCGAACGTCACCGCGGTCGCGCCGGTGAGGTTGGTGCCGGTGATGACCACGGACGTGCCACCGGTGGCGGGACCGGTGGTCGGGCTGATGCTCGTGACGGTCGGCGCGGCGACGTAGGTGAACTTGTCGTTCGCCGACGTCGCGCTGGTGCCGCCGGCGGTGGTGACGGTGACGTCGACCGTGCCGGCGCTCACCGCGGGAGACGTGACGGTGATCTGCGTGGCGCTGTTCACCGTGTAGGTGCTGGCCGCGGTGGTGCCGAACGTCACCGCGGTCGCGCCGGTGAGGTTGGTGCCGGTGATGACCACGGACGTGCCGCCGGCGGCGGGACCGGTGGTCGGGCTGATGCTCGTGACGGTCGGCGCGGCGACGTAGGTGTACTTGTCGTTCGCCGAGGTCGAGCTCGTGCCGCCGGACGCGGTGACCACGATGTCGACCGTGCCGGCGCTGCCCGCGGGCGCGAACGCCGTCAGCTTGGACGCGCTGTTGATGACGAAGCTCGTCGCCGCGACACCGCCGAACGTCACGGCGGACGTGGCGGCCATGTTGGTGCCGTTGATGGTGACGCCGGTCCCGCCGGAGGTCGGTCCGCTCGACGGGCTGATGCTCGTGACCGTCGGCGGGTCGTACCAGGTGAAGTGGTCGCTCGAGGACGTGGCGCTGGTGCCGGCGCCGTTGGTCACCCGGACGTCGACCTGGTTGCCGTTGGTGCCGGTCGGGGCCACTGCCGAGATCGATGTCGTGCTGTTGACGGTGTACGACATCGCCGCCGTCGTGCCGAACTTGACCGCGGTGACGCCGCTGAAGCCGGTCCCGGTGATCGTGACCGACGTGCCGCCCGAGGAGGCGCCGGAGCCCGGGCTGACGTTGGTGACGGTCGGCGCACCGGTGTAGGTGAACTGGTCGGCCGACGACGTGGCGCTCGTGCCGCCGGGCGTCGTGACGGTGATGTCGACGGTGCCGGTGGCGCTGTGCACGGGCGACGTCGCGGTGATCTGCGTGGCGCTGTTCACCGTGTACGTCGTCGCGCCGGTGGTGCCGAACAGCACGGACGTCGCGCCCGTGAGGTTGGTGCCGGTGATCGTGACGCTCGTGCCGCCGGACGTGGTGCCCGACGTCGGGCTGATCCCGGTGATCGTCGGTGTGCCGTAGTAGGTGAACTGGTCGGTCGACCCCGTGCTGTTCGACCCGTACGTGCCCGTGACGGTGATGTCGACGGTCCCGGCACTGCCGGCGGGCGCCGTCGCGGTGATCTGCGTGGTGCTCACCGTGGTGAACGTCGTCGCGGCGGTGCTGCCGAACTTCACCGAGCTGATGCCGTTGAAGCCTGTTCCGGTGATCGTCACGGACGTGCCGCCCGCGGTGGTGCCGTAGCTTGGGCTGATGCCGGTGATCGCCGGGGGAGCCACGAAGGTGTAGTGGTCGGCCGACGACGTGCTGCTCGTGCCGCCCGCCGTGGTGACCGTGATGTCGACCTGACCGGCCGCCACCGCCGGTGACGTGACCGTGATCGACGTGGAGCTGTTGACCGTCACCCCGGTCCCGGAGGTGCTGCCGAACTTCACCGTCGACGACGGCGTGAAGCCGGTGCCGGTGAGCGTCACCGACGTGCCGCCGGCGGTGGTGCCGCTGGTCGGGCTGACCGCCGTCACGGTGGGCGCGGTCAGTGAGCTGCTGATGGTGGTCGTGTGCGTCACCGCGACGCTCGTCCCGGACCCGTTCGTCGCGGTCATCGACACCGTGAACGTGCCGGAGCTGTTGTACGCGTGCGTCGTCGAGGACGTGGTCGTCGTCGTGGTGCTGCCGTCACCCCAGCTCCACGTGTACGACGTGACCGAGCCGGACAACGACGTTGTGGCGCTGGCGTTCGCGGTGATCGTCGACCCGATGTTGCCGGAGGACGTCAGCGTGAACGAGCCCAGGATCGGGCTGAAGCCCGCGTACCCGTTGGCGGTGCCGACACCGCTGGGCCCGTCGTAGCCCGTCATCGCGTCGCAGGCCGAGGTGTTGTTGCAGTCCGTCGACGACGTCGGCGTGGACGAGCAGGTGCCGTTGCACGAGCCGTTGCCGCCGGACGTGACGTCGTAGAGGTTGGAGGACGCCTTCGACAGCGTGTTGTACAGCGTCTGCGACGGGTAGCTGATGCCGTTCGCGCCGCCGGCGAGCGCGAACATCGCCGCCACGACCGGCGACGCGAGGCTGGTGCCGCCGTAGTCCGCCCAGTGCGTCCCGCTGACCGAGTAGCTGTCGTAGATGTCGAAGCCGGTGACCGGGTCACCGATCGCGGAGACGTCGGCGTTCAGGCGGCCGGTGCTGCTGCAGCCCGCGGTCGAGTAGTTCGTCGCGGACTGCTGCCAGCTCTGCGCCTTGTAGTACGACGTGGAGCCGAGCTTGCTGCACCCGCCGCCGCTGCCGCCGCCATCCGCGTGGCTGCCGTCGTTCCACACGTACTCGGAGGTGCGGGCGTTGCTGCCGTTGAGGATGAGGGTGGTGCCGCCGACGGCGACGACCGTGTTGAGCGCGGCCGGCGTCTCGGCGCTCCCCGACGGCGACGACGCCATGTAGTCGTAGTAGCCGTCGTCACCGGTGGAGGCCGTGATGACCACGCCGCTGTGGTTGTACGCCGAGGCGAGGCTGCTGTCGGTGAACTCGCCGGTGCCGTAGGAGTTGGTGACGACGTTGGCGCCGAGCGTGACCGCCTCGTTCACCGCCGCGATGAGGTCGGTGAACGACGAGCTGTTCGCCTCGACCAGCAGGATCTTGCACAGCGGGCAGACCGAGTGGACGGCGTCGACGTCGAGCGTGATCTCGGTGTCCCAGCCGTGCCCCGCGCTCGGGAGCGAGGTGGTGCTGCCGGTCTGGCTGACCTTCTTGAAGCAGCCGTTCGCGGTGGTGCACGACGGGAGGCCGTACTGGGAGTCGAAGACGCCGAGGTCGGACTCGATGTTCGGGTCGTCGTAGGCGTCGACGATGCCCACCGTCATCGTGCTGCCCGGCCCGCCGGAGGCGGTCAGGGTCGACGAGGTGCCGAGGCCGTACGCGGTCCAGAGGTCGGACGGGGTGTAGCCGTAGCCCAGGGGCCCGGCGGAGTAGGAGGCGGTGACGTCGTAGGGCACGGCGCCGGGGGTGTCGGCCGTCGTCTCCTCGTTGCGGAGCGCGAAGCACTGGGCCTGGTGCTTCTTGGCAGGGGGGCAGGCCTTGGTGATCTTGGCGTAGTGCCGGCCGACGCTCGCCTTGTGCGGCGGGCCGGCCTTGGCAGGGGCGGCCTGGGCGGCCGCCTTCGGGGCCGTCGCGGGGGCGGATGCCTGCGCGGTCGGGGCTACCACGAGCGCGGCGGCGGCGACGAGCGCCAGTGCTCCGCCCAGGGCGGTCGCGCGTCGTAGGCGGCTGTGGCGGGCGGGGGCAGGGGCACCGTCGGGTCGAGCCATTCCTCACACCTCGGGAACCTGTGGGGTCGAGATGAGGGCGGATCGGCCCAAGGAACCTAAAGATCTGCTTGTCGGGCCACTGCTGTAGTTGTGACGGATGGTGACGAAGTGACCAGATGGGCGCCGACACGCCGCGTGGCGCCACCCGCCGCGGCGGGCGCAGATGGCAGGCTGCTAAGCGTGGAGGCGGCACCCTCGACCCGGACCGCGCCGGGCTACGCCCTTGGCGAGCTCGACGAGCGTGAGAAGCAGGTGCTCGAGTTCGAGCGCCAGTGGTGGCGCTACGCGGGCGCCAAGGAGCAGGCCATCCGGGAGCTCTTCGGGCTGTCCGCCACCCGGTACTACCAGTTGCTCAACGCGCTGATCGACCGCCCCGAGGCCCTGGTCGCCGACCCGATGCTGGTCAAGCGGCTGCGCCGCCTGCGGGCCAGCCGCCAGCGGGTCCGGTCCGCCCGCCGCCTCGGCATCGACCTGACCTGACGCGCCGCCCCGGCATGGGCGACGACCGCAGCGACGACCCGGAGCCCACCGGCCCGGCGGTCCTCTCGTGGGACCCGGTCGACCCCGCGACCGGCGCCAACCAGCTGCCGCCGCTGTGGGAGTCGGCCGAGACCGACCCCTACGCCGCCGTGACCATCCCCGCCGCCGCGCCGGCGGCGCCCGTGGAGCCGGCCGCCCCGAACCCCATCTCCTCGCTCGCCGAGGTGCCGTCCGGTGCCGCGCCCGGGTTCACCACCTGGGTGTCCGAGGAGGAGCCGGCCGCCGAGGTCCCCGGCCGCCGCACCTGGCGCCGCGCCGACCGCGGCCCCGCCCCGGTCGAGATCGGGGATGTGGCAGCCGAAAGGGCCCCGGAGCCGCCACAAGTCCGATCTGGACCGGATCTGGCGCCGCTGCCCACCTACGAGCTGCGGCCGGTCGTCGAGCCGGAGTCACCGGGTGACCCGGACGATCCCGTCGGTGCCCGGCACGCCGCCGCGGTCCCGCCCTGGCGCCGCGGCCTCACCGCTGGCGCGCTCGCGGTCGGGGCGGTCGTGGTCGGCCTCGTCACCGCCAACTACTGGCACGCCGGCGGCTACCCCGGCCACCCGGCCAACCAGAAGGCGAGCGGCCCCGGCCCGGCCGTGGTCGGCACGGTCCCCGGTCACCCGAGCACCCACCGCGCTACGCACCCGAGCACCGCCCCGGCCAGCGGACTTCCCGCCCCCGCCGGCCCGGCGAGCACGGCCGCCGCGACCCACGCGGCGACCCACCCGTCGGCCCTAGCACCCAGCGCGCAGCCGAGCCCGCACCTCAAGGCCGGCACCGCCACCGTCACCGTCCTCAACGAGACCCGCATCAAGGACCTCGGCGAGAAGGAGGCCGCGCGCATCCGCGCCGCGGGCTGGAACGTGCGCCGCACGACCAACGTCAACGCGCGCTACGCCGTGACCACCGTCTTCTACGACCGCACCAACGAAGCGCAGGCCCGGCTGCTCATGCAGATGGTGCCCTCCATCAAGGACGCCCGCCTGCGCCCCAACATCTTCCTGCCGACCGGCGGCCTGATCGTCGTCGTCGCCTCCGACGCCGCCTAGATGCTGCCGGAGCCGCGCACGACCGTCGGCCGCTCGGCGTTCGCGTCGCTCGTCGCCGCCCCCGCTCGCGCGGCGGTGGTGCTCGACTACGACGGCACGCTCGCGCCGCTGGTCGAACGCCCCGAGGACGCGGTCCCCGCGCCCGGCGCGCTGGCCGCTCTTGCCCGCATCGCCGACGTCGTCGGCCACGTCGCGATCCTGTCCGGCCGCCCCGCCGCGACGCTCGTCGGTCTCGCCGGCATCGACCCGGAGCTGTCCGGCCGCCTCGAGGTGCTCGGCCTCTACGGCATGCAGCGCTGGCGGGAGGGCGTGCTGGAATCACCGCCGCCGGCGCCGGGCATCGCGATCGCGCGGCAGCGGCTGGAGACCATCGTCGCGGGCGCCGGTGCCGGCGTGCACGTGGAGGACAAGGGACTCTCGCTCGCGGTGCACACGCGCCCGGCGGCCCATCCGCAGCAGGCGCTCGACGCGCTCGCCCCCAAGCTCTACCAGCTGGCCGACGAGACCGGGCTCTCGGTGGTGACCGGCGCGTTCGTGCTCGAGCTCCGCACACCCGGCCCCGACAAGGGCGGCGCGCTCGCCGACTACGTGCAGCGCACCGGCGCCGGAGTGGTGCTCTACGCCGGCGACGACGACGGCGACATCCCCGTGCTCGACACGGCGGTAGGCCTGCGCGACCGCGGGGTGCCGGTGGCGATCGTCTGCGCGGAGCGGCCGGGCGGTCCGCCGGCGCTGCGCGACTCCGCCGACCTCGTCGTCGACGGGCCGAGCGGGCTGGTCGCCCTGCTCGACGCCCTCGCCGCCTCCCTCGGGTCCGGCTGACCCCACCCGCCGACATCGGCGATGTGGCAGATCTGCACCCCGGAAACCTGCCACATCGCCGATGTCGACCGGTGCGGCTGATGCGCCGGTCGGGACCGGGCACCGGTGGTGGGTCGAGGGCGGGGTTGTGGCAGATCTGGAGCCCGGAAACCTGCCACATCCCCGATGTCGACCGGGGGGGCGAGGGCGGGGTTGTGGCAGATCGGAAGCCCGGAAACCGGGCACATCGCCGATGTCGGCGGGGGCCCGGGCTAGGGCTGGGGGTGGAAGCGGACGGCGAGGATGGCGACGTCGTCGCGCGGGTCCCGACCGACCAGCTCGTGCACGACCGCATCGACGAGTGCGGGCAGGGGCAGCGCGTGGTGCCGCCCGAGGGCCGCGAGCAACCGGTCGCGGCTCGCGTCGATGTCCTCACCCCGCCGCTCGTACAGGCCGTCCGTGTACAGCACGAGCGTCGCGCCGACCGGGATCTCCGCTTCGTGGTCGTGCCGCTCGACGTCGGGCAGCAGCCCGAGCAACGGCTCCGGGTCGTAGCCCTCGTCCAGCACGCGGCACGCGCCGTCGGGCTGCACGAGGATCGGCGAGGGGTGCCCGGCGGTCGTCCAGCGCAGCCGCCGGATCCCACTGCCGCGGTCGGCTGACGTCTGCTCGATGCGCGCGTACACGAGCGTCGCGAGCGCGGGCACCTGCAGGTCGCGGGCGGCGCGGTCGAGGCGCGCGACGTTCGCGGACGGGGTGTCGTCGACCGCCCACGCGATCCCGCGCAACATGCTGCGCAGGTTGCCCATGACGGCGGCGGCGGCGATGTCGTGCCCGACGACGTCACCGATCATCAGGTTCGTCGCCCCGGATGGCATCACGACCGCGTCGTACCAGTCGCCGCCGACCTTGTCGTCGCGTCGGCTGGTGAGGTAGCGCGCCGCGATCTCGAGACCGTCGGGCTGCGGCAGGTCGTCGGTCAGCAGCGCGCTCTGCAGGATGGTCGCGGCGTGGGTGCGCTCGGTCAGCATCAGCGCGCGGTGCGCGGCCTGCGACGTGTACGACGCGAGCGCACCGACCGTGAGCACGTCGTCCTCGGAGAAGGTCCGCGGCTGCTCCCAGAGCACCGCCAGTGCGCCGAACGTGCGGCCCGCGACGGTGAGCGGCAGGATCGCGCGCGCCTGGCCGTCGCCGGGCAGCGGGTCCGTGGCGTACGCGGGGAAGCGGGCGTCCTGGCCGGCGCGGTCGGGGTAGTACGCCGCCTCCCCGGTCACCGCGACGGCGCCGATCGGGTTGGTGCGGTCGTACCCGAGCGTGCCGAACACCTCGGCCTGCTTCCACTCGCGGGACGGGTGGTGGACGTAGCCGAGGTCACCCGTCAGCTCATCGCTCAACCACACGCCCGCGTGCAGCGCCCCGAGGTGGTCGACGACGACGTCCTGCAACGTCGCCGCGACGTCGGCCAGCGTCGCGGACTGGTTCAGTCCTTCGCTGAGCGCGAGCAGGGTGCGGGCGCGCAGCGAGACGTTCGTCGCCTCCGCGATGGCGCTCGTCAGGGCGGCCTGCGACTCGCGCAGCGCTATCTCGGTGGAGCACGTGTGCGCCAGGTCCTCGAGGAGCAGCAGGTCGGCGGGCGCCCACTCCCGGGCGACGGCGTCGATCGCGCAGAGCGACCCGATCACCTCACCGTGCGAGTCGCGCAGCGGGTAGCCCGCGTACGCGACCAGCCCGAGGTCGGTGAGCGCGAGGTTGCCCTGACCGCGCCGGTCGGTCGTGGCGTCGGTGACGATCAGCGGTGCGCACTGCGTGACGACCTGGTGGCAGAACGAGTGCGTGAGCGGGGCCTGTCGGGTGCTGGCCCACGGCTCGGGCAGCCCCACGGCACCCACGAAGACCTGCCGCGTCGGCTCGATCAGGCTGACCAGCGCGACCGGCACGCGGAGCACCTCCTGCACGATCCGCGCGTAGCGGTCGAAGGAGCTGTCGCCGGTGACGTCGCCGGTTAGGTCGCCGGCCGCGGGCAGCGCTGGTCGGTCGGGGAAGATGGCTAGGTCTGTCACGGGCAGCCGCTCCTGTAGTGGCTGGCGAGACCGGGGAGTCCGCGGTCCAGTGACCGGGGGCCCGACGCTGGTCCTCCAACGACCGCCGAAGGTCAAAACTACGCGGCGCACGTTTCGTCCGACACCGCGCAGGCGGCAACGAAGGTTGCCAATCCGGCCCGTGTCGGACATCACAGAGACGACGGTTGCGATGCGAACGAGCTGGGTACTGCAACCGGCAACCGGACAGCTGTCTCGGGGTGGGACGAGAGACGTGGGGGTTGGAGCAATGATGCCGCTCGACGGCGAGACGACGTCGACGACGCTGGAAGTGGTGGCCGACGCAGCCGAGCGGGTTGCGCAGGAGCAGCTCGCGGTGGCCGAGGCGGTTCGGGAGATCGGCGAGCAGCGCAAGGCCGGCCGGTCCTGGTCGCGCATCATGGAGCGCCACGACGCCGCCGAGGTCCTCACCCGGCTGCGTCGCAGTCGCCGTCTCGTGGGCGATGCGACGACGCGCGTCGGCCGCCTGGTGGCCGAAGGGATGGCCCGCGAAGGTGCGTCGCACCGCGCGATCGCCGACCGGCTCGGCCTCTCGCACCAGCGCGTGACGTCACTGCTCAACCTGCACCCGGACGCGTCGCGGCGCTCACCGATGGAGGGCCAGGTCCCGCTGCCGGACGCGCTGCACTAGGAGCACCGGCGGCACCGAGAAAGGACATCTCGGACATCCCGCTCTCCGGCGCAGCGCACCCGCAACGCCCCTGTGCTCCCTCGAGAAGAACCCGGCGATTTTGGGCACCGATCCGCGCTCGCGTCCGCACACTGTGATCTGTGGACCTGGCTCCCGTGCGACTGGTGCGCCGCCTGCGCGCGGGTGAGCACGGAGCGGATCGGCTCGAGCTGCTCGTCGCGGGGCTGCGCGAGATTGCGCTCTGCGAACCGGTCCGCGCCGAGATCCTCCGCACCCTCGCAGAGCAGGCTCGCTTCGCCGTCCGCGCCGAGCACTGCGGCGTCTTCGTCTCGCTCGGCGACCAGATCACGGCGGTCGCGGAGTCCGGCGACGTCGCGATGATGTCCGGCCAGACGTTCCCGGTCAGGGGCACGCTGGCCGGCCTCGCCCTCACCACCGGCCACGCCTACGTCTGCACCGACGGCGAGCACGACGACCGCCTGCTCTCGATCGACTTCGACGGCTACCGCGTCGGGAGCGCCGTCACCGTCCCCGTCGAGCACAACGGCGTCGTCGCGGCGGTGCTGTCGGTGTCGTCGTCGGCGCTCGGCGCGTTCGACGACCGTGATGCGCACGTCCTCACCGAGCTCACCACCGCGGCCGCCGCGCGCCTCTCGCACGCGGTCACCGTCGAGAACCTGCGGGAACGCGAGCAGGACCTCGAGCGCATGTCGGCCGAGCGCATGGCCCTGTCGGCGGCCCGCCGCGCGATCCTCACCGACGACGCCGCGGCCATCTCCGTCTGCCGTGTCGCCCGCGACCTCACCGGCGCCGCGCTGGTCAGCCTGCTGCTGCCGACCGCCGACGGCCGCCTCGAGCTGGCCGCCTGGGACGGCTTCACGCCGGAGTCCAGCCACGTCCCGCTCGACGGCTCGACCGTGGTCGCCGACGTGTTCCGCACCGCGCAGGCGCGCATCGTGTGGGTGCGCGACCCGGGCGGCATCGACCTCGACGCCGTCACCGCGCTCGAACGATCCACCGGCACACCGCTCACCGGTGCGCTCTACGTCCCGCTCCTCGGTCGCGACGGGTGCATGGGTGTGCTCGTCGCGACGATGACGACGCCGCTCGAAGCACGGCACGCCACGTTGCTCGGCACGCTCGAGCTGCTCGCGGGTGAAGCCGTCATCGCGTTGCAGCGCGAGGACCTCGTCTACCAGCTGGCCGAGCAGGCCAGCACCGATGCGCTGACGAGCCTCGCCAACCGGCGGGCGTGGGACACGACGCTCGACCTCGAGGTCGCGCGCTCGGCGCGCACCGGTCAGCCGCTGTGCGTCGCGCTGCTCGACCTCGACAACTTCAAGGCCTACAACGACGCGAAGGGCCACCCCGCCGGCGACGCGCTGCTCGTGGAGGTGACCCGGGCCTGGCGCCGCCGCTTGCGCACGTCGGACGTGCTCGCGCGCTACGGCGGCGAGGAGTTCGCGCTGCTGCTGCCCAACACCGACGTCAACGAGGGGCAGAAGGTCGTCGAGGAGCTGCGCGCGCTGGTGCCGTCCGGGCAGAC
>DASZYF010000219.1:0-47673 GCA_035545535.1 Mycobacteriales bacterium | reverse complement strand
CGCGACGAACGTCCACGACGACGGCGTGGGGTCGACGTTGCCCGCCTTGTCGATGGCCCGCACCTTGAAGGTGTGGCGCGCGCCGCCGTAGGTCGCACGGACGGTGAGGACGGTCGGTGCGGAGCACGGCCGCCACGGGCCCACGTCGAGCTTGCACTGGAAGCGCGACGGCTCGTTGGCCGCGAACCCGAACCGGACGCGAGCCTTCGCGCCGCTCACCTTGAGCAGCGCACCGGGGTGGCGCACGAAGTGCGTCTGCGGAGCCGTGTGGTCGCCGCCCGCGCCGGCCGACGGGGTGGGTGTCGGCGTGGGGGTCGGCGAGCCCGGACGCCGCTCGATCGGACCGACCGCCGAGCTGTACTGCTCGCTCGTGCCGTCGTTGTTCGTCCCGCGAGCCCGCATCCGGATGGTCTGGCTGAAGTCGGCTTCGGTCAGTGTGTACGGCGTCGGCGATGCCGACGAGGGCACGCCGGGGATCGGCGCGCACGAGGTTCCGCTCGCGTTGCAGCGGGTCCACTGGTAGACGGTCGTCGTGCCGCTCGGCGAGCTCCAGGTAGCCGAGCTCGACGTGAGGTTGTCGCCGACGTACGGCGTGAAGTCGCTACCCGACGACGTGGTGTCGCTGACCGACGGAGGCAGGTCTCCACCGCCCGTAGACGGCAGACCGGGCCCGTTGTAGCTCGGCTGGACTGGGCCGGCGATGTCGGAGGCCTCGGCCGCTGCCGTCGTTGCGTCGTGACCCGTGACCACGACCCGCAGGTACTCGGTCGCGCTGACGTCAGGGGGCGCGATCACGTACTCCTGGTTGTTCGCCCCAGAGATGTCGTTGCAGGAGCTCACCTGCGAGCTCGAAGTGCATCGCTGCCACCGGTAGGTGTAGCTCGTGGCCCCGGCAAAGGTCCCGTCGGAGGCCGAGACGACCTGGCCTTCCGCGAGCGATCCGCTGATCGTCGGGCAGCCCGCTGCCGGGCACGACTGGCCGGTGACGGCGGCCGCGGGTGACGCGCCCAGAGTGACGACGAGGGCGGCGGCGGACGCAGCACCGAGGGCGAGGGCGCTGACGGTGGCGACGAGCGAACGACGTGGCATCCGCAGAGGCTAAAGCCCCCGGACTGCCCCGAAAAGGACCCGACGCGGATCAATGAGGACCTTCGGCCACCCGGGTCAACCGGCCGACGACCGACCAGCGGTCTAGAGCCCCACGAAGCGGGGAAGGGCGACGTCGTCGGCAACCCGCTCGAAGGCGACCACGACCTCCTGGCCGATCGCGATCGTGGTGGGCTCGACGCTGTTGATGGGCGCGCCGGGCTCGGCCACCAGGTTGCCGACGAAGCGGAGGGTCGGGTCCTCCTCGGCCTCGACCACCACGACGTTGTACGGCGCGACCGGCAGGAAGGCCGGCAGCAGCGGCGGGTGCGCCACCACGAAGGACCAGATGCGGCCGCGGCCGGACAGCACCTCCCAGCGCAGCCCGAGGCTGTTGCACACCGGGCACATCGGCCGCGGCGGGTTGCGCCGCGCGTGGCAGTCCGCACAGACCTGCACCGCGAGCTCGCCGCGCAGCGCGTGCTCCCAGAACGGAGCCGCGTCCGGGTCCTCGGTGTTCGGCAGCGGCACCTCCTCGATCACGCCGCCGGCTCCTTCGTGAAGAGCACGGCCGAGGTGGGCACGCCTTCGCCGCTGCTGACGAACGAGACCTGCGCGCCGGGGACCTGCGCCGTCGACGTGCCGCGGATCTGCCGGACGCCTTCGTTGATGAGGTTGAAGCCGTGCACGTAGGCCTCGCTCATGCCACCGCCGCTCGTGTTCACCGGCAGCCGCCCGCCGAGCTCGAGACCGCCGTCGAGCGTCCACGACGGCGCCTCCCCGCGGGCGCAGAAGCCGTAGCCCTCGAGCGACAAGAGGATGAGCGGTGAGAACGCGTCGTAGAGCTGCGCGACGTCGACGTCGGCCGGTGTGACCGCGGCTTGCGACCAGAGGACCCTCGCGCACGTCCACGCCGGACCTTCGAGCGGGTCGTCGCGGAAGTAGTTGGTCATCGTCTGGTGCTGCGCGTTGAGCCCCTGCCCGAACGCGTGGACGTAGGCGGGCGGCTGGCGGAGGTCACGGGCTCGCTCCGCGCTGACGACGACGCACGCGACCGCGCCGTCGCTCTCGAGGCAGTTGTCGAACAGGCACAGCGGCTCGCTCACCATGCGCGCGCCGAGGTAGTCCGCCATCGTCATCGGCTTGCCGTGCATCATCGCGAGCGGGTTGCGGTTCGCGTGTGCGCGCACCGCCATCGCGACCCGGCCGAGGTCCTCGCGGCTCCCGCCGTACTCGTGCAGGTAGCGCCTGGTGAGCATCGCGATCTCGTCGACCGGACGGAGCAGGCCGACGGGCCGGGTGAACGCGGCCGTGCCCTCGACGCGGTCGCCGACCTGCGCCCACGGGCGCGTCGCCGGCCCGCCCCGCTTGCGCGAGCGCCAGCACACCACCACGTTCGCCTGGCCCGTCGCGACCGCCATCGCCGCCTGTCCGATGACGCCGCACCCCGCGCCGCCGCCGAAGCCCACCTGCGCGAACCAGGTGACGTCACCGAGCCCGAGGTTGCGGGCGACGTTGACCTCGACGTTCTGCTCCATCGTGTAGCTCGCCAGGCCGTCGACGTCGGCCGGCGTGAGGCCCGCGTCGTCGAGCGCGGCCTTGATGGCCTGGACGCCGAGCGACAGCTCGGTGTCGGGCAGCGACTTCACGTACGCGGTCTGCCCGATGCCGGCGACCGCGGTCTTGTCGCGGAGGGGGTGGCTCACGGGCGGACGGTCACCAGCCCTTGAACTCCGACGGGCGCCGCTCGACGAAGCTCATCATCCCTTCCTTGGCGTCCTCGGAGAGGTTGTTGATCTCCTGGAACCAGGCCTCTTCCTCGAACGCGGTCTGCCGGTCGGCGGACAGTGAGCGGTTGACCAGTGCCTTGGTGAGACCGATCGCCTTGGTGGGCATCGTGGCGAGCCGCGCGGCCCACTCGGTGGTGACCTTCTGCAGGTCGGCGGCGGGCACGACCTTGTTGACCAGGCCGAGCTTCTCCGCGTCGGCGGCCGACAGGTCGTCGCCGAAGAACATCAGCTCCTTGGTCTTCTGGATGCCGATGATGCGCGGCAGGATGAACGCGCCGCCGGCGTCGGGGATGATGCCGCGCCGGATGAAGACCTCGATGAAGCGGGCGGAGTCGGCCATCAGCACCAGGTCGCACGCGAGCGCGAGGTGCATGCCGCCGCCGGCGGCGGTGCCGTTCACCGCGGCGATGACCGGCTTCTCGCAGTCGAGGATCGCAGCGATGAGCTTCTGCCAGCCGGTGCGGATCATCCGCGCCGCTCCGCCGATCGCGCGCTCCGGCGCGCCCTCGGGGTTGGGCAGCGTCGGCGGGCGCGAGCGCAGGTCAGCCCCCGTGCAGAACGCCCGCTCCCCCGCCGCCGTGATGACGACGGCGCGCACGTTGAGGTCGGCGCTCGCCCGTTCGAGCTCGGCGACCATCGCGTTGCGGATCTCGTAGGTGAGCGAGTTCTGCTGCTCGGCGCGGTCGATGGTCAGCGTGAGGACCTGACCCTCCTCGCGGGTGCTCAGACCGTCGACCGTCACTTCGTGACCACCAATGCGTCCAGGGCGACCGCGCCGTCGGGGCGCAGCAGCAGCGGGTTGATGTCGAGCTCGGCGAGCTCACCGTCGAGGTCGAGCGCCAGGCGCTGCACCTTCATGACCACGTCGACGAGCGCGTCGATGTCCGCGGCCGGCCGGCCGCGCACACCGTGCAGCATCTTCACACCCCGGAGCTCGCCGACCATCCGGCGGACCTCGGCCTCGTCGAACGGCGGCACCCGGTGGGTGACGTCGCCCAGCACCTCGACGAACACGCCGCCGAGACCGAGCAGCACGACCGGCCCGAACAGCGGGTCCTGCGCGACGCCGACGACCACCTCGACGCCACCCGTCTCCATGGGGCAGACGAGCACGCCTTCGACGCTCGCGCCGGCGGGCACCGCGGCGAGGACCTCGTCGTACGCCGCCTCGACCTCCGCCGCGGAGGCGAGACCGAGGCGCACCAGGCCGAGATCGCTCTTGTGGCCGATGTCGGCCGAGCAGACCTTCAGCACGGCCGGGGTGTCGAGCGCGGCCGCGGCCTGCACGGCATCGGCGCGGCTCTGGCACAGCACGTCACGGCTGACCGGGATGCCGTAGGCCGCGAGGACCTGCTTGCTCGCGTGCTCCGACAGGGTCGTGCGCCGCGGCAGCGGATCGAGCTCGACGAGCTTCGCGGTCGGCAGCAGCGGGATCGGTGAGGTGTAGCGCTGCGCGAAGCCGTGGTGGTCGAGGTAGGCCTTCACCGCGGTGAGGCAGTTGCGGGTGGAGCGGAACACCGGCAGCGGCGAGGGCAGCAGGATCTCCGTGTAGGCGACCTCGGTGCCCACCGGGGAGCCCCACACGACGAACACCGGCTTGCCGTGCTCCTCGGCCTTCACGACGAGGTCCTTCGCGAGCCGGTTGGCCATCGAGCCCGCGCCGGTGATCGGGCACACGAGCACGCCGCACGCGGGATCGGACAGGATCGCGTCGAGGATGGGCTTGCCGCGCTGGTCACCGCTCGGCGCACCACCGGAGTCGACCGGGTTGGACACGCGCAGGTAGCCGGGGATGTTCTCCCGCAGTGCGGCTTGCGTCTGCGCCGACAGCGTCGGGAGGTTGAGGCCGGCGGAGGCGGCGAGGTCGGCGACGTGCGCGCCGGTGCCACCGCTGATCGAGTAGATGACGACCCCGTCCGTGGTCGGCGCGGGGGTGCGGCAGAACGCGGCGCTGACGTCGAGCAGCTCGTCGAGCCCGTCGACCCGCGTGACGCCGTACTGGCGGAACACCGCGTCGACCACGGCGTCGGCGCCGGTGAGGTGACCGGTGTGCGCCTTCGCCATCGAGGTGCCCTCGGCGGTGCGGCCGACCTTCACCGCGACCACGGGCACCTTCCGCTGCGCGCAGTGGTCGAGCGCGAGTTGCAGGGTGCGCCCGTCGGCGAAGCCCTCGACGTAGGTCGCGATCGCGCCGGTCTCGGGCTGGTCGGCGAACCAGCGGGCGAAGTCGGCGAACTCGAGGTCGACCTCGTTGCCGACCGGCGCCCACGCGTCGACGCGGATGCCGATCTCCTGCCCCTGGAAGATGGGCCGTCCCTGGTGCCCGCTCTGCGTGATGAGGGTGATGGCACGGCCGGGCAGACCGGCGGTGAACTGCTCGAACGCGTTCATGTTGGTGTTCGGGCCGAGCAGCCGGGTGTCGCTGCTGCGCACCAGCTCGGCGAGCTGCCTCTGCCGCTCCTCGCCCTCCGCCCCGGTCTCGGCGAAGTCGGCGGCGAACACCACTGCGTAGCGGCTCCCACGGGCGATGACCTCGGGCATCACCGCGAGCGCGTCGCCGACCAGCACGACGGTGAGGTCGAGCGGCTCGTCCCCGGGGATGTCACCGACGCTCGCGTAGGCCTTCACCCCGTCGATCGCGTCCTTGCCGGGGTTGACCGGGTAGACGGTGGCCCCGTGCATCTCGACCTTGGTGCGCAGCTTGCGCCACATCAGCGTGTTGGGCCGGTGCTCGGTCTCGCTCGCGCCGATGACGGCGACCGTGCGCGGGCGGAAGAACGGCTCGAGGTCGAGGTCGCGCAGCGCCGTCGGACGGCCGGTGACGTCGCGCGGAACCCTGACGCCCATGTCAGGGACATTAGCGGGACCGCGGTTCCGGCATGCTTGCGGTTCATGACCGATGAGGTGGAGCGCCTGCGGGCGGTCATCGGTGTGCAGCGGGAGATCAACGCGGTCGTCCACGACCCCGCCGAGGTCATGCGCGTCGTCACCCGCAAGGCGCAGGAGCTCACCGGCGCGGCCGGCGCCGTGGTCGAGATCCTCGAGGGCGACGAGCTCGTCTACACCGCCGCCAGCGGCACGGCCGAGCCGAGCCTCGGCGCCCGGGTGCGTCGTGAGGCGAGCCTCTCGGGGATCTGCGTCGAGGTCGGGGAGCCCCTCGTCACCTACGACACCGAGACCGACGACCGCGTCGACCGCGAGGCGTGCCGCCGGGTGGGCGCCCGCTCGATGGTCGTCGTGCCGCTGGCCGACGACGAGCAGTGCCACGGCGTGCTGAAGGTCCTGTCCGGCGAACCCGCCGCGTTCGGCGACGAGGCGGTCGACACGTTGCGGTCGCTCTCGTCGTTCATCACCGCCTCGCTGGCGCACGCCAAGAAGTACGACCACTCCACCTACGCCGCCACCCACGACGCGCTCACCGGGCTGGCGAACCGCACGCTCGCCGTCGACCGCCTCGCGGGCGCGCTCGCCCGCGCCGCCCGGTCCAACGGTCCGGTCACCGTCTTCTTCATCGACCTCGACGGCTTCAAGCAGGTCAACGACACGCTTGGCCACGCGGCCGGCGATGCCCTGCTGAAGGACGTCGCGCGACGCCTCACCGGCGCGATGCGGCTGTCCGACACGGTCGCGCGGCTCGGCGGCGACGAGTTCGTCATCATCTGCGAGGGCATGGTCGAGCGGCAGGCCGACGACGTGGCCGACCGCCTGCGGCGCGCGCTCGACGGCCTCGGCTCCGTCGAGGCACCCGTCGGCCTGTCGATCGGCATCGCCCGCTCCCGCGACGGCGTCTCCGCCGAAGCGCTGCTGGAGCAGGCCGACACCGCGATGTACGTGGACAAGACGCTGAAGGACCACCGCACGCCGCCGCCCACCGACAACCCCCTCCCCCGGCAGCGGTAGGGCGAGCGTTGATCGCAGCGCCCTCCCGGCGCGCACGGTCCGCTCGCTAGCCTGCGCAGGTGACGACAACCCTGACGTTCCCGTCAGGTTTCTGGTGGGGGGCCGCGACGGCCGCCCACCAGATCGAGGGCGGCAACCGCAACAGCGACTGGTGGCAGTTCGAGCTCGCCCCCGGCACGAGGTGCGCGGAGCCGAGCGGCACCGCCTGCGACTCGTGGAACCGCTGGGAGACCGACGCCGACCTCGTGGCGTCGCTCGGGCTCAACGCCTACCGGTTCTCCGTGGAGTGGGCCCGCATCGAGCCGGAGCCCGGGCGCTTCGACACGGCCGTGCTCGACCGCTACGCCCGGCAGTGCGACGGACTGCGCGAGCGCGGTGTCGAGCCGATGGTGACGCTGGTGCACTTCACGCTGCCGCAGTGGGTGGCGGAGGCCGGCAGCTGGCAGGACGTCGAGACCGCGAAGCGGTTCGCGGCCTACGCCGAGAAGGTCACGGCCCACCTCGGTGACCGCGTCGGCCACTACTTCACGTTGAACGAGCCGAACGTCATCGCGGCCCTCGGCTGGTACCAGGGCCGCTACCCGCCCGGCGTCGTCGACGACCTCGGCAAGAGCTGGACCGCGCACGAGCAGCAGCGCGAGGCGCATCGCCTCGGGGTCGCGGCGATCCGCGCGGCCGCGCCGCACGCGAAGGTCGGGCTCACGTTGTCGATGGACGACTGGATCCCGATCAGCGACGAGGCCGCGCCGATGGCGAAGGCGATCGCCGGCGCGATGGAAGACCCGTACATCCGGCTCGCCGCCGAGCTCGGCGACGACTACCTCGGCGTGCAGTGCTACACGAGCACCTACGTCGGCATGGAGGGTCCGACCGACCCGCCGCCCGGCACCGAGATCAACCAGCTCGGCTACCCCTACACCCCCGAAGCGCTCGCCAAGTGCGTCAAGCGCGTGTGGGAGACCAGCGAGCACCAGGTCACGCCGATGGTGACCGAGCACGGCAACTGCACGGAGGACGACGCGCGCCGGGAGTCGATGATCCGCGAGGCGCTCCCCCACCTGCACGCCGTCATCGAGTCCGGCGTCCCCGTGCTCGGCTACTTCCACTGGTCGCTGCTCGACAACTTCGAGTGGGACCTCGGCTACGGCCCGAAGCTCGGCCTGTTCTCCGTCGACCGCACGACCTTCGCGCGCACCGCGAAGCCGAGCGCCGCCTACTACTCCGCGATCGCCAAGGCGAACGCCATCGAGGTCCCATGAAGATCGTCATCGTCGGCGGCGGCAGCTACCAGTGGGTGCCCAACCTCGTCGCCGACCTCATGCGCACGCCGTCACTCGCGGGCATGGAGATCGTGCTCGAGGACATCGACCCGAAGCCGCTGCCCGACATGGCGCGCTGGGTGGAGAAGGCGAGCGAGCACTACGGCCAGCCGGCGACGGTGTCGCACACGACCGACCAGCGGGAGGCGCTCGACGGCGCCGACGCGGTGGTCGTCACCATCAGCACCGGGGGCTTCGCGAGCATGGCGCAGGACCTTGCGGTGCCCGAGCGCTACGGCATCAAGCAGTCGGTGGGCGACTCGGTGGGCCCGGGCGGCATCAACCGCGCGGCCCGGAACATCCCGGTGCTCGTGGGCATCGGCCGGGACATGACCGAGCTCTGCCCCGACGCGTGGATGCTGAACATCACCAACCCGATGACGGTGCTCACGCGGTCCGTGCGCAAGGCGACCGGCATCAAGGCCGTCGGGCTCTGCCACGAGATCGCGCACGTGCGCTGGTCGTTCGCGCTGCTGTGCGGCGTCGGTCCGGACGATGTCGAGCTCACGCTCACCGGCGTCAACCACTTCCCGCTCGTCACAGCGGTGCGCGTCGGCGACCGCGACGGCTTCGACATCCTGCGCGAGGTCGTCGACGGCACGTTCACCGACGTTCCCTGGGCGAACGACTTCACCTCCGCCGCCGCGTTCAAGAAGGCGAACCAGCTGAAGCTCGCGCTGTGGGAGGAGTGGGGCGCGCTGCCCGCCGCCGGCGACCGGCACCTCGCCGAGTTCCTGCCCGGCTTCCTCACCGAGGACTCGGGCTGGGGCGAGCAGTGGGGCGTGCACCTCACGACCATCGCCGACCGCGAGCGCGACCAGGCGAAGTACGTGAGCCGGGTCAGCGACCTGCTGTCCGGCGCCGAGGAGCCCCCGCAGGGCGACAGCGGCGAGATGGTCGCGCCGTTCCTGGACTGCCTGCTCACCGGCACCGAGCGCGTGATGCCGCTGAACCTGCCGAACGTCGGCCAGGCCGCCGACCTGCCGCCCGACGCCGTCGTCGAGTCGATGGTGAAGGTCGGCCGGGACGGGCCCGCCCCCGGGCCCGCCGTCAGCGCGCCCGCCCCCGCCGCCGAGGTCGTGCGCCGGCACAGCGCGGTGCAGGAGATGGTGGTGGAGGCCGTGCTCACGCAGGACCGCGAGCTGCTCAAGGCCGCGTACGCGCTCGACCCCCTCGCCGGGCGCATCGACTCCCGCGCCGTGCGGAGGATGGCCGACGACCTCCTCGCGGCCACCGAGGCGTGGCTGCCGGCCGGCTGGTAGCCATCTCCCCATGACCGGCGAGTGGGGGGTGACGACGAACATCGCGGGCCAGTCGCCCTGGGAGTGGTTCGTCGCCGAGCTCGACCGCGTCGTCGTCGACGACCCGGCACCGGCCGACGGCACCCTCGTGCAGTGGCAGGAGCACGCCCGCCCGCGGCTGCTCCAGCTGCTCGGCGCCATGCCGGAGCCGGTGCCGCTCGACGTGCAGCGCGGCGACGAGACCGACGTCGGCCCCTACCGCCGCATCGCGCTGTCGTACGCGGCGGAGCAGCACATGCGCGTCCCGTGCTGGCTGCTCGTCCCCCACCAGCCCCGCGGTTCGGGCGTGGTCGCGTTGCACGGTCACGGCGCCGGCCGCGACGAGGTGTGCGGGCTCGCACCGACCGAGGACCGCGGGGCGGCCTACGCGGACTCGCTCGCCCGCGCCGGCCACGTCGTGCTCGCGCCGGACCAGCGCGGGTTCGGGCAGCGGCGCGACTGGCAGCCCGACGGCATCTACCACTGCGACTACGACCTCACGCTCGCGACGCTGCTCGGCGTCACCGTGCTCGGGCGCAACGTGTGGGATGCGGCGCGGGCGCTCGACGCGCTGGGCGCGCTGCCCGAGGTCGACGCCGCCCGGCTCGGCGTCGCCGGCCTCTCCTACGGCGGCACCACGTCCCTGTTCCTCGCCGCCGTCGACCCGCGCGTGCGGGCCGCCGTCGTCGCCGGCTACCTCTCGTCGTGGTCCGCGTGCGCGCGCATCGGCTGGAACATGTGCGGCTCGCAGGTGGTGCCGGGCATCGCGCGGGCGTTCGACCACGCCGACCTCGCCGCGCTGGTCGCTCCCCGCGCCCTGCTCGCCCAGAGCGGCGAGCAGGACCAGATCTTCCCGGTCGCCTCGGCGCGCGCCACCGCCGAACGCGTGACCGGCGTCTACCGCGCCGCCGGGGCGGCCGATGCGTTCGCGCACGACGTGCAGCCCACGGGCCACGCGTGGACGGACCCGGCGCCGGTCGAGTTCCTGACCGCCCACCTCTGACCCTGGGAGGATGACCCGCAGCGGCGTCGCCTGACCCGGACGGCCTGCGCGCACCGTGCCACGCTGGCACTGTCCGGCGGCAGAGGCGGGGGCAGGAGATGGCGGTAGCCGAGGGACGTACGGCGCAGGAGAGCGCGCCGTACCGGCCGCCGCTCGCGTCCGCGGCACTGCTGTTCCTGCTCGTCGCCGGCCTGCACGTGCTCGGCACGACGCTCGTCTACAACGTCAACCGGAACACCGCCGTCGGCGTCTCGCTGTTCCCAGCCGCGGGTGTGACGGTCGCCGCGCTGCTGCTCGTGCCCCGCCGGTTGTGGGCCGTCGTGCTCGTCGCCTGCTTCACCTCCGAGCTCGTCGCCGACCTCGTCATCCACGAAAACGCCGGCACCGCGATCGGTTCGGCCCTGTCGAACACGGTGGAGCCGCTCCTCGGCGCGTGGCTCACGCAGAAGCTGCTCAACGGGCGGCCGCTGTCGCTCGAGCGCCGCCAGCCGCTGCTCGCCTACATCGTCGGCGCGGGTGCCGCCGGACCGGCGCTCGGCGCGGTCGTCGGAGCGACCGCGACGCGGTTCGCGCCCCACCCGTCGCCCTGGACGAGCGTGCTCGGCCGCTGGTTCGCGGGCGACGGCCTCGGCGTGCTCGTGGTGGCGACGCTGATCCTCGCGTGGGCGATCCCGCACGGCGACCGCTTCCGCGCCGCGCAGGGCGGCGAGGCGCTGGCGATCGGCGCCGCGATCGTCGGGCTCAGCCTGTTCGCGTTCTGGGGCCACCAGCCGGCGCTCGCCTACGCCGCCATCCCCGCGGTCGCGTGGGGCGCGTTGCGCTTCGGCGCGCGCGGGGCCGCGACGGGCGGCGCCGTCCTCGCCGTGATCGCGGACTGGGCGACGGTGAAGGACCACGGCCTGTTCGCCGCGCTCGACGGCGACAAGCCGTTGAAGGCGCTGTGGGAGCTGCAGATGTTCCTCGGCATCGTGCTCCTCACCGCGCTGATCGTCGCGTCGCAGGTCATCGAGCTGCGCGCGATCGAACGTGAGCTCCTGGCCGCCGGCGAGGCGAGCCGGCTGCGCGGCCTGCTCGACACCTCCCCCGACCCGATCGTCCTCATCCAGCGCGACCTGACGATCGGCTACGCGAACCCCGCGTTCGAATCGCTCGGGCCGGCGCCGGGGACCACGCTCGTCGGCCAGCCGATCGCCGACCTCCTGCCGCGCAGCCGGCGCGACGAGGTGCTGCAGGCGCTGGACCTCGCCGCGAACGCCGAGAAGGGCACGTTCGCGCACCTCGAGCTGCCGGCGTTCCGGCCCGGCGACGACCGCATCTTCGACATCACGCTCAACCTGCTCGAGACCGACGAGGGGCGCGGCGTCCTCGCATCGCTGCGGGACGTCACCGCGCGCCGGCGCGCGGAGGACCAGGTGCGCGAGGCGCTCGCGCAGGCCGAGGCGGCCACGCAGGCGAAGACCGAGTTCCTCGCGACGATGAGCCACGAGATCCGCACGCCGATGAACGGCGTGCTCGGGATGATCGACATCCTCGCCCGCTCGTCGCTCGGCCACGACCAGCGGCAGATCACCACGACGATCGCCGAGTCCGCGAACGCGCTGCTCGCGGTGATCGACGACATCCTCGACTTCTCCAAGATCGAGGCGGGCAAGCTGGAGATCGGCGCGGCACCGCTCGACCTGTCCGAAGTCCTCGACGGAGCCGGCGAGCTGCTGTCCTCGACCGCTTCGGCGAAGGGCGTCGAGCTGATCTGCGTGGTCGAGCCGGGCACGCCGCGCATGGTCATCGGGGATGCGGTCCGCATCCGCCAGGTGCTCTACAACCTCGCCGGCAACGCGGTGAAGTTCACGGCCGAAGGCTCGGTCACGCTGCGTGCGTCCTCCGCGGGCGACGCCATCCGGTTGTCCGTGAGCGACACCGGGATCGGCATCTCGGCCGAGCAGAAGAAGACGCTCTTCGAGCCGTTCGTGCAGGCCGAGCAGTCGACGACGCGCCGCTACGGCGGCAGCGGCCTCGGCCTGGCGATCGTCGCGCGACTCGTGCGCCTGATGAACGGCACGGTCGACGTCGAGAGCACACCGGGCCGCGGCAGCACGTTCTCGGTCCTCCTGCAGCTGCCGGCAGCCCCTGAGGTCCCGACCTCCACGCTCGAGGGCATCCGGGTCACCGCGGTCACCGCGAGCGACCGCACGCCCGCCACCGAGGTCGCGATCAACGCGTTGCGCACGGCCGGCGCCGAGGTGGAGGTCGTGACGGTCGGCGCGCTCGGCCGGCTCGACGGCGACGTCGTCTACATCACGCGGCGCGCGGCCGAGGCCGACCACGAGACGTTCCTGCAGCTCGCGGAGTCGAGGACAAGCCTCCCGATGGTCGCCGACCGCGCCGTGGACGGGTCCGCGCTCATCGGCGGCATCGGCGCGGTCGCGACCGCCGCGATCACCGGCCGGTCCATCGTGCGGGCGGTCGAGGTCGCCGCCGGGCGGCACGAAGCCGAGGCGCCGACGCCGCGGCGGCCGGTCAGCGCCGAGGGACCGGTCATCCTCGTCGCCGAGGACCACGCCACGAACCAGATCGTCGTGCGCCGGCAGCTCACCGACCTCGGCTACCGCTGCGAGATCGCCGGCGACGGCGCCGAGGCGCTCGCGATGCTCGACGCCGGCGACTACGCGCTGCTCCTCGCGGACTGCCACATGCCGCGGATGGACGGCTTCGAGCTCACCCGCACCATCCGGGCGCGGGAGACGGGCACCCGCCTGCCGATCGTCGCCATCACGGCGAGCGCGCTGCAGTCGGAGGCGGAGCGCTGCCTCGCCGTCGGCATGGACCAGGTGCTCATCAAGCCGTTCTCCCTCGACGCGCTCGACCGCACGCTCGCCCGCTGGCTGCCCGGCGCGGACATCGCCACGGCGGGCACGAACGGTGAACGGACGACGGCCACCGACCACGGCAGCCATGTCGTCGACCTCAGCGTGCTGCGCGGCATCGTCGGGGACGACGACGAAGCCGTCCGCGAGGTCCTGCAGAGCTTCCGGTCCTCCACCGCCGAGTCGATGCAGCGGCTCGACGCGGCCATCGCCGCGGAGGACCCGCACGAGATCGGCGGCGTCGCGCACCGCATCCTCGCCGGTGCGCGCACCGTCGGCGCCCGCACGCTCGCCGCGACCTGCGAGCAGGTCGAAGCGGCCGACGACGACGACCGTCCCCGCCTGGCGCCGCTCCTGCGGGCGCAGCTGGGTGACGTGATCGCGGCGATCGCTTCCCGCGACGCCGTCGCCGCCGGGGACTGACGGGCATGGGCGGCGGCACTGCTCCGACGGACGGGCAGCCGGTCGACTACAGCCGGTTGCGGATCCTGATCGTCGACGACGACCAGCTGATGATCGACCTGCTCGGGCGGGTCATCCGCCGCCTCGGCGTGCGCGGCGCGATGACGGCGAACGACGGCGCGTCCGGGCTCGTCGCGCTCGACGAGGGCACCTACGACATCGCGTTCTGCGACATCGACATGCCCGGGATGGACGGGGTCGAGTTCCTGCGCCACCTGGGCAGCCGGCCCAACCCACCCGCGGTCGTGGTCATCAGCAGCACCGCTGAGGTCGTCGTGAAGACGGTGGAGGAGATCGGGCTCGCGCACCGGCTGCGCGTGCTCGGCGCGCTCCGGAAGCCGGCCGCGGTCGACGACGTGCGCGCGGTCTTCGACCGCTTCCTCGACACCGGCTCGTCGCCGACGAACGGCCGCAGCGGCAACCTCGAGCTCCACGCCGACGAGGTCCTGTCGTTGCTGCCCGACGCGGTCGAGCTGCACTACCACCCGATCCACCACAGCGAGACCGGCGCGATCCGCGCGGTCGAGGCCCTGGCGCGGCTGCGTCACCCGACGCTCGGTCTCATCGGACCGTCGATCTTCGTGCCGATCTGCGAGCGCAACGGTGCCTCGACCGTGCTGCTGCGCGCGGTGCTGCACCGCGGGCTCGCGGACCTCGCGCGGCTGCGCGCCGAGGTCGAGCCCTCGCTGCACATGGCCATCAACATCTCGGCCGACGACCTCGCATCCCCGGATCTCGTCGGCGAGATCTCCTCCGTCGTCGCCAGGGCCGAGCTGCCGCTCGACGCGCTCACGCTCGAGCTGACGGAGACGCGCATCGTGCGCGACACGGCGGTGCCGGTCGAGATCCTCACGCGCCTGCGCGTGCGCGGTGTGCAGCTCGCGATCGACGACTACGGCACCGGCTTCGCATCGCTCAAGCAGCTCAAGCGCATCCCGTTCACCGAGCTGAAGATCGACCGCACGTTCGTGAGCAACGCGCACCGCGAACCGCGCACGCGGGAGATGCTCGCGTCGACCATCGAGCTCGCGCACAAGCTCGACCTGCTCACGGTCGCCGAGGGGGTCGAGACGGTCGAGGAGCACACACTGGTGCGCGAGCTCGGCTGCGACTTCGTCCAGGGCTACCTGCTGAGCAACCCGATGCCGTTCGAGGAGCTGTACGACTTCCTGCGTGGCGACTACGTCGCTACTGGTCCTCGGGCGACGTGAACAACGGCCACCACGGCGGCGAGAACGCGTCGTCGATGGTGCGTGGGTCCACCCGCCGCTGCTCGGCCGAGGCCTGGTAGACCGCGAAGCACAGCTGGAGCACGCGCTCGGCGAGCTCGGGGCGCATGTCGGGCGTGGTGCCCTGCAACAGGTTGTCGACGAAGTGCTTCGCGGCGTCGTCGAAGCCGACGCCCCAGTCACCGTCCACGTCCGCGAACGAGGTCATCTCCTTCCCGCGGTACAGCATCAGCGGCGGCAGGTCCAGCATCTCGCCCGTGTGCCGGGTGACCCAGATGAAGCCTTCGGTGCCCTGGATCTCGACGAACTCGTCCGCGCCGTAGTAGCGGCTGCGGATGTACATGTCGGGCGCGTAGGTCACGTCCATCGAGCCCAGCAGGCCGGGCCGGGCGTACTCGAACAGCATCACGCTCGGCGTCTCGAAGAACACCGGGCCCTGCCGCACGACGGCCTGCACCGCATCGACCGGCTCGTCGACGAGCCACAGCGCCAACGCGTACTTGTGCACGACGTCGTCGAAGAGGTGCCCACCGGGCGAGTGCTGGTTGAAGCGCCACACGTAGCCCTGCGGCTCGAGCGCGTTCTGGAAGGGCGTGTCCGTCTGCCCGACGACCGTGCGGATCCGGATGAGGCTCGGCTCGCCGATGGCGCCGTCACGGACGAGCTGGCGGGCCCGCACCATCGGCGGCGTGAACAGCGAGTTGTCGGTGACGCGGTAGGTGATGCCGGCCGCCTCCGCCGCCTTCGCCATCGCGCGGGCATCCGCGACCGAGCAGGCCGCCGGCTTCTGCACGCTGACGTGCTTGCCGGCGGCCGCGGCCATCTCGACGTGCTGCCGGTGTAGGTGCGTCGGCGTGAGGATCTCCACCGCGTCGATGTCGTCCCGGGCCAACAGCGCCGCCAGGTCCGTCTCGACGTGCGGCACGCCCCACTTCGCGGCCATCGCCGCGGCCTTGTCCTCGCGCGGGTCGCAGAGCGCGACCACGTCGCACTGCTCGTGCTGGAGGTAGCCGCGCACGTTCAGCTGCGCGATGTTGCCGATGCCGACGATGCCCATGCGCACGCGATCCACGGCGCATACCCTGACACACGTGTCAGGTTCAGTCACGGGGTTCGGGAACATCGCCGCACAAGTCCAGGACATCGACGTTGCGTGTGCGTGGTGGCGGCGGCTCGGGGCCGACGTCAGCGATCCGCTGCGCACGCCCGACGGCGGCATGCGCTCCGACGTCGATCTGGGCGGCATCCGGCTCACCCTCTTCACCCGCGCCATCTACGCCGGCGAGCTGGGCCCCATCGACGACGGCTGGCTGCACGCGGCCTGGTTCGTCGACGACCTCGACACCGCGCTGGCGGGCCACCGCCTCCTGTGGGGCCCGCACGAGGTCAGCGGCCCGTTCGGCACCCGCCGCATCGCCTTCGTCCAGGCGCCCGGCGGCGTCCGTGTCGAGCTCATGCAGCAGATCGCCTGACCCCCGGTCGACATCGGACTTGTGGCGCCTTCGAGCCCCAGAGCGCAGCCACATCTCCGATGTCGACCGGCAGGATGGGGGCGTGAAGGTGACGCGGGTGCTGCACGTGAGCATCAACACGAGCGCCCCGGGTGCGCTCGACGCGACGCGGGAGTTCTACGCGGACCTGTTCGCGTTGCCGGCGGCGGACCGTCCGCAGATCCCGGGCATCGACGGTGCCTGGTTCACGGTCGCTGACGCGCAGCTGCACCTGGTGGGAGCACCGGCCGAAGGCGGCGACGGGCCCGATCCCACCGGGCCGCACTACTGCCTCGGGGTCGAGGACCTCGACGCGGCCGTGGCCGAGCTCGACGAGCGCGGCATCCCGTGGCGCGACGCCTGGCAGGGACCGGTGCGCCAGATCTGGATCCGGGACCCGAGCGGCGCGACGATCGAGCTGCAGCAGGACCGCCCGCTCTAGCAATGCCAGGAGTCGCGCGCGGGGCCGGACGCGGCATCTCCACCCGAGTGGTCGACCCGGAGCAGCGCCGTGTGCTCCACCCGGCCCAATCGCCCGTCTTGTCACGCGTGTCCGGCTCGTCCGGGTCGCCACCAACCCCACCCTCGAGCGCATGACGAACCCTCCTTCCCCCGTCACCCGTATGAGTGACAGACCTCCACCGGACCCCCTCGTTGAGCAGGACATGACGGGCTTCCACCACATCGACACCGGCGACGGACCGGTGACCGGGTCGAACCGGAACCTCGTCGAGCTGGCGGCCCTGCTCTGCACGCCTCGCTCAACTGCGGCGATCCGGCGCAACCCGAACGCGCGGATCCCGTCGCACTACATCGCGCCCCGACGCGCAGCGTGTCTGCTCTCGATGGCGGCCTGAGCCAGCCGCCATCCCGAGCCTGCCGCGGGCCCCGACGCCGGACCTTGGACCGGGACGGCGTCAGGGCCCGCGGCTTTTGACGCCTCCGCCCTGAGACGGTCAGGCAGGGGCGAGCCACAGCGTGCGCCAGCCGTGCGCGGGGACCGCGACGGTGAGCGTGGCGCCCTCGCGCTGCACCGCGCCGCCGTCGGGCGTCTCGTCGAGCCGCACCGACGTCGCCGCCGCCAGCGGTCGGGCGAGGGTCACGGTCGCGTCGACGTCGGTGGCCGTCGGGTTGAGCACGCGCACGACGACGCCATCGCCGCTCTCCGCCGGCTTGAACGCGGACAGCACGAGCGACGCGGGTGCGACGGCCAGCTGCGCGGTGCCGGCTGCGAGCAGCGGGGCGGCCCCGGCGTAGCGGGTGAGCAGACCGAGCTCCGCGGCCCGCGCGCGCTCACCCGGGTCGTCGGCGGTCGCGGGGAGCAACGCGAGCCGCGCGTGCTGCGGCGCCGTGCACTGCGCGCCGGGCGTCGGCGTCGCCGGTCCGGCCGGTTCCGGGCGGGTGCCGAGGTTGTACTGCGAGAGCCAGCCGACGCTGCGCTGCAACGTGAGCGCGAGCGTCCCGTCGGGGCGCACCTCCGCCTCGGGCAGCCCCGGCGCGACGACGACGAGCGACCCGGCCTGCACCCAGCCCTGGTGCGGGAACGTGACCGGTGGCTTGTGCTTCCAGCCGGCGCCGGCGGACGCGGAACCGCTCGCGCGCTCGGCCGTTCCCAGCGTGGTCGCGGCGCGCACCGACGCGCCGGCACCGGGCACGAGCAGCCGCAGCCGGTGGTCGTGCGCCCGGTCGTCGAGCCGCACGTCGAGGTCGATGCGATCGACACCGGGCGCGACCGTCGCGGTGATCGTGAGCGTCACGTCGACCGTCTCGTCGCCGCGGCGGTCGCGCCCGGGCGTGAGCCCGGCCGGGATCCGCAGCGTGCGCGTCACGGCGAGCTGCTCGATGCCGGTGGCGCCGTGCCGGCTGCGCGCGACGTCGACACCGACGAGCTCGAGCCGGTCGGTGTCGTCGAGCGGGTCAGCGTCGTAGGTGTCCCCGCGGTCGCCGCAGTCCTCGAGCGCGAAGACGCCCTCGACGGTGCTGCTGCCGAACGTCACGGTGAACGTGCCGTCGTCGGCGACCGCGACGCGGGTGTCGTCCGCACTGATGTCGCGGCCCGCGTCGCGCACGTCCTTCCACGCGTCGTCCTTCGCGTCGGCCTGCGCGACGGTGCGGCGCACCACGCCCATCGGCGGCAGCCCGGTCTCCACCCACTCGAGGTCCCAGCTGCGGACGCCCGGCAGCACGCGCATGCGCTCCGGATCATCGGACGAGACCATGCGCGCCGGCCGCCCGTCGACGGTGAAGCCGCGGGACGCCAGACCGGCGGCGAGCGTCGGGTGCAGCCCCTCGCGGCCGCCGGCGCTGCTGAACGTGAACGGATCGAGCGGCATCCGCGCGATGCCGGCCCCGACGTGCACCGACGGGTTCATCACGACGACGTCGAAGCTCTCCGCCCACGGCTCCTGCCGGTCCGTCGGCGTGCCGGACAGCCGCTCCAGCAGGCGGTTCGCGGTCTCCCGCGCGAGCCCTTCGGCGTCGGCGTAGCGCGACTCCATCTGTTCGTGCACGAGATCGGTCGAGCAGCCGCCGATGGAGTCGTGCGCGCTGTTCGCCACGACGTCACGCCACGCAATCCGCAGCGCCGGGCGTTCGTCGACTCCGCCGACGAGCAGCGACAGCGCGGCGAGCGGTTCGGTCCAGCCCGTCAGGACGCTCTCGCAGCGCCGGGCCGACAGCTTCAGGTGCAGGCGGCTCGACCAGACGCCGGGCAGCAGGTTGGCGACCTTGCCGCCGAGCAGGTCGCCGCTCCACGTCGGGCGGTCGGACAGGTCCTCGGGCAGCGTCGCGAGCAGGTCGTCGAGCACGCCGCGGCGGACGTCCCACCCGGTCTGCGCGGCGAGCCGCTCGGCGATGGCACCGACGCTCGCGTCCGGCGCCTGGTGGTCGATGCCGTCCATGAAGACGAGCGGCACGTCGTCGACGACCGCGGCCAGCCGCTCGCCCAGCTCGGTCAGCCGCAGCACGCCCGCGTCGACGGTCGCGATGTCCAGGCCGGCGGCGCTGAAGTAGCCCTCCGCGAGGTGGTACGCCGGCAGGCGCGTGCCGTCGGGCGCCACCCACACCCACGGCGTGCGCAGGCCGTCGAGCTCGTCACCGTTGCCGCGCCAGGCGACGAACAGGCCGAGGCCGAACTGCGCGAACAGCGACGGGAAGCACGCCGGGTGCCCGAACGAGTCCGGCACGTACGCGACCTTCGACGCCTCGCCGACGGTGCGGCACACCCGCCGCCCTTCGAGCAGGTTGCGGATGTGGGTCTCACCGGCGGGCAGCAGCGAGTCCGGCTGCACCCACCACGGTCCGATCGCGATGCGCTTGTCCGCGCACGCCTCGACGAGCCACTCGCGCTTGTCCGGCCGGATGGCGAGGTAGTCCTCGATCACGATCGACTGCCCGTCGAGCATGAACACGTAGCCCTCGTCGTCGACGAGCAGCTCGAAGACGCGGTCGACGGTGTCGACGAGGCGCGCGCGGAACGCCTGGAACGGCCGGTACCACTCACGGTCCCAGTGCGTGTGACTGACGATCAGGACCGAGCGGGTCGTCACCGCGCGAGCACCTGCGGGTTGACCGGCGTGAGCGGAGCCTCGCCGCGCAGCACGGCGGCGACGTTCTCGCAGGCGAGCTTCACCATCGCGAGCCGCACCGAGCCGGTGGCGCTGCCGATGTGCGGCAGCAGGGTGAGGTGCGGCGCGTCGAGCAGCCGTTGCGGCACGGACGGCTCCGCGTCGTACACGTCGAGCCCCGCGGCGTAGATCGCCCCGCGCTCGAGCGCGTCGGCCAGCGCGTCCGCGTCGAGGACGGGACCGCGCGCGGTGTTGACGAGCACGGCGGTGGGCTTCAGCAGAGCGATGCGCCGGGCATCGATGAGGTGGCGCGTCTCCGGCGTGAGCGGCGTGTGCAGGGAGATGACGTCGGCCTCGGCGAGGAGCCCGTCGAGGTCGGGTGTCCACCCCGGTTCACCGGTGTCCTTGCGGGTGTGGTGCTTCACGGTCATGCCGAACCCGGCGGCGCGCCGCGCGACCGCCCGGCCGATGCGGCCGTACCCGACGAGCGCGAGCGTCGCGCCGTGGACGTCGACGCCGAGGTAGCCGTCGAGCTCCCAACCCGTCCACTCCCCCGCGCGCAGCGAGCGCTCGGCGTCGGTGGTGCGGCGGCAGGCGGCGAGGATGAGGGCGAACGCGACGTCCGCGGTCGCCTCGTCGAGCAGTCCGGGCGTGTTGGTCACGACGATGCCCGCCTCGGTGGCCGCGGCGACGTCGATGTTGTCGAACCCGACCGCGACCGTCGACACGACCTTCAGCGCGCCGCCGGGCGCGAGGACGTCGGGCCCGATCTTGTCGGTGAGCAGGCAGACGATCGCGTCCGCCTCGTTGGTCGGCGCACCGACCGAGACGTCGTGCCCGGCGAGCGCGCCGAGCCCGGCCTCGGGCATCGGTGACGCGAGCACCACCTTCACCGCCGGCTCTCCTTCACAGGACCACGCCGAGCGCGACGCCGAGATCGCGGTCGAGGTGCACGACCTCGTTGTCGTTCGCGAGGACGTCGCGACCCTGCAGGTTGACGAGGTCGACGACGTCCATGAGCGGCCACGGCCCGTCGTGCCAGGTGCCGAGGGCGAGCGTGATGCCCACGGTGCCGTCCATGACGAACGCGCGCAGCGTGTCGAGGTGGGCCGGGTCGCTGAAGTCCACGTCAGCCGGCGCGACGGTGATGACGCACGGCTGCTTGCCGAGCGGCACGAGCGACTGCGTCGCGTGGTGGTGGCGGTTCAGGTGGCCGATGACGAAGTCGCGCCGGTGGTGGCGGATCACGTCGAGCGTCAGCTCGTCGCCGTCACTCGCGCTGGTGCGCGCGGTGTCGCCGCCGGCGATCACCTGGCCGAACGGCGCGAACCCCGCCGGGGTGAGCGGCTCGGCCTTCACCAGGAACGTACGGAGCTCGGGAGCGTCTCCCACTACGGTGCCTCCTCGTGGCAGGCGTGATCGAGAGCAAGGTGGCGGAGAACGGCTGGCGGCTGCACGGGCCTCACCCGCCGCACCACCCGTTGGCGGCGGTGATCGTGCACGACGGCGTCGCCCGCACCAGCGGTCAGCTGCCGCGCATCGACGGCGAGCTCACGTGCCTCGGCGTCGTCGGCGACGACGTGACGGTCGCGGAGGCGAAGGAGGCGGCCGCGGTGTGCGCGCTCAACGCGCTCGCCGTGCTCAAGGAGGAGCTCGGCGACCTCGACCGCATCGAGCGCCTCCTGACCGTCACCGTCTTCGTGGCGAGCGCACCCGGCTTCGACCAGCAGCCCGCGGTGGCCGACGGCGCGAGCGAGGTGCTGTTCGCCCTGTTCGGCGAGCCGGCGGGCCGGCACACGCGCTCGGCCGTCGGGGTCGCGGCACTCCCGCGCCGCGGCGCCGTCGAGCTCGAGCTGACGGTCGCCGTCAAGGACTGACCGCGTCACGGGCGCGTCGTCCCGGCGCTGCTCATCGCGGCGTCCCGCGCTGCTCATCGCGGCGTCCCGCCGACCAGCCACTCGAAGCCGCCGCCGACGTGGCGCACGAAGGCGACGTCCTCCCACGCCGACGGGTAGTGGCCCAGCGCTGTGGTGAAGCAGCGGCCCTTGCCGTAGGTGTGGCACCACGCGATGGGGTAGCCGGCGGCGGGCCGCGGCGTTCCCGGCGCGAGCCGCTCGACGTCGGCGTCCTCGAGCCGGAGCAGCACCTTCGCGTCGTCGCGCACCTGGTCGAACAGGTAGAGCTCGTCCTTCAGCACCCAGGTCGGCGCGGGTAGGTGCTGCGTCGCCGGGTGCGTCGCATCGACGACGGTCAGCGGCAGGTCGGCGCTGACCGGATGGCCCGCGAAGCGGCCGCCGACGATCTGGCCGTACTCGGGCCAGTCGTGCGACGCGTCGCTCGCGGCGTGGATCGCCAGCACCTGCAGCCCGCCCGCGTGGACGCGCGCGTGGACGCGCTCGCGCTGCATGCGCGACCACGGGGTGTCGCCGATGGTGAACAGGACCAGCACCTGGGCCATGCCGAGGTCGGACTCGGTGAGCGACTCGACGTCGTCGCAGACCTGGAAGGCCATGCTGTGCGTCTGCGCGATCTGCTTCACCGCGCCGATCGCCTGTGGCAGGCAGCCGTGCACTCCTGCGAGCCCGCTGCCCGTCACGGTGTAGGGAGCGCACTGGGTCACCATCAGCACGTCATGGTCGATCACCGCACCTCCACGCCTGCCTCATCCAGACCCAGCAGCTCGATCGTCGTCTTGCCGTCCTTCAGCGCGGTGAACAGGCCCGCCTCCTTGTCGGCGCGCGCCTGCGCCGCGGCGACGACCGCGTCGTGCGTGGCCGCCGGGATGACGCACACGCCGTCGGCGTCGGCGACCACCCAGTCGCCGGTCTCGACGTAGGCGCCGGCCACCGTCACGGGACCGCCGCAGACGCCGGGGCCGATCTTGATGGCCCCCGGCAGGGCCACGTTGCTGGCGAACACGGGCCAGCGGTGCGCCTCGAGCGCGTCGATGTCGCGCACGCCGCCGTCGAGCACGAGGCCGGCGAGGCCGCGCGCCTCGGCGCCGGTGGTGAGCACCTCGCCCCAGTTGCCCAGGTGCATCGCCGCCCGGCCGATGAGCACGCTGCCCGCGGGGGCGCGGACCACGGCGACGTGCAGCGCGAGGTTGTCGCCGTCCGGGCAGTCGGCCGTGTAGGCGGGCGCGGCCAGCCGGGCGCCCTTCCAGACCGCTCTCAGGCGGGGCAGGCAGGCCCGGGCGCCGCTCTCGCCGAGCGTGGCCGATCCCAGCGCGAGCAGTGCGGAAGCGTCGGTCCCCATGGGGTCTCACCTTTGCACTCACGGACCTGACACGCGTGTCAGGGTGAGCTGGTGCGACTTCAGCCGGTCAGGGGCGGCTGAAACCGCACCAAGTGCGCGCGCAGCACCTCATCGACGACAACGGTCAGCTCCCGGCGCACCCGGCGCGGCGGTACGCGCAACGTGAGGTACCCGACCGCGGCCCAGTCCGCGTCACGCCGCATGTCGAATGCCGCCCGTTCACCTGTGTGGAACTCGTCCGAGTCGAGCTGCACGACGATCGCGGAATCGGGGAGGACGATGTCGCCGCGACGCACGTAGCCGCCAAGCGTCCGGACCTCGCCGTTCACGATGACCCGCACGCCGCGACGTTCGATCGCCCGGGCGAGCACGAGCTCAACCCCGCTGTCGGCCGCGCCGCGCGTCGCGATCATGTCGCGGAGAGCTCCGCTGCGTGGGTCGTTCGGCCGCCGCGCCAACCGCTCCTCGATGTCGGCCCGCGAGATGACTCCGCGTCGCATCCCTCGCGCGAGCACGTCCGCGAGATCGATGCGCCGAAGGTCAGAGGCCGCGTCGACGATGCTGCGGGATGCGACGGTGGCGCGCATCCCATCGATCACGCACACGTCCTCGTCGGGCAATGCTCGCGTGCGGTGCACTGCGATCCGCGGATCGTCAGAGCGGAAGTGCCTCGTCTGCACGATCTGGACGACGTTGGGCCACTCCACCAGCCGACGCGCGGCCAACGCGGACAGCCGGGCCAGCGTGGCGTCTCCGCCCACGTGCAGCAGGGCCGCCTGAGCACGCGTCAGAGCCGTCAGGGGAGCGTTCCCGCTCACGAAGATGCCGGCGAAGACCCGACGCAACCGGCCCGAGTCGGTCGCGTTCTGAACTGCATGCCGCGAGATGCCCGCGGCAAGGAGCTGCTGCCTCGTCACGACGCCGTGCTGGGCGGTGGTGAGCGACTCGAGCACGTCGCGCAGGTGCGGATCCACCGCCGGATCGTGCGCGCCGACGCGGCGTCGTGCGGCGCAGCCCTGTGGACACCGGGCTCGGTGCGGTTTCAGCCGGTCATAGGCGGCTGAACCCGCACCAGAGCGTCAGGCGTCGCGGCGCCGGCGGAACAGGGCTTCCTGGGCGATCGAGCAGCCGACCTCACCCTCCGGCGAGCTGATCGAGCCGATGTACAGACCCCGGCCCGTGCTCACGCTGCGCGGGTAGAAGTCGAGGCGCATCCAGTCGTCGGCCCTGAGCGGGCGGTGGAACCACACCGCGTGATCGAGGCTCGGCCCGGGCGCCTCGCCGTCCGTGACCCAGCGGACCAGCCCGGTCCCCATGTCGGACAGGTACGTCATCGCGCAGGCGTGCCGCAGCGGGTCGTCCCCGAGCGGCACGCCGACGCGCGCCCAGAAGTGCGAGGGGTACGCGCCGCCTTCGGCCTCGTCCGGCTGGGGCGGCACCTGCATCTCGATCGACGGGAACGAGATCGCGTAGGACGGCAGGTCACCGGGCGGCGCGATGGCGGGCAGCGGCACGTCGTGGCGGTCGAGGCTGTCGCCGCCGACCTGGAACGAGCACGACATGTTGAAGATGACCTCGCCACGCTGCAGCGCGACGACGCGGCGCGCGGAGAACGACCGGCCGTCCCGGTCGCGGTCGACGCGGAACGCCGTGGGCCGCGCGGCATCGCCCGTGCGCAGGAAGTAGCCGTGCAGCGAGTGCGGCCGCCGATCGGCCTCGACGGTGAGGCCCGCGGCGAGCAGCGCCTGCGCTGCGACCTGCCCGCCGTAGAGCCGCGGCCGTCCCTCCACCGTGTACCGCGAGCGGTAGATGTCGCGGTCGACCTCTTCGAGGTCGAGCACGTCGAGGAAGGTCGCGCTCACGCTGGCGACCGTACCTAGGACCCGGTGCCGTAGCCCGCGACATGGCTCGCCGGCGGCACCATGCCCATGTCGCCCCAGAACAGGCCTTCCTGCACGAGCGTCACCGCCTGCCGCCCGTCGCTGCCGCTGATCGAGCCGGTGTACACGCCGCGACCCTGCGCGACGATGTGCGGGACGAGGTCGAGCAGGACCCACCGATCAGCGCGCAGAGGCCGGTGGAAGTACACGGTGTGGTCGATGCTCGGTCCGGGGCCACGCTGCGCGTCGGCCCACTTCACCAGGCCGGTCGAGATGTCCGACACGTACGTGAGCGCACAGGCGTTCACCAGCTCACCTTCACCGAGGTCCTCGGTGACGCGGACCCAGAAACGCGTGGGCCACGCCCACCCGTACGGCGAGTCCGCCGGCGCCCGCATGTCCACCGAGACGAGGCCGTGCGTGTACGGCGGCAGGTCGTCCGGCGCGGCGAGCGTCGGCGGCACCGCCACCTGCTCCTCGATCCCGTCGACCGGGACGTGGAACGAGCAGGCCATGTTGAACAGCACCGCACCCCGCTGCAGAGCGACGACGCGGCGTGCGGAGAACGAACGGCCGTCCCGGTCGCGCTCCACCCGGAACACCGTCGGCCGATCGGCCTCCCCCGCGCGCAGGAAGTACCCGTGCAGCGAGTGCGGCCGCCGGTCGCCGTCGACGGTCAGGCCGGCCGCCATCAGCGCCTGCGCCGCGACCTGCCCGCCGTAGAGGTGCCGGCCACCCTCGATGACGAACGAGGCGCGGTAGATGTCGCGATCGATCTCTTCCAGCCCGAGCATGTCGGTGATCGATCCCGTCGGCACCGGCCGACCGTAGCGCCGTAAGGTTTCCTGACATCAGCTCCCTGGCGCCGCGGAGGACGACCTGAGCACCGACCCCGACGACCTCGAACGTCGCCGCGCGCCAGCGGCCGACATCCTGGTCAACAACGGCAAGACGCTGCTCACGCTCGACCAGCTCGCCGCGTTGCAGCCCGGCATGGACCGGCTCATGGCGCAGATCAGCGAGCGCACCCGCGCGATGTACTTCGCCGCGAGCGCTGAGGCCTGGGACGCGGCCGACTACTTCTCCCGGACCCTGGCGAAGCGGCTCAAGGAGTCGGCGATCAGCCGGCCGAAGTACGCGCAGGCGATGGACGACTTCCTCGATCAGGACTACGCCCCGCTGCGCAAGGCGATCGTCGACCACGACATCGGCGCCTTCCACGCCGCGTGGGACACGCTCGTCGAGCGCGTGAACCACTACCACCACGAGTTCAAGGTCGGCTACCTCGTCTACAAGACGCCGACGGATCCGCCGAGCGACCTCGACTTCTCCCCGCAGTCGTAGCGCCCGTGCACCCGCGGGTCAGCGTCAGCGCGATCAGCTCGTTCCGGCTGCGCTTCGACGAGTGCCTGTCCCTGTGGCAGCGGCACGGCATCGCCAACGTCGGTCTCGCGTTCCGGCAGATGGACGATCACCTCGCGGAGGCGGCGCGCACCCGTGACGCGGGACTGCGCGTCAGCAGCGTCCTGCTGCCGGGAGCACCGTTGTGGGACCGCACCACGTGGGCGGAGCGGCGCGACACGATGTTGCTCGGCTACGAGGTCGCGGCGATCACCGGCGCATCGACGGTCGCGATCGTCACCGGCAGCGCGGGCGCGATGTCGTGGGAGGACGCCGCCGACGCGTTCGCCGAGCTGATCGAGCCGGTGCTCGCCCAGGCGCCCACCGATCGCGTGCCGCTCGTCGTCGAGCACACCCACGCGCTGCGCGCCGACATCGGGTTCCTGCACTCGCTGCGCGACACGGTCGACCTGGCACAGCAGCTCGGCATCGGCGCGCTCGTGGAGGTGAACGCGTGCTGGACCGAACGGGAGCTCGCGGCCACGTTCACGCGCGGCGTCGTGGGTGCCACGATCGGGCTCGTGCAGGTGAGCGACTACGTGATCGGCACGACGTGCACACCGGACCGCGCGGTGCCCGGTGACGGTGACCTGCCGCTCGCGCGCCTGCTCGGACAGCTCGAGCACGCGGGCTACGAGGGGTGGTACGAGATCGAGCTCGTCGGCCCGCGCATCGAAGACGAGGGCTACGACACGGCGATCCCCCGTGCCGTCAGCGCCGTCGAGCAGCTGCTGGAGCAGGTCAGCCGGTAGCGGCGTCGATCAGCCGCGTGAGCCCGTCGCGGATCGCTTCGAGCTCGGGGATCGACATGCCCAGCCGGGCGATCACCTGCACCGGCACGTCGAGCGCCCGCTTGCGCAGCGCGACGCCCGCCTTGGTGAGGTCGACCACGAGCACCCGCTCGTCCTCGGTGTGACGCGCGCGCTCGACGTAGCCGATCGCCTCGAGCCGCTTGAGCAGCGGCGACAGCGTCGCGGGATCGAAGTGCAGCGCGGCGGCCAGGTCCTTCGCGGAGCGCGGGTGCTCCTCCCACAGCGCGAGCATCACCAGGTACTGCGGGTGCGTGAGGCCCATCGGCTCGAGGATCGGCCGGTAGATCGCGATGACGGTGCGCGAGGCGACCGAGAGCGCGAAGCACACCTGCTTGTCCAGCGCCAGCAGGTCGACCTCAGGGGCGGCGGCAGCCATGCACGAAGTTTAGCGCGACGTGCTAATGGTTAGTGTGCTAATGTTTAGTGGTCAACGGAAGGAGTCGATGGTGGCCGGCAAGACTGCGAAGCGCCCGCTGATCGAGCGGTGGGAAGACCTGGTCCGCAAGTGGCTGGGCGGCCCGCAGGTAGGCCCGTACCCGCCCGTCGGCGCCTACGAGAAGCTCCCGCCCGAGCTCGCGGACCGGCGCGCCCCGACCGGAGTGCCCTTCCGCCCCTGACCCGCGGGCAGGCGACGCTCAAGCCCTGGCGAAAGGTTCCGCGGATTCGCGGAACCTTGTCCGGACGGCGTCCCGTCCCCCACTGCACAGGTGCACCCGCACCGCGACGAGGGGGTACGAGATGAACGTCCGCAGCACTCGGGCCGGCGCGGCACTCGCCGCGACCGCCCTGTCCGTCTCCACGGTGGTGTCCGCCGCCGCGACGGCGACGGCCGCCACCAAGCCCAAGCCCGTGAAGCCGGTGCCGGTCGTCAAGACCGCCGACGGTGACGCGCAGCTCAACAACAGCGACGCCGGCCGCTACGCCACGCAGAGCGGGCCCGACGGCCCGGTGCTCGTGCCCGACGGCTGGACCGCCACCGGCGGTGCCGGCGTGGCCAACCCCGGGGCCGGCGACGCCGGCACGGTGCGCGACGACACCGCCACCTACGGCGCGTCGGGCGCGCCCTGGTTCATCGGCGGCACCGCCGCGAGCAGCGATCTCTCCCAAGCGGTCGACCTGGTCAACCCCACGTTCGTGCGCACCTACCGGCTGTCCGCGCACCTCGGTGAGACGAAGCCCGGCAGCACCGATGCCGCGAGCGTGTCCTTGCAGTGGCTGCGCAACGGCGGCGCGTACGGCACCGCGCTCACGGTCGCCGCGCCGACCGCCACCGAGGTCGACAACACGGCGCCCGGCAAGACCCCGAAGGACGGCGCGGCGTTCGTCCTGCGCGGCCTCACCGGGCTCGTCCCCACCGGCGCCGACGGGGCCCGCGTGACCGTCATGTTCACCAACGGTTCGCCCGGCGCGGCCTCGCACGCCGTCGCCGACGACGTGCAGCTGTGGGTCGCGTCGCTGCCCACCACGTGCAACACACCGAACCTGCTGCGCAACGCGGGTGCCGAGTCGCTCACACCCGGGGGCATCCCGCAGGGCTGGACGCCACGCCCCGCGGCCGGGCAGGCCAACGTGGTGCCCAGCCACTTCGCGGCCGGGAGCTACGGCACGACGTCGCTGCGCCCGACCGACGCGCAGAGCGCAGCGCAGTCGTCGGTGCTTCCGAGCATCGACGACGTCGTCGCCCCGGACCACGGGCAGCACTTCTTCCAGGTGACCAACCCGAACGAGCGTGGGCTGCTGTCCACGGTCGTCGACCTGCGCGGCAAGGCCGCCCCGATCCGCAAGGGCCGCGGCCGCTTCGTCATGGGTGGCGTGATCGGTGGGACCGGTCAGTACTACGTGTACGGCGCGGTGCGCATCGAGTTCCTCGACGCGAAGAAGCACGTGCTGCGCTCGATCGAGACGACGCCGCTGTACGCGGACGACCGTGAGGCGATGACCGGCGGGTGGGAGCGGCTCGTCAGCGGACCGGTCGCCAAGCAGGCGAGCTTCGCGCGGGTCTCGTTCCTCGTCCGCAACGGCGGTCCGAACACCGCCGGCTGGGCCGACGATCTGACGCTGCGCTACTGCACCGCGTAAGACGGCTGAGAACCACGTGACACCACCGAACCGCCCCGCCGCGAAGATGCGGCGGGGCGGTTCGGCGTTGCGGTCAGGTCAGGCGAGCGTCAGCGCGCACGGCCCGGTCATCTGGTCCATGCCGTCCGGGCCGGTGAAGGAGTTCTGGTCCTCGTTCACGTACGCGTCGGCGAGGACCGTGAGGCTCGTGAGCACCGTGCCGCTGGCCAACGAGGTGCCGCTGGCGGAGGCGAAGGTGCTCGCGGGCAGCACGACCGTGATGGTGTTCGTGCTCGCGTCGAACGAACCAGTGACCGGCGCGAGGTCGGTCTCGACGAAGCTCGCCGGGTCGTAGCTGCCGAACGCGAACGTCGTCGTGCCGTCAACCGCCCGCGCCGCCCGCAGCTCCCAGGTCTTGTCACCGACCGCGAACTGGTCCTCGACCTCGACGGGCGACGCCGCAGCCTTCGCCGGGTAGCTGAGGTTGCTGACCGTGTCGGTCCACGTGAGCGTCTGCGCGCTCGCGTCCCACGCGATGGTGGCACCGGTGAGGTCGGCCGCCGGGTCGTTGACCGGCACGTTGAGGCCGGTCTCGCTCGGGTAGAAGCCGAACGCACCCACGCCGTCGCCGGCCTGGTCGGTCATCGAGCCCGCGGGCGGGCAGCTGGCGGTGGGGTGCACGACCTGGTCGGGCACCTCGGCCGGGCGGCCCGGGTTGGTGGGCGCGACCTGGCCCGCGATGTCCTGCGCGAGGTTCGTGACGTCCGGGGTGCCGAGGCCGCTCACGTAGTCCCAACCGGTGGGGTCTTGCGCCGCGGTGCGGAACCGCGCGACGTACTGCCCGTTGCTGCCCAGCCGGACATCGAAGAAGTCGCGGTAGTCCTTCACCGGGTCCTGCGCGGCGGCGTACAGCGCGGGCGACGCGAGACCGAGGCCGGCCGCGGAGGCGGCCTGGACGCGAGCCCACATGCCGGCCCACAGCGGCGAGGCGAGGCTGGTGCCGCCGCCCTGCGGCGTCTGCGCGTCGACGATCGTGTAGCCGTTGGTCAACACGTCACCCGACAGAGCGGCGACGTCCGGCACCCCGCGGCACAGCGTCTTCGCGGTCACCGGGCTGCCGTCGTCATGGATGGCGCACTGGCTCGGCATGACGAGCGGGTTCTTCGATGCGATCTGGCGCTGCCAGAGCGGCGCGGGCTCCATGATGCTGGCGCCGCCGCCGGTGTGGGTCCACGCGTACTCGGTGTTGCGCTTGATCGGCATCGTGTCCGTGCCGTACAGCACGGTGCCTCCCACGGCCACGACGTAGGGGCTGGATGCCGGCCACTCGACCTGCGGCACGACGGTGTTGCCCACGCCGTTGATGTTGACGGGGCCGCCGATCATGCACGACCCGCCCGTGTCACCGGTGGAGGCGAACAGCGTCCGGCCCTCCGTCGCGAGCTGCCGGTAGATGGGGCCCTCGGCCGCGACCGCACCGAGGATGTAGTTCAGGCTCTCGCAGCCGCCTACGGAGAAGTTGCCCTGCAGTGGGCCCTGCGGGTCGTTGGCCCACGCGTCGAACGCGGGCACCATGTCGGCCTCGGCGAGGCTGTTGCCGAAGTAGTAGTCGAGCTCCGCGAGGTCGGGCGCCATGCCGTTGACGGCCTGGCTGTCGATGTCCCACTCCTCGGTGCCGTCCGTCGCGGTCTGGTCGTCGGCCGCGAGGACCGTCCGAACGTTGACGCGGGGCAGGCCGTAGGTCTGCTCGAACAGCCGCAGGTTGTCGATGATGTCGTTGCCCGGCACACCGGTCGCCGGCTGGCCGTCGAAGACCTGGCCCTCACCGAAGATGGCGACCTTCTGGCCGTCACCACGGTTGCCGCCCGGCAGGTCGTAGATCGACCACAGGTCCTGCGGGGTGAGGGCGCCGGTGCAGATCCCCTGGAGACAGAGGTCCTGCTTCGGGGCGGCAATCTTCGGGGCGGTCGCGGCGAAGTGGAAGCGCTGGAAGTCGTCGAGGCCGAGCACGGCGCTGACGGCGCTGTCGACGGTCGGCGCGGTCGACGTCGCGCGGACGAGCGTGCCGTCGGCCAGGCGGAAGCGGTGCTCCTTCGTGCCGAAGGTCGCGTCCACCTGCGCGGCGGTGCCCCGGACGAGGGCGTAGTCACGGCTCGGCGACGAGTAGATGACGCTGAGGCCCTTGGCCGTGATGCCCGACACGACGCGCTGGTAGGTGGCGGCCGGGACGCCGAACCGCTGCGCGTAGGCCGCCGGCGTCAGGAACCGGTGGAACAGCGGGCTCGCCGGGTCGTACACGCCGCTCGCGTAGGCCTCCTCGCCCGCGGTGTCCGGGTGGGCGAGCGCGACGCCGACGCGCACGAGCGTCGAGGAGGGGACGGCGCCGAGGTCGGTGGCGGTGTCGAGCCCCGGGAGGAGCGCCGCGGTGAGCTGCTGGGTGGACGGTGCCGCCGAGGACGCGGCGGGGAGGATGCCGAGGGCGGCGACGCCGAGCGGGACGGCGCAGAGCAACGAGAGGACGCGCGGACGCATGGAACTCCGTTCGAGGGCGGGCGCAAGCGAGCAGGCACGAGCAGCCGACGGGCAACCCGAGGGGGCGGCTGCTACCGGTATGGCGACGTTCTTCGCCGTCCTCGGCCGGGTTCCTGCCGCGATCCCGGATGCACGCGGCAGGCTCGACAGGCTCTCGACGACCGCACTAACCTGACACGCGTGTCAGGTAGCGGAGCGTCGCCGTACAACAGCGCCACCGACGAGCTGCCGAAGGTCATCAGCGTCGATGACCACGTCACCGAGCCGGCGCACGTCTGGCAGACCTACCTGCCGGAGAAGCACCGCGAGCGCGGCCCGAAGATCCACCGCGGCAAGTGGGGCCCGATCAGCTTCAACCGCGGCGGCGGCGGCCGCGGCGACTACAACCAGCAGGAAGACCCCGACGGCCAGTGGGGTGATGCCTGGATCTACGACGGCGCGGTCATCTACGTGCACAAGCGCTTCGTCGCGATCCCGCTCGACGCGACCCCCGGCGGTGACCTGTCGAAGTTCGACCGCAACAAGATGCTCATGGAGCCGGTCACCTACGACGAGCTGCGGCCGGCCTGCTACGACCCGGTCGCGCGCACCGAGGAGTTCCTCACCAACTGGGTCGACGGCTCGCTGCCGTTCCCGACGTTCCCCCGCTTCTGCGGCCAGACGTTCCTCGAGGCACCCGACAAGGAGCTCGCCGAGGCCTGCGTCTACGCCTACAACGACTGGATGGTCGAGGAGTGGTGCGCGCCGGGCACGGTGAACATCCCGCTGCCGATCATCCCCCTCTGGGACGTCGAGCTCGCCGTCAAGGAGGTCGAGCGCAACGCGAAGCGGGGCGTGCACGCCGTCGCGTTCAGCGAGATGCCGGTGCACCTCGGGCTGCCGAGCATCCACACGGGCTACTGGGACCCGTTCTTCGACGCCTGCCAGAACACCGACACGACCCTGTGCATGCACATCGGTTCGTCCTCGCGCATGCCGAAGGCCTCACCGGACGCTCCCGCCGGAGCAGGCAACATGCTCGCGTTCAACACGTCGATGGCATCGATGGCCGACTTCATCTTCGGCGGGATCATGCACCGCTTCCCGAACCTGAAGCTCGCCTACAGCGAGGGCCAGATCGGTTGGATCCCCTACGCGCTCGAGCGCGCCGACGTCACGTGGGAGACCCACAACACGTGGACGAAGGCAAAGTCCATCATCCCGAACCCCCCGTCGTCCTACTACTACGGGCGGATCTTCGGATGCTTCACCAACGACCAGCACGGCCTCGACTCGATCGACAAGGTCGGCCACGACAACGTGTGCTTCGAGACCGACTACCCGCACACCGACACGACGTGGCCGTTCACGCGCGAGCACGTCGAGAAGATGCTCGTGGGCCTGCCCGACGACCTCGTCTACAAGGTGCTGCGCGGCAACGCCATCAACATGCTGTCCCTCGACCGCGTCTGACACCGACCACACTGCCCGCATGACGGCCGGTGCGCTCACCGCACCGGAGGACCCCGCCCCGACCCCACAACGGACGACCTACGGGCGCCTCGCTCGGCTGACCGCCGCGTTCCATGCGCCGACGCTTCTCGCGATGGCCTTCGTGTTCGGCGCGCAGGAGGGCGCCGGCCAGGGCTACAGCACCGCGATCGACGACATCAAGAAGTCGTTCCACGTCACCGACTTCACCGTCTCGCTGGTGAGCCCCGGCATGAAGGCTTCGGGGATCATCGGCGGGCTGCTCATGGGCGTGCTCTCCGACCGAATGCGCCGGGGCCGCCTGCTGATGTGGCTGATGGTGCTCTGGACCGTCGCGACCGCCGGCAATGCGCTCGTCCCGACGTTCGCGGTCTTCTACGCCGCCCGTCTCTTCGTCGCCTTCGCCGAGTCGCCTGACGCCCCGGTCGCATCCCTCGTGGGCGACTACTTCGCCGTCGAGGAGCGCGGCAAGCGGTACTCACAGCTGCAGATCGGCGCGACGATCGGCGCGATCCTCGGCCTGTTCCTCACGAGCGCACTCGTCGATGCCTTCGGGTGGCGCGCCTGGCCGCTCGCCTGGGCGCCGTTCGGCGTCGTGTGCATCGTGCTCACGATGCGCATGCCGGAACCCGCGCGAGGCCGCCGGGACGCGGCGTTCGACGAGACGCGGCTCGGTGACGTGCACGACGCGGAGCAGGCGGGCGAGCACGTGAGCGGGCTCGCCGGTGTCGGCCTCTGGGAGGCCGCCAAGCGCGTGCTCGCGGTACCGACGTGGAAGTGGACCGTCGTCGGCTTGACCTGCGCGACGATGTTCGAGGGTGCGCTGCAGACGTTCGGCGTCTCGCTCTACAAACGCACGTTCCACCTGTCGTCGGAGAAGGCAACGCTCTACCTGTCAGCGGGTGGCGCCGGTGCGCTCATCGGCGTCCTCGGCGGCGGCTTCCTCGCGGACCGGCTGCTCGCGCGCGGCATCGTGCGCGCGCGGGTCTGGGTGACGGCCGCCGGATGGCTCGCCGCCCCGGCCGCGCTGATCCCGGCGCTCGCCATCGCCAAGCTCCCCGTCACGATCCCGCTGTTCTTCGTCGCGTCGTTCTGCTTCGGGCTGCCCGCCGCGCCGATGCAAGCGCTGCTCGTCGACGTGATGGTCCCCGAGCTGCGGGGCCGGGCCGCGGCCGTGCGCAACATCGCCGACGCGATCACCGCCACCGGCACCGTCCTCGTCGGCGGCGTCTCCACCGCCATCGGCAGCCTGCGGGTCGCGTTCATCGCACTCATCCCGTTGTTCGTCGTGGGCGGCCTCTGCACCGTGCGCGCCGCGCGCACATACACCGAGGACATCGCGTTCGTCGTCGGTCACGCGCGAAGGACATCTCAGTAGGGGAACCACCTCCTGCGCCGGCGTCGTCCGGCGCGCTTCCGCCGCCTCCGCGCACGCCGGTCGCGTCGTGCTCTATCGCGATCCCGAAGTCCTGACCGCGATGATTCCCGGGCCGTGACAACGTCTGAGACATATGGACGCGAAGAACCTGGCTGAGCTGTACGACCTCCCGCCGGTCGAGTGGTCGGTCATCGAGCGCCGTCTCGAGGCCGGCTTCTCCCAGGCGCCCGGCAGCGGAGGACCGGACCGGCACACGTGCTGGCTCGCAACGCTGAACGCGGACGGCGGCCCGCACGTCACCGCGGTCGGCGCGATCTGGGAGGACGGCGCGTTCTGGTTCGAGACCGGCCCGTCGACGCGCAAGGGCCGCAACGTCACGCGTGACCCCCGGTGCTCGCTGTCGATCGCGACCGACGGCTTCGACCTGACCGTCGAGGGCATGGCGGAGCGGACCACCGACCCCGCGGTCGTCGCGCGGCTGGCGGAGCGGTGGAACGACGAGGGCTGGCCGTGCGTGGTGGATGAGAGGGGTGTTGCCCTCACCGCGCCGTTCAGCGCGCCGTCCGCGGGCTCGCCACCGTGGCACGTCTACAAGGTGGTGCCGCGATCCGCCTTCGGCTTGATCACCACCGGGGACGGCGGCGCTATGCGCTGGACCTTTCAGTAACGGAACGGTCACGCGAGGGAACCGGGTGGAGCCCCGTCACGTCGCAGTCGCAGGCGGGCGTCCGACCCGCGAGGGGGTTCCATCATGCGTGTTGCCGTCCTGTCCTGCTCGCTCACCGCAAGTGTCGGCCTCACGGCCGGCCTTGCGGCCGTTGCCGTCCCGGCCTCCGCCGCGAGCACGCCCATCCACGTGATCGGCTCCGTCGGCGGTTCGTGGACCCAGAACGCGCGGCCGGGCCTGCCCGACACCGGCGGCACGTACGTGCTGTCGGGCAAGGGCCGCACGAACTACGGCGCGACGAAGGCCAGCGGCCAGGCGCACGGCACCGGCTTCATCCAGAACGCGCGCTGCACCGCGGCGCTGTCGCTCGGCGGCAAGACCGGCCGGGTCACCGTCGACATCATGTCGACGGCCACGGTGCACGGCGGCAACACCTGCCAGGGCGGGTACGCGTTCACGTGGACGGTCGAGAAGGGCACGGGGACCGGCACGCTCGCGGGGCGCACGGGCCACGGCACGGGCTACCTCAACGTCACCGCGTCGAACACGTTCACGGCGCGCTTCGACAAGAGCTAGGAGACGTCCGCCTGGTGCAGCTCGATCGCGTTGCCGCTCGGGTCGGTGCAGAACGCCTGCAGCGACGTCGCGATGGCGCTCGGTTCCGACACCTGCACGCCGGACGCGCGCAGCTCGTCGACCACGGCGGCGAGGTCACCGACCTGGATGGCCACGTGCTGCCCCATCGACGCGGGCGGGGGCACCTGCAGCAGGTGCACCTGTCCCCCGCCCGGCGCGATGTCCAGCCACGCACCGGGGAGCCCGAGCTCGGGCCGGTCGGTGCGCACGGTCATGCCGAGAGGCCCGGTGTAGAACGCCAGCGCCGCGTCGAGGTCGGTGACGTTCAGCGCGACGTGGTGGATCCCGATCGCCTGCATGGGCCAACCCTACGTACCTGACACGTGTGTCAGGGAACGCCTATCGTCACCGCATGCCGCATCTGCTCGACGGGTTGCGCGTCCTGGACCTGACCGAGCCGTGGTGGCGCCTCGCCGGTCGCATCTTCAGCGACCTCGGGGCCGACGTCGTGCTGCGTCGTGGCGCACCCGGGGAGCCGTTCGACGACGCCGGCCGGCAGGTCGTCGACGACGTCTCGCCGTTCCTCGCCGGCGCGGACGTCGTCCTCGCGCACGCCGAGGCGGATCCGCGCGCGGCCCAGGCCGTGTGGGTGCGCATCACGCCGTACGGCAGCGCCGGTCCGCGCGCCGGCTGGCGGGGCAGCGACCTGACGATCGCAGCGGCCGGCGGCGGCCTCTACCCCACGGGCGACCCGGACCGGCCGCCGGTGCGCTGCAGCCAGGGCACCGTCCACGCGCACACCTGCCCCGAGGCCGTCGTCGGCGCGCTCACCGCCCTGGCGAGCGGCGTGCCCCAGGTCGTCGACGTCTCGGCACAAGAGACGCAGCTCATCACGCAGATGACCGGGCCGGCCCGCTTCCCGCTCGAGAAGAACCGCGGCAGGCGGCGGGGGACGACGACCGGCCGCACGCGCGAGACCTGGGCGTGCAAGGACGGCTACGTCTCGTTCGGCCTGCGCGGCGGGAAGGCCCGCGCACGGAACCTGCAGACGTTCACGCGGCTGGCGGAGGCGGATGGTGTCGCGACACCGGCGGTCTCGGGTCGCGACTGGCTCACCTACGACCCGGCGAAGTGCAGCGAGGACGAGCTGCGCGCGATCGAGGCGGTCGTGCAGGCCTACTTCGACCGGCACACGATCACTGAGCTGTACGCGACGGCGGTGTCGACCGGGCTGATGCTCGCGCCGTGCAACGACGCGAAGGCACTGCTCGCCAGCGGGCAGCTCGCGGCGCGGGGCTTCTACGCCACGGACGGGAGCGGGTGGCCGGCGCGGCCCTTCCGGGTCGAGGGAGCCGAGGTAGGTCTCAGATCTCCTGCGCCGCAGCAGGAGTGGGCACCGCGACCGGTGTACGCACCTCCGCCGGCAGCGGGGCCCCGAGCGTGGTCCGGCCTCAAGGTCGTCGAGCTCGGCAGCGGCGCGGCCGGGCCCATCGCCGCGCGCTACTTCGCCGACCACGGCGCGACCGTCGTGCGCGTCGAGTCGCGGACCCGGCCCGACTTCCTGCGCAGCTACTCGCCCTCGACGCCGGACCACTCCGCGTTCTTCGCCGGGCTCAACGCCGGCAAGCTCGACCTCTCGCTGCACCTCAAGGACCCCGACGCCGTCGCCCTGCTGCGCCGGCTCATCGTCGAGTGGGCCGACTGCGTCGTGGAGAACTTCGCCCCCGGCGCCACCGCGAAGTGGGGCGTCTCCTACGCCGACCTGAAGGACGAGCGGCCGGACCTCGTCGTCGCGAGCGGCTGCCTGTGGGGCAACACCGGGCCCGAGAAGGACTACCCGGGGTTCGGCGGGCAGGGCGCGGCGCTGTCCGGGTACACGCACCTCACCGGCTGGCCCGACCGCGCTCCCGTCGGACCCGCCGGCACGATCACGGACTCGCTCGCCCCCCGCTTCGTCGCCGCCGGTCTCGCCGCCGCGCTGCTGCGGCGCCGGCGCACCGGCGCCGGCTGCTGGCTCGACCTCTCGCAGGTGGAGGCGGCCGCCTACACGCTCGGCCCGTGGCTGGCCCGGGAGGCCGCCACCCACGACGCTCCGGGCCGAGTCGGCAACGCCGACCCCGACGCCGTGCTGCACGGCGTCTACCCCTGCGCCGACGTCGACGGCGTGCGCGACCGGTGGGTCGCCGTCGCCGTCTGGTCCGAGGCCGAGCGCGCCCGTCTCGCCGCGGTCATCGGAGCCGACGATGCGGACACCGTGGACGACGGCACGCTCACCGCGTGGACGCAGGCGCGCTCGCCCGACGACGTGGCCGAGGCGTTGCAGGGAGCGGGCCTCGACGCCTATCCGGTGCGGGACTGGGGCGACCTGCACGCCGACGCGCAGCTCGTCGCGCGCCGCCACTTCGTCATGCACGAGCACGCGGCCATCGGTCCGATGCCCTATGAGGAGAACGGCTTCCGCCTGTCGGCCGTGCCGGGCGGCGTGGCCGGCCCCGGCCCGTTGCTGGGCGAGCACACCGAGCACGTGCTCGTCGATCTGTTCGGCATGGAGAGGTCGGAGTACGACACGCTTCTCGCGCATGGCGCACTGGAATGAGGAGAGGTCTCGGATGACGGACGGCGCACGCGAGAAGGCCGCGATGGGCGCGATGACCGCATGGGTCGCGCCGGTCGACCCGGCCGTGCTGGCCCGCACGGTGGTGATCAGCCCGCACTTCGACGACGCCGTCCTGTCGTGCGGTCGCCTGCTGGCGGAGGTGGCGCCGGCGACGGTCGTGACCATCACCGGCGGCGACCGGCGCGACGGCTACGACGAGGTCACCTGGTGGGACGCGCTCGGCGGCTTCCAGCCCGGCGACGACGTCGTGGCCACTCGACGCAAGGAAGACGTGGCCGCGTTGGGCGTGCTCGGCTGCACGTCGACCTACCTCGAGTTCACCGACCATCAGTACGACAAGCCGCACCCGGCCGCCGCGCGGCCACCGATCAGCGAGGTCGCCGCCGCCCTCGAGGCGCGGCTCGACGAGCTCCGACCCACCGCGGTGTTCGTGCCGATCGGGCTGGCCAACCCGGACCACGTGATGACGGGCGACGCCTGCCTCGAGCTCGTCGCCCGTCGCCTCGATGCGTGGAGCTGGTTCGCCTACGCCGAGGCCGGCTACTCCCACATCCCCGGGCTGCTGACCCATCGGCTCGCCCGCGCGATGAAGGCCGGCGTGTGGCCGACGCCCGCACCGCTCGCGATCGACGGCCACCTGGACGAGAAGATCGCGGCGCTCCGCTGCTACACCACGCAGATCGGGCCGCTCACGCAGGACTGGGCCCTCGACATCGATCGCAGCCCGAGGGTGCCCGAGAGCTACTGGCGCCTCGAAGCCCCGCCCGCGGGCTGGGCCCTCTCGCTCTGACCACACCGATCGCCGTTCCCCGGAGGCTCGGATCGGTTGTGCATGAACCGTCCGAGCGGCCGGGACCAGCGAGGCGGCCGAACGCGACAGACTGTCGCCCGTGACGCACACCCCCGCACCGTCGTCACGGCGGTCCTGTTGATCGAGACCACGCGGTACGACGACCTCGAGGTGCGCATCGCGGGCGACCTCGACGAGCTCGCGCACGACGCGGCCGACGTCGCCTCCGCCACCATCCGCGAGGCGATCGCGCAGCGAGGGGAGGCCACCGTCATCCTCGCGACCGGGAACTCGCAGCTGGTGTTCCTCGCCGAGCTGACGGCACGCAGTGACATCCCGTGGCAGCGGGTGCGCGTCCTGCACATGGATGAGTACGTGGGCATCGGCCGTGAGCATCCCGCCTCGTTCGCGCGCTACATCCAGGAGCGCGTCGTCGAGGTGGTGCAGCCGATGGAGGCCTACCTCATCAACGGCACGGGCCCGGTCGCCGACGAGATCGAGCACTACACGGCGCTGCTGCACGACCACCCGGTCGACCTCACCTGCCTGGGCATCGGCGAGAACGGGCACCTCGCGTTCAACGATCCGCCGGTGGCCGACTTCGACGACCCGCTGGACGTGAAGGAGGTCGAGATGGACCTCGCCTGCCGCCGCCAGCAGGTGGGCGAAGGGCACTTCCCCACCGTCAACGACGTGCCGCGCACGGCGATCACTCTGACCATCCCGGCGCTGCTGCGCGCCCGTCGCGTGATCGGTGTCGTGCCGAACGAGCGCAAGGCGGGCGCCGTGTGCGAGGCGCTCGTAGGGCCGATCGACACGCACTGCCCGGCGAGCATCCTGCGCCGCACCGCGCACGCGACCGTGTGGCTCGACCCGGGCTCGGCATCGTTGTTGCCGCCACGCGCGGTGGCGTGAGCCGACGTCGTCCGTGCGGCTGTCCTAATGTCCGCTCCGTGGTCCGGGTCCTCGTCGCCGACAACGACCCCGACGCCCTCGAGCTCGCGCTGCTCGACCTCGCGCTCGAGGGCCACGTCGTGCAGGGAGCAACCGACGGGGACACCGCCCTCGCGCTCGTGGAGCAGTTCGGACCCGACGTCGTCGTCCTGGACTACCGCATGCCGCCCGGCCCCAACGGACTGCTGGTCGCGGCCCGGCTGCGGGACGACCGCCCCGACCTCCGGCTCGTGATCTACAGCAACTACCAGAGCGTGGAGCTCGTCCGCGCGGCCGCCGACCTGGGCGTCCCTTTCCTGCCAAAGGGGAACCTTCGGACGTTGCGCGCGGCCGTGCGCGGGTGATGGCCGTCGTTCGGCGCCCGCGAGCGCGCAGGCGCGGTGCATCATGACGCTTGTGCCAGCGGGCGCATCTCCCCGACGCGTGCGCATCGTCGCGCTCGCAGTGGCTCCGCTGATCGTCGGAGCCGTGCTCGCCGTCGTGCTGGTGCGGAACGAGCAGGACAACGCGCGCCTCGCGGTTGACCGTGACGTGCGCGCCGCCGCCGCTGCATCGCTGTCCGATGCAACCGCCGCGCTGCAGATGGCGCTCGACACCGCCGCGGCCGGCGGCCCTACGGCGAAGTCCTTGACGATCGACCAGGCGGCCCAGGGTGGGGCCGATCCGGACGCGCTCATCCAGGTCCGCGACTCGGGCAAGGCGATGCTCGACGACACCGCGAACCCACCGTCCGTCGTCGTCGCGACCTACCGGACGGCGGTGCCGCCCGCCACGAGCGCCGAGCGGCGGGCCGCGGTGACGGGCTACCTCGTCGTGCCGCTCGCGCTCGGCCCCTCGATCGCCGACCTCGCGCCGGCCGACGGCGGCGTGCTGATCGCCGGACCGCACCGCATCGTCTCGGCGCAGCCGGGTCCGCAGCCCCACGGCGCCCGGTCCTTCGCCGTGGCGATCGATCCGACGGTCGCCCCCGGTTGGCGCCTGGTGATGTGGCAGCGCGCGCCCGGCGAGCCCGGAGTCGCGTGGTTCGAGGTGCTCGCAGTGCTCGGGGTCGCGCTCGCGGCATCCGCCCACCTCACGGTGCGCAGTCGCCGCGAGGTGGCCGCGGCGACGGAGCGCGCGCGCCTGGAGCGGGACAGCAGCCTGGTCGCCGGGCTCGCGCCCGTCGTGCAGGGCAGCCTCGACCTCGCCGACGTCGTGCCTGCCGCCGTCGCCCACCTCGCGGAGAGCCTCGGCCTCGAAGGCGTGAGCCTGTCCCGCCCGTACGAGGGTCGCGAGCGCGCGCTGTTCTCGTGGGGAAGCCCTCCGGACGCTGACGCCTCACCTCCCCCCGTCCTTCCGGAGGAGCTGCCGCGGCACGCGACGTTCGCCCTTCCGCTGTCCCGCGGCGGCCGTGTGCTCGGCGTCCTGCGCGTCGTCGCGGGTGAGCCACTCACCGGGGGCGACCTGCGCGCGCTCACGACCGCGAGCGAGCTGCTCGGCGCGGCGCTCGCCAACGCCGAGTCGTTCGCGCAGCAGCGCGACCTCGTGCAGCGCATGCGCGCCGTCGACGAGCTGAAGACCGTCTTCCTCGCGACCGCGTCGCACGAGCTGCGGACGCCGGTCGTCGCCATCGTGGGCTTCTCGTCGCTGCTGCTCGAGCAGTGGGACGACATGACCGGCGAGGACGGCCGCCTGTACGCCGAACGCATCCACGCCAACGCGCGCTCGCTCGACGCCCTGATCGAAGATCTGCTCGACTTCTCCCGGCTGGAGCGCGGGGTGCTGCCGATGGCCGACGAGGTGTTCGACCTCGGCGCGGCCGTGCACGACACGCTCGCCGACCACTCCGACGTCTACGCCGACCATCGCCTCGTCGCCCGTCTGCCGGAGGGCTACCCGATCCGCGGTTCGCGCTCGGCGATCGAGCGCATCGTCACGAACCTGGTCGGCAACGCCGCGAAGTACTCGCCCAGCGACTCGACGGTCACCGTCGTGGTCGCCGCCGACGGCGACCGGGTGCTCCTGCACGTGGACGACCAGGGCCAGGGCGTCCCCGAGGCCGACCGTGAGCGGATCTTCAGCCGCTTCTACCGCGGGCAGGACGACTCGGTCGCCCGCACGCGCGGCGCCGGCATGGGGCTCGCGATCGTGTCCGAGTTCGCCGCGTCGATGGGCGCGCAGGTGACCGTCAGCCAGGCGGCCCACGGCACCGGCGCGCGGTTCACCGTCTCGTTCCCGCTCGCGGCCACGACCATCAGCAACCCGGAGGAAGGGGCGCCGCATGTCCCGGTTCCGTAGCTGGCTCACGCCCGCGATCGCCGCCGCACTCGTGATCGTCGTCGCCATCGCGGTCGTGGTGCTGCTCCGCGTCGCGAACGCCAACGGCACGAAGGCGCTCGAACGCGCCAAGCTCGCCCAGGTGCAGGCCACGGCCAACAGCTTCAACGCGCGGGTCGCGTCCGGCCTGCAGGCCGTGCAGGGCCTCGGCGCCCAGCCCTGGCAGCTCACGCCCGGAAGCGCGCACGACACGCAGACGCTGAACAGCTACAACGTCGACCCCAACGCGCAGTCGGGCGCGTTCCTCGTCGACTCGTCGGACACGATCGTCAACGGCTACCTGCTCCGGCCGGGGAAGCTCGGCTCGAAGTACGCCCCGCCGGACTGGGACAAGGCCAAGCAGACGCTGGCGTCGACGCCCGCCGTCGCGCTCCCGGTGACGCCGTCCGGCGAGACGACCGAGCTGCCGAACTACGCCTTCGTCGTCGCGATCCGGGGCGCCACGCCCACCAGCGTGCGCGGTGCGTTCGTGTTCGAGACCGCACTCACGACGACGTCGTCGTTCCAGCAGGAGATCGCCCAGCTCGCCGATCGCAACGCGTCGAGCGCGTCGTGGTTCTTCCTCGACGGTAAGGGCGTCGTCATCGCGACGACGGACGTCACCGGCCTCGGCAAGCCCGCCGACGACCCGCGGTACACGACGGTCCCCGCGGGCGAGTCGCACCTCGGCAAGCGGTTGGTGTTCGCCGCGGACGTGCCATCCGTCGGGTGGCGCGTGGTCTTCCGTGAAGACCGGTCGCAGTTCGTCGGCGGCCTCTCCGGTCCGCTGCAGAAGGCCGGCCTGATCCTCGTGCTGCTGCTCCTGCTCGTCGGCCTGACGCTCGTCGTGCTCCTCGTGCGACGGTTGCGCGAGTCCCAGGAGCAGGAACGCCGGCTGCGGCTGCTCAACGAGTCGCAGGAGGAGTTCATCTCCGTCGTCTCGCACGAGCTGCGCACGCCCGTATCCGGCGTCCTCGGCTTCCTGCAGACCGCGATCGACCACTGGGACGGGCTCGACGACGAGGGGCGCAAGACGACCGTCCGGCGCGCGGTGACGAACGCCCGCCGTCTGCAGGCGATGACGCGCGACGTGCTCGACACCGAGAGCATCGAGTCCGGCCGCTTCGGCTACGTGTGGCAGCCGGTGGACCTCGAGACCGAGCTGCGCACGGCGGTGGAGGGAGTCGAGGGCATCGATGCCGCGCACCGCGTGCAGCTGGTGCCGCCGAGCCGGCCGATCACCGTCGAGGCCGACCCCGACCGGCTGCAGCAGGTGCTCGCCAACCTGCTCGAGAACGCGCGCAACAACGCGCCCGCGTCGGAGCCGATCGCGGTCGAGACGACCATCGTCGACGACAAGGTGCAGGTGTCCGTCATCGACCGCGGTCCCGGTGTGCGGCCCGAGTCGCTCGAGAGGATCTTCGACAAGTTCGTGCGCGGGCGCGACGGATCTGTGGCGGGAACCGGCCTCGGCCTCTACATCGTGCGGCGCATCGTCGAGGCGCACCACGGACGCATCTGGTGCGAGAGCACGCCGGGCGTGCGCACCGCGTTCACGTTCGAGCTGCCGATCATCGCGAAGGCGTCACCCGCCACGCGCAGCGCGGATGAGCCCGAGCCCGACACTGCGCCACGTCCCCTCTGAGCCGAGGAGGCGCTGCTAGCGTGGTCTTCACCATGAGTACCGCCGATGTCGTAGACCCGGAGGTGGCGACCGGCGTGACCATCCTCGTCGTCGACGATGCCCCGGACATGCGCATGGTGGCGCGGGCGTTCCTCGAGCGCGCCGGCCTGGTCGTCGTGGGCGAGGCGGGTGACGGTGACGAGGCGCTGCAGATGTGGCGCGACCTCGACCCGCCCCCCATCCCGTCGGTGATCATCCTCGACAACCAGATGCCCGGTTCGAGCGGTCTCGAGGTGGCCGAGCAGATCCTCAGCGAGATGCCGGACCAGGTGATCGTGCTGTTCAGCGCCTACCTCAACGCCGACCTCGTGGCCCAGGCGAAGCGCCTCGGCGTCGCCGGCTGCGTGCCCAAGAAGGACGTTCGGCAGCTGCCCGGCATCATCAAGGACATCGTCGCCGCTCGGGGCTGATCCGGCCCGCGTCACCCGATCGGGTCATGCGTGCCGCATGACCTGGCTTAGTCATTCCGCGTGACGACCCCTGCCCCGAGACTGGGGGCGTGGACGATGCCCCCGGCGTCCCCGGAGCCAGCGACGCCCCGGCTGATGCATCGCGCCTGCGGCACGAGCTGAAGAGCCGTGCCGCGGTCGTCGCCGGCTTCGCCACCCTCGTCGCCGATGAGGTCGCCGACCTCCCGCTCGAGACCGCGCAGTCCCACCTCGAGCGGCTGGCCCGCAACGTCGAGCAGATGGGTGCGCTCGTCACCTCGTTGCACGAGATGTCGATGCCGCAGTCGGGGAGCGGGCCCTCCCCCGCCGCGTCCCGTCCGCTGACCCGCCAGCAGCTCCTCGTCGTCGAGGACGACGACGATCAGTACGACCTGCTGACCGCGCTGCTCGCGCACCGCCCGCGCATCGAGTGGGACGTGCGCCGGGCGACGTCGCTCGCCGAGGCCTGCGCCGCCGTCCGCGACTCGAACCCGGCCTGTGCCGTCGTGGACCTCACGCTCCCGGACGCGGCGCTGCTCGAAGCGCTCGTCACGCTGCGCGCGCAGGCGCCCGACCTGCCGATCATCGTCGTCACCGGAGTCGACGACTCCGGCGTCGGTGTGGAGGCCGTGCGTCGCGGCGCGCAGGACTACCTCATCAAGGGCGACCTCGACGCCGACTCGCTCGAGCGGGCGATCACCTACGCGATCGAGCGCAGCCGCGTCGAGTGGCAGCTGGCGCACCAGGCACTGCACGACTCGCTGACGGGGCTGCCGAACCGCGCGTTGCTCCTCGAGCGGCTGCGCCTCGCGCTCGGCCGCATCGAGCGGACGCAGGCGACCGTCGCGGTGTTCTTCATCGACCTCGACCGGTTCAAGGTCGTCAACGACTCGCTCGGGCACAACGTCGGCGACGAGCTGCTCGTCGCGGTCGCCGACCGCCTGGGCGCGCTGGTCCGGCGAGCGGACACCGTGGCCCGCTTCGGGGGTGACGAGTTCATCGTGCTGGTGGAGAACCTCGCGGACGCGGACGAGGCGATCCGCGTGGCGGAGCACCTGCTGTCGATCTTCGAGAAGCCGTTCGCGTGCCGCGACGGCGAGCACTGGCTCGGCGCGAGCGTCGGCGTGGCGACCGCCCGAACCTCGCAGGTGGCCGCCGAGTCGCTGCTCACCGACGCTGACGCGGCGATGTACCGCGCGAAGGAAGGCGGCAAGGGCCGCTACGAGCTGTTCGACGACAGCATCCGCGCGTCCCTCGTCGCGCGGCTCGAGACCGAGCGCGCACTCGTCGACGCGACGCGCGCCGGCGAGCTGCTGCTGCACTACCAGCCGCTCGTCGACCTCGACACCGGCGAGACGATCGGTGTCGAGGCGCTGCTTCGCTGGAACAGCCCCGAGCGCGGCCTGCAGGGACCCAGCGAGTTCCTCGCGGTCGCCGAGGAGAGCGGGCAGATCATCGCGATCGGCGCGTGGGTGCTGCTGCGCGCGTGCGCCGACACCCGGCGCTGGCTGGACGCGGGCCTCGTCGGTCCGGAGTGGACGACATGGGTGAACGTGTCGTCGCGGCAGCTCGAGCACCCGGGGCTCGCGGAGGCGGTGGGCGCGGCCCTGACGATCTCCCGGCTGCCCGCCGTGCGGCTCGGTCTGGAGATCACCGAAGGCGCGCTCGTCCTCGACCACGCGCTCGCCGACATCCTGCAGCCGCTGCACGACAGCGGCATCAAGCTCGCGATCGACGACTTCGGCACCGGTTTCTCGTCGCTGCAGCGGCTGCGTCACCTCCCGTTCGACCACCTGAAGGTCGACGGATCGTTCGTGCGCGGCATGAGCCAGAGCGCGCAGGACGCCGCGATCGTCCGCACGTGCGTGCACCTCGCGGACGCGATGGGCCTCGTGTCGGTCGCCGAAGGGGTGGAGACCGAGGAGCAGCGTGACGCCCTGCGGGTGCTCGGCTGCCGGGTCGTGCAGGGCTTCGGCGTGCACCGGCCGATGCCGACCGAGTCGTTGGAGCTGCTCCTCGCCGGTGCGGCGACCACCGTGCCTGTCATCCGCATCTGAGCACCCACTCGGAGCAGGATGGGTGCGTGAAGCAGCGCCGCATGCTGTTCGCGCTCTGCGCGGCGCTGTTCGTGACGATGCTCGACACGACCGTGGTGTCGGTCGCGCTGCCCGACCTGCAGCAGCACAAGCCGGTCACGATCGCCGACCTGCAGTGGGTCGTGAACGGCTACCTCGTCGTGTTCACCTCGCTCATGCTCACCGGCGGCGTGCTCGCCGACCGTCTGGGGCGGCGCCGGCTGCTGCTCATCGGCCTCGTCATCTTCGCGGCGGGCTCACTCATCACGGTCGTCACCGACCCGCACGGCGGCTGGGACGGGTTGCGCATCGGCCGCATCGTGCAAGGCCTCGGCGCCGCGCTGTCGGAGCCGGCGACGCTCGCGGTCATCCGTCAGGAGTACGACGACGAGAAGCGGCGCGCCCGCGCGCTCGGGGTGTGGGCCGCCGTCAGCGGGCTCGCGCTGGCGTTCGGACCGGTGGTCGGTGGCCTGCTCGTCGAGCTCGGCGGCTGGCGCGCGGTGTTCATCGCGAACATCCCGCTCGCCGTCGCGTGCCTCGTGCTCGCGGTCATCTACGTGCCCGAGAGCCACGACCCCGAGCGGCGGCGTCTCGACCCGGCCGGCCTGGTGCTCGGCGCGGTCGCGGTGGGTGGCGTCTCGTGGGCGCTGATCGACGCGCAGGACAAGGGCTTCCGCTCGGGCGCCGTCATCGGCGCGTTCGTCGCGGCCGGCGTCGCCGCCGCCGGCTACGTGCTGGCCGAGCGGCGGGTGCGCGAGCCGTTGATCCCGCGCGGGCTCTTGGCCGACCGCGGCGTGCGCGCCGGGCTCATC
>DASZYF010000218.1:0-5765 GCA_035545535.1 Mycobacteriales bacterium | reverse complement strand
GCCGAGCAGACCTTCGCGACGCTCGTCGGGCTCGAGCTGCGCCCACGCCGGCTGCGCGAGGCCGCCGCGCTGTGGCAGGCGCTCGCGGATGCGCGCGGGGTCGACGGCCGCGACGAGGTGTGGGCGGCACCCGACCTGCTGCCCGGCTCCGAGGACCTCGACGACCCGATCGCCTACGTGACCGGTGCATCGCAGGTGCCCGACGACCCCATCGCCGCCATCGAGCAGCTCGAGTCCGAGGGCGGCACCTCCGACTGACGCCGTGTCGATCAAGGACGTCTGCAGTCGATCAAGGACGTCTGCAGTCGATCAAGGACGTGTGCTGGTCCGCGAGCCGATCGGACCCCCACGAGTCCTTGATCGACTGCGGTTCGCCTTGATCGAGTCGCCCTCCGGCAGCGGAGCGCCAGGTCCAGCCATCACCCACCTCGGCCGCCGCCCTTTCGACGCTCGTGCGCGTCAGCGCACGGCGTCGGTAGGTCAGTCGAAGAGGGTGAGGTCGAGCTGCGGGGCCGGGCGCGAACGGCGCACGGGCTGCGCGGGCGGCGGGACGGTGCCCACCTGCACGAGCTCCTGGTCGCCCTCCTGGTCGTCCGCTTCGTCGTGGTCGAACCCGCCGACCGGTGCCGACCGGCGGGCGGCCGCCTCGCCGGCCGCGAAGCCCTCGAGCCACGCGTTGCCGCGCTCGTGGTCGGGGTGGGCGGCGGTGAGCGCGTGGAAGTGCGCGTTGTGCGACGGCTGGACGAGGTGCGCGAGCTCGTGCACGAGCACGGTGTCGATCACGTAGTCGGGCGCGTCCTTGAGCCGCGCCGAGACCCGGATGGTGCGGTCCTCGACCGTGCACGAGCCGAACCGGTGCCCCTGGCGCGTGGACCAGGTGACGCTCGCGGGCCGCGGACCCGGGCCGAGCCACCGGTCGGCGAGCCGGACCGCCCGCGCGTGCAGCTGTGCGTCCGTCGGCCGGCGCTTCGCCTCCTGCGCGGCGAGGCGCTCGAGCATCGCCTCGACCCACCGGCGCTCCTCGCGCCGGGACAGGCGCGCGGGCAGCAGCACGATGGTGCGGTCGCCGTCGCGATAGGCCGACACCGAGCGGCGGCGACGCGTGCTGCGGCGCACCTCGACGGTCGCGAGATCGGTCCCGGCGACGATCTCGCGGCCGTCCGCGAAACCCTCGACCTCCACAACAGGCTCACCCACGACAGCGACGGTAAGCCGCCACGCCGACATTTCTTCGCATCCACACCCTGGGCACACGGGCGCGTCACATCTGTGCAGGTCAGCGCGTTGTTCGGTGAACCTCATCACACGGCGTCCACAGCGATCGCTGCCGGTCCACAGCGACACACCGCACTGTCCCCACGCCGTCCACAGCGTTGCCCACACCCTGTGCACATCCGGGTTTGACGCGGCTCCCCCGACCCCCCTAACGTCGCCCGCGACGAAGCCCCCGGACACCGGTGGTTCCGCTCGGAAGGGGAAGCCGAGCGGCGCCGCACGAGCCGGGGGTTTCGCTCTTCCCGGACCCGCTCCTCCGGTCCGCGTTCAGGGTCCGGGATGCCGGACTCCTGGTCGGCCGGCGTCTCGTTGTGCGGTCGCGACCTGTGCGCGCTACCGGCCCGTGAAGACCGGCGGCCGCTTCGCCGCCATCGCAGCGCTCGCCTCGGCCTTGTCCTCCGACAGCATCGTGACCGGCTGCGCGAGGCCCTCCCACGCGAGCGCGTCGTCGATGGAGCCCGCCGTGCCGCGCGCGAGGCCGGCCTTGAGCAGGCGCGTGGCCATCGGCGCCGTGGCGGCGATGCGCTCGGCGACGGCGAGCACGTCGGTCACGAGCGAGCCGTCGGGGAACACGTCGTTGACGAGCCCGAGCTGCTTCGCCTCCGCGGCGTGCACGACGCGGCCGGTGTAGAGCAGGTCGCGCGCGACGACCATGCCGCACGCCTCGACGAGCAGATAGGTCGCCGCCATGCCCGGGTGGATGCCCAGCGCGGTGAACGGGGCCGAGAGCCGGGCGCTCTCCCCCGCGTAGCGCAGGTCGCAGGCGAGCGCGAGGCACAGGCCGGCGCCGACCGCCGGGCCGTTGACGGCCGCCAGCACGGGCACCTCGAGGTCGCGGACCGAGAGCCAGGCCCGGTAGAAGGCGAGCATCCGGTCCCGCAGGCCGCCGACGTCGAGCGTGCTCGCGCCCGCATCGATCCAGGACAGGTCGCCACCGGCGCAGAACGCGCGGCCCTCGCCGGTGACCACGACGGAGCGCACGCTGCGGTCCTGCTTGAGGTCGGCGACCGTCGCGGTCCAGGCCGCGGTGAGCTCCTCGGTCATCGCGTTGCGCCGGTCCGGCAGGGCCAGGGTGAGCAGCACGACACCCTCGGAGGGCCGCTCCACCCGCAGGACGTCCGCCACGCCAGGCTCCTTCGCTCGCTGATCCACTCGCTGCTGATCCGCGCACGGCGGCCCGGACCACCCGTCCGGACCCGCTCGTCCGGGCGGGACGCTACCCGCCCGTCAGCACGCGGCCGCCCGCCTGTGCGGTGATGCGCACGGACGGGGCGAACCGGTCCGGACAGGACTCCACTCAGGCGCCCGACCTGCCGACACCCTGAGAGACACGCCCATCACCCGAACGCGGACCCGGACTGGACCGAGCGGAGCACCGTGACCTACGCGAGCCCGGCAGTCGCCGTGCGGCGCCGGCGCAGGCCCTCGCCGCTGTCGCTCGTCGTCTTCGTCACGGCCGTCGCGGGCGCCGCCGCGGTCGCCGCCACCCAGATCTTCGACCGCGGCGAAGCCAAGCCCGCGATCTCGGTGGCGCTCGGCCACGGGTGGCTGCTGCTGGTCCTGCTCACCGCGACGATCGCCGGCGAGCTCACCGCGGTGCGGCTGCGGCAGGGCGAGGCCCGCGAGGAGCTGACGCTCGTCGAGGCGGCGGCCCTGGCCGACGCTCTGCTGCTGCGCCCCCGTGAGGCGGTGCTCGTCCTGCTCGGCGGGCTGCTCGTCGCCGGCGCGCTGGCCCGCCGCCCCGCGGCCAAGATCCTGTTCACCTTCGGCTCGAGCGCGCTCGCGATCTGCTCGGTCGTCGGCGTCATCGCCGGCCTGTCGGACCACAGCGGCGGCTTCTCCGGCGGGACCGTCGGCGGCCTGCTCATCGGCGCGATGCTGTTCGCCGGCATCGAGCTGGTCTTCCTCGCCGTCGTGCTGCGCGCCGTGTCCGGCATCCCCCTCGGGGGGACCCTGCGCAGCGGCTACCGCCTGACGCTCGTCGCCGCGGTGAGCACCGCCGCCATCGGTTCCACCGCCGTCGCGGTGTCGCACTCGTCGCCGCTGCTGCTGCCGTTCGCGCTCCTGCCGGCCGCCGCGCTGACCTACGCGTACGGCGCGGTCGCGCAGGAAGGCGACCAGCGCCTGCGCTCGGCGCAGCTGCTCGCGCTGTCGCACACGCTGGCCATGTCGCTCGACGTGGAGGACCTCGTCACGAGCTTCCTCGGCTTCCTCCGCGAGGCGTTCCACGCGGGCACCGCGTTCGTCGTCCTCGAGTCCGCGGGCCGCGAGGAGACCGTGGTCATCGCCGACGAGAGCGGCGTGGGCGTCCGCGCGGCGATGCCGCCCGAGCGCATGCTGCTCGCCACCGTCGAGGGCACCACGCTGCTCGAGTCGGTGGCCATCGGCGAGGGCACGGCGCGGGTCCTCGTCACCCCGCTCGACGCCGACGGCCGCCGCCTCGGCGTGGTCGCGCTGACCGAGCCGGTCGTGCCGCGGCGCCGACTGTCGCTCACCTCCATCATCGGCACCCGACCGACCACCGCCGTGCTCGGCCCCGCCGAGGAGACGCTCATCGGTCCGCTCGCCTCCGCGCTCGCGGTGGCGCTCCGCGGCGCCGAGCACCTGTCCCGCGTGGTCGAGGAGACCGGCAAGCTGAAGGTCGTCGTCGAGCACTCGAGCGACGGCATCGTCGTCGTCGACGGCGAGGGCGCGGTCACCCTGTGGAGCCCCGCCATGGAGGCGATCACCGGCATCGGCGAGTCCGGCGCCATCGGCCGTCGGGTGTCCGACCTCGTGGTCGCGAGCGATGCCAAGAACCGCCGCATCGATGCGCTGCGCGCGGGCTGGGACCTCCTCACCCCTGCCGAGCCCCGCGTCACGGTCGAGACCACGCTCACCCGCCCCGACGGCGAGCAGCGCCTCGTCCGCTGGGCGCACGCGGCCGTCTTCGACGAAGCGCGCGACACGTTCGAACCCGTGCTCCTGCGTGACGTCGTGCTCGTGCACGACGTCACGCGTGAGCGCGCGGTCGACCGCCTGAAGCAGGACTTCATCGCGACCGTCTCGCACGAGCTGCGCTCGCCACTGACCCCGATCAAGGGCTACGTCGACCTGCTGCGCCGCAAGGGCGAGGAGATGACGCCCGAGAAGCGCCGCGACGCGCTCGATGTCGTGAACGACCGTGTCGCGCACCTCACCCGCATCGTCGAGGACGTGCTGCTCGCCTCGCGCGTGGCCGTGCCGGCATCGACGGTGCAGATGTCGGTCGGCGACCTCGCCGCGCTCACCCGCAAGTCGTGCGGCGACTTCGCCGTCGAGGCGTCCCGCCTCGTGCTGGACATCCCGGACACGACCATCCCCGTGCGCTGCGACCCCGTGCGCGTCGTCCAGGTCGCGTCGAACCTCGTGTCGAACGCGCTCAAGTACTCGCCCAGCGAGGCGCAGGTGTTCGTGGTCGTGCGCGCCGAGGGTGCGACGGCCCGCCTGTCAGTCACCGACCGCGGCCGGGGCATCCCCGCCGACCAGCTCGAGGCGGTGTTCGAGAAGTTCCACCGCGTCGAGGACCCGCTGCGCATGACCACCAGCGGCACCGGGCTCGGGCTCTACATCGCGCGGCAGCTCGCCGAGGCGATGGGCGGTCGGCTCACGCTCACCTCCGCCTACGGCGTGGGCTCGACGTTCACGTTCGCGCTGCCGCTGGCGGCCGACGACGACGCGCACGAGGAGTCCGGCCCGTCCTGGCCGACCCGCCGCTACGGGCGCCCGCCGTTCCCCAACCCGCGCCTCGCCGGCCAGCTGGAAGCCGCCGCCGACCCCGTATCCGTTGCATCTGCAACTTCTTCCGCCACGCCGGACGCCTCTTTGCCGGGTGCGGACGGGGCCAGCGGCTAGCGTTGAACCTCGACCGGCCAGGGTCCACCCGGCCGCCGAAGGTGCAGGAGGCCTCATGGCCGAGCAGCTGAACGGCTACTGCGTGAAGTGCAAGACCAAGCGTGACTTCTCCGGCGAGGTGTCGACCAACGACAAGGGTCGGCGCATGGCCAAGGGTCAGTGCCCGGTCTGCGGCACCAACATGACGGTCTTCCTGCCGAAGGCCTAGCGCCCCACCGCAGCACCGGAGCCCCGCTCCTGCACGACCCCGGCCCCGTCCCGCGCGGCGATGCCGGGCCCGGCCGGTGCGCCAGGCTGTGGACAGCGCGATCCCCGCCATCGCGCGGGATGCCAGAGTGCGCGCGTGCTCCCGCTGCTGCTGCCCGCCCTGCGCCGCGTGTGGCGCGACGCCGAGACGCTGCAGCTCGGCCTCGACCCGCGGCACGCCCTCGTCGTCGGCGGCCTGACCCCGCCGACCGGAGCGCTGCTGTCCCAGCTCGACGGCGGGGCGACCGCGCTCGCCGCGCTGGAGCAGGCCGCGCCCGACCCGGCCGATCGCGTGGCCGCCTCCCGGCTGCTCGCCCTGCTCGACGCCGCGGGCTGCCTCGCACCGGGACCGGCCGAGGTGGTGCCGGCCG
>DASZYF010000217.1:0-3213 GCA_035545535.1 Mycobacteriales bacterium | reverse complement strand
GCTCGTCGCGGGTGCGGGTGCCCTGCTCGCGGCCGTCGTCGCGGCCGTCGGCGCAAGACCGGCGCTGCGTGACCAGAGCTTCGGATGGCGTCAGCCGACCGCGGTTGCGATCGTCGGGCTGGCGCTCGTCGCGACCGCAATCCTGGTGGGCGGGTGGCTCGTCCGCGGTGCGGGCAAGCCGCTGCGGGGCGGTGACTCCGCGGTCCTGCCGCCGTACGTGCAGGCAGAGCTCGCGGGGCCGACCGCGGGCCGGGCGCTGATGCTCGGCGGTGACGCGCACCTCGTGCGCTATGCCCTCGTCCGAACCCCTGGCGGCCCGGTGCTCGGCTCGGGTGACCAACCGGTGGCGGGTAGCGCGTCGGACCGCGCGGCGTCACATCTCGCCGATGCGGTGCAGGACCTGGTCGCGGGCCGGGAAGGCGCCGGAGCCGAGCTGGTGCCGTTCGGGATCGACTACATCGTTGCTCCCGACCGCACCGCGCGACGGATTGCGTCGCGGCTCGGGCAAGCCAGCACTCTCACCGTGATCCCGGTGCCGAGCGGCACCGTGTGGCGCTCGTCGCTGAACACCGGCGAGCTCACTGTGCTCAGTGGAGCGTCGGCCTCGACGGCGAAGGGCGGAGCGGTTCCCGCCGCTCCTCCCAGCCAGGTCCTGGCAGGCAGCGGCTCGACCGTGGCGAGGAGCGCGACCGGTCCGCGGCTGCTGGTCGTCGCCGAGCCGGCGCAGGCCCGGTGGCATGCGACCCTCAACGGTCATCGGTTGGCTCCGACAACGGCATACGGCTGGGCGCAGGCATTCGAGCTGCCGGCCGGCGGTGGGATCGTCCGGGTCAGCTTCGACAGCGGTGGACGTCACTGGTGGCTCGTTCTCGAGCTGCTCGCCCTGGTCGCGGTGATCCTCTTCGGCGCCGGCGCCGGGCCCCACACGCACCGGCGGGTGACGCTGTGAGGCGCGACGTACCGATCCTCACCGGCGTCGTGGTTGTCGCCGTGATCGTGTCGTTGTTCACCGGTGCAACCGCCGCGCGTCGCGTGACGAAGCCCGTGGGGTTGGCGCCGGTCGTCGAACGCACGTTGATCTGTCCGGTGCTCAATGGATCGCCTCGCCACACCACGTCGGTGGCAACGGTGGCCGATGTGGGTGCGGCGCTGCCCGAGCCGGTGCACGGCGCCGGGACGATCACCTCGATGGTGCTCGAGGGACGCAAGTCGAAGACCTCGACGTTGAAGGTCCGCCCGTGGGCCTCGGTCCACAGTCAGACGATGCAGCCGCAGTCCGTCGCGTTCACGAGTACGGGCAGCATCTCGGCGAGCCTCGCCGCCGGCGCCACCATCGAGACCACCCAGGGTCGCTACCGGGCGCGGGCCGGCGGCGCGTGCCTGCCGCCGGCCACCGACTGGTGGTTCGCCGGCGGCAACGGCAAGCTCGGCTTCACCGACCGGTTGATCCTCGCCAACGCGGCGTCGACCGACGCGCAGGTCTCGGTCACGCTCTGGACGGCCAAGGGAGCCGTCGACTCACCGAGACTGGCTGGCATCCGGGTACCGGCCCGTTCCCGTGTGCCGGTGGGCATCTTCACGGTGGCGCCGGACATCCCGACCGTGGCGATGCACGTTCACGCCGACAGCGGCGCGGTCACGGCGGCCGTCATCGACCGCCGCAGCCAGGGCATCGACTCAAACGGTGGCGACCTCGTGCCGGCCACCTTGCCGCCGTCGCGCGACCTCGTCATATCGGGGTTCCCGGCGACCGCTGGGCCGCGTGGTCTGGTCGTGGTCAACCCCGGCGCGTCGGATGCGAGCGTGACGGTGAAAGTCGCGACCCCCAACGGGGAGTTCACGCCGTCGAGCGTCAAGGACTTCGTGGTGGGGCCGGGGCGGACGGCGACCGTTGACGTGACGAAGGCGCTCGGCGGGCTGTCCGGCGCGGTGCTGCTGAACAGTGACGTTCCGGTGTTCGCATCGGGCCAGGCGAGCTTGCTGCCCGGGCGAAGCAAGCTCCGACCCGACTTCATCTGGCTCGCTGCCACCAAGCCGCTCACCTCACCCACCGCGGTCGCAATCGGTCGGGAGCCGGAAGGCGGCGACTGCGTGCTGATCCTCACTGCACCGGACTCCGCCGGGTCGGTGCGGCTCACCACCCCGTCCGGCCACAGCCGCACGATCAACATCGCCGCCGGCCACACGGTGCAGACCTACGTCACCGACACCGTGAAGGCGGCAACCGGTCCGTGGCCGTTCGTCGTCACCTCGACCGGCGCGGGAGCGGTGTACGGCGTGCGGCTGTTGCTGCTGCATGGCGCCCACGGCGCCCTCATGACGAGCGAGCCGCTGACTCCGCTGCCGTTGCCCATCCCGCTGCCGGCGGTCCGTCCGGACCCGCGCCTGGCAGTCAGGTGACCGGGCGTCGCTAGTCCTCGAAGCCGGGATCCACGACGCCGGGCTCCAGGCCGAGGTAGTTGGCGATCACGTGGACGACGATGTCGTGCACGAGGTCCTCGAGATCCTCGCTGTCCCGCGCCCGAAGCTCGATCGGCTTGCGGTAGAGGATGATGTGCGCCTTCTGGCGCGCGGTCGCCGGAACGATCTGGGCGAGCAGCACGCCGGCTGACTCGATCGACCCTTCGCCGGCCACACCCACGTCGGCGAGGTCCACCGGCGGCACCAGGTCCACGGCGAACTCGACATTCGCGAGCTGGTCGCGCCATCGGTGCTCGACGTGCTCGACCGCGTCGCTGGCCAGCCGGTCGAAGCGGTCGGCGGGCGTGGCGGCGGCCGGGACGCTGGCCGGGGCAAGCGCACCCCGCACCCCTCTGCCTCTTCGGTCGCGCCGCACCTCGGCAGGGTAGGGCTCTTGAGATCCGCAGCGGAATCACCCGTGCGACACGTGCGTCGGTGATGGCAACCGGGGGGCACCGGCGAGTACCGTCGCCGCGTGAGCCCTCTGCGCCGCTGCTCGCGGACTGCATGCGGCCGCCCGGCGGTGGCGACGCTCACCTATGCCTATTCGGACTCGACGGCGGTGGTCGGCCCGCTCGCGACGTACGCCGAGCCGCACTCCTACGACCTCTGCGACGCTCACGCGGACCGGCTGACCGCGCCACGGGGCTGGGAGGTCGTCCGTCTCGACGTGGACGCCGACGCCGTGCTGCCGGGGGAGGACGACCTGGCGGCGCTTGCCGAGGCGGTGCGTGAGGCGGCGCGCCCGCTGCC
>DASZYF010000216.1:0-38187 GCA_035545535.1 Mycobacteriales bacterium | reverse complement strand
CCCAGGCCCACCGGCTCGAGGAGCGCGAGGCCGGGTTCGCGGCCCGCGAGGCGGCGCTCGCCCAGGCGGAGGCCGCCCAGCAGGCGGAGCTCGCCCGCCGGGCCGGCCTGTCCGCCGAGCAGGCCCGCGCCGAGCTCCTCGCGCAGGTGGAGCAGCAGGCCAAGCGCGACGCCGCTCTGATCATCCGCGATCGCGAGGACGAGGCCCGGGCCACGGCCGAGGTCCGCGCCCGCGAGATCGTCGGCCTCGCCATCCAGCGCGTCGCCTCCGAGCAGACCACCGAGAGCGTCGTCACCGTCATCCACCTGCCGGGCGATGACATGAAGGGCCGCATCATCGGCCGCGAGGGCCGCAACATCCGGACCTTCGAGTCCGTCACCGGCGTCAACCTGCTCATCGACGACAGCCCGGAGACGGTGCTTCTCTCCTGCTTCGACCCGGTCCGTCGTGAGATCGGCCGGTTGACGCTCGAGACGCTCATCGCCGACGGCCGCATCCACCCCCAGCGGATCGAGGAGACCTTCGCCCGCGCGCAGGCCGAGGTGGACGACACGATCCGGAAGGCCGGCGAGGACGCCATCGTGCAGGCCGGCCTGACCGACGTGCACCCGGAGCTGGTCACGCTGCTCGGCAAGCTCAAGTACCGCACGTCCTACGGCCAGAACGTCCTCAAGCACCTCATCGAGACCGCGCACATCGCGGGCGGCATCGCGGGCGAGCTCGGCCTGCCGCACGAGGGTGTCACGGTCGTGAAGCGGGGCGCCTTCCTGCACGACATCGGCAAGGCGCTGACCCACGAGGTCGAGGGCAGCCACGCGCTCATCGGCGCCGACCTCGCCCGCAAGTACGGCGAGAGCAAGGACGTGGTCCACGCGATCGAGGCCCACCACGAGGAGGTGCCGCCGCGCACCCTCGAGGCCTGGCTCACCATCGCGAGCGACAGCTGCTCCGGCGGGCGTCCGGGCGCCCGGCGCGACCAGCTCGAGCACTACGTGTCCCGGTTGTCCCGGATCGAGGAGATCGCGCGCGAGCACGAGGGCGTCGAGAAGGTCTACGCCATGAGTGCCGGCCGGGAGGTCCGCGTGATGGTCGTGCCCGACGTCGTCGACGACCTCGGCGCCCAGGTCCTGGCCCGCGACATCGCCCAGCAGATCGAGAAGGAGCTGACCTACCCGGGCCAGATCCGGGTGACGGTCGTCCGGGAGAGCCGGGCCACCGAGACCGCCCACTGACCGGTCAGAGGTCACGGCGCCGTCACGCTCCGCCCACCCGCGTCGCAACGCGGGAAGCCCCGGCGCCGCCCTGGCTCGCGGCGTGATCCGGCGGTCGTAGCCTCTGCGGCGTGGACCCCCGATCGCGGCTGTCTCGCACCCTGTTCGTCGGCGGCCTCGCCCTCCTCGTCGCCGCCGGAGTCACCGCCGTCCCGGTCGCCGCGGCAGTCGCGCCGGCACCGCACGACCGCCCGGCCCGGCTGACCGACCTGGTCGAGAACGACCTGCGGGCGACGATCCCGACCGATGCGACGATCTACGGCCCGAACAGCAACGCGATCCAGTACGCCGCGGTGAAGGCCGCGCAGAAGCTGCCGAAGGCGGCCGGCAGCGCCCCCTGGAAGGAGTTCGGCCCGTACGGCGTCGGCTTCGTGAACGGCGTCGGGAACGGCGCCGAGAAGCTCGGCCCGGTAGGCGGCATGGGCACTGCCCTCGCGGTCGACACCAACGACGCCTCGGGCAACACCGCGTACTTCGGCGACCACGGCGGCGTCTACGTCACCCACGACGCCGGCAAGACCGTCACCAACATCAGCGACGGCAAGATCCCGCGCAGCCCGGTCGGCGCGCTGGCCATCGACCCCAGCCACCCCGGCGACCTCTACGTGGGCACCGGCATCGCGCTGCTCACGATCAGCGGCGACGCGAGCGGCACCGGCATGTGGGTCAGCCACGACGGCGGCAAGACGTTCACGCGGCCCGCGAAGAACGTCGGCGGCTACGGCGTCAACGTCATCACCGCGACGCCCGAGGGCATCTTCGTCGGCACCAACACCGGGCTGTTCCGCTCCACCGACCGCGGCGCCTCGTTCACCGCGGTCCCGCTGCCGACGAACGCGGCGCACACCGGCCCCGGCCCGCAGCCCTACGGCTCCTGGATCACCGCGATCAACGCGAAGCCCGGATCGCCCAACGAGGTCACCGTCGCGGTCGGCTTCGGCTTCGGCCACCGGCCCGGCCCGGACGGCAAGCCGCTGTCGGAGGGCAACGGCCTGTACCGCTCGACCACCGGCGGCGCGCCGGGCTCGTTCACCTACATGCCGCAGCCGACGGCCGACTTCTCCTTCTCCGCGGGGCAGCTCGACTCCACCGACCCGGTCGGCCGCATCAGCCTGGCCTACGGCAGCGCGCCCGGCCAGGAGAACACGATGTGGGCGCTCGTCTCCGACGCGGGCTACGCGACCGGCGGCCAGAACATCTTCGGCCTGCCCGACCTGCCCGACCCGGCCGGGCTCGGCGTCAACCCGTTGAAGCCCGGCGCGCTCAACGGCCTGTACCGCAGCATCGACGACGGCCAGCACTGGGTCGAGCAGGAGACGACGCTCAAGCTGCTCCCGTCGCTCAACTCGGTGGAGAACGCGCTCGCCGCGCTCGGCGAGTACCCGGGCGTGCAGGCGTACTACAACAACTGGGTCGCCACCGACCCGATCGATCCGAACCGGGTGTACTTCGGCCTCGAGGAGGCGTTCGAGGGCGAGTACGGCCTCGCCAACCCGACCGCCGTGGCCGACCCCACGAACGTCCAGTACGCGACGAAGTCGCAGGTCATGGAGCGCTACGCCGACTTCTGCGGCTTCTACACGACGGTCAGCTCCGGGCTCATCGGCGGCACGTCCATCGCCTGCCCGGACACCGGCACCGGGCTGTACGAGGGCGCGACGACCCACCCCGACCAGCACGTCGCGCAGGTCGTCAAGCTGCCCGGCGGCGGTGAGCGGATCTACAGCGGGAACGACGGCGGCTTCTTCGTCGAGGACGCGGGCCTGCAGGCCGACGGCCTGCTCGCCACCGGCAACCTCCTGTCCTTCAGCAACAACACCTGGCGACCGGCCAACCCGGTGTCGAACCTGCAGCCGTACCACGCGGCGTTCTGGTCGGACGGGCGCATCCTCGTCGGCCTGCAGGACAACGGCACCGCGTGGGTGACCCCTGACGGCAAGGGCACCGAGGTGTGCGGCGGCGACGGCGTGGACGTGTTCCCCGGACCCACCGACGACAGCCTGTTCTGCACGCACTTCAACGACTCGGTCGAGTACGTCACGGGCAACGGCGCGAACAGCGCGGGCATCAGCCCGCAGACGATCACGCCGTGGGGCCTCACGCCGATGGCGCAGGACCCGGCCGACCACACTCACCTCATCATCGGCGGCCGCGACGTGCAGGAGCTGACCGCGCTGGGGGACCCGAACCCGCGCAACCAGCTGCTCGGCTCCGGCCAGGGGACCGACTCCTGGGCGACGGTCTACGACGCGGGCGCCTCACCGGCCCGCGGCACCGACTGGCAGGCGAGCGCCTTCCAGCTCTCCGGCGCGCTCGCCTACGTCGGCACCTGCGGGGCGTGCCGCGCGTCCTACGGAGACACCTCGACCATCCACAGCACGGTGCTCACCGACGTGAAGGCGGGGTGCACGCCGAAGTACGCCGACAAGGCGTGCTGGCACACCGCGGCCGGCCATGGCCTGCCGAAGCGGCGCATCGCGGCGGTCGCGTTCGACCCGGCGCACCCGAGCACCGTCTACGTCGGCCTGCAGGACGTGAGCTTCGTCGGCTACGACCCCAAGATCGTCGGGACGCAGCGGATCATGGTGAGCAAGGACGGCGGCGAGCACTTCACCGACGTCTCCGGCAACCTGCCGCTGACGAACGTGAACCAGGTGCTGCTGCGCGACGGCCAGCTCATCGCGGCCACCGACGTCGGCGTGTTCACCGCCAAGGCGGGCAGCAAAGCGTGGTCGCGCCTCGGCAGCGGCCTGCCCGCGACGACCGTCAAGGACATCCGCCTCGACGAGACCGGCAAGAAGATGGTCGCGGCGGTGTTCGGCCGCGGCGCGTGGGTCTACACGTTCCCGACGAAGGCCCGCACCGGCACCGGGGTGGTCCCGCCGAAGAAGCACCCGCAGAAGCCGCCGACGGTGAAGCCGCCGGGTGGTGGGCTCGCCGCGACCGGCCTGCCGGCCGGGCTCGGCGTCGCCGGGCTGCTGCTCCTCGCCGGTGCGGTGGTGGTGCGGCGCCCGCCGCGCCGCCACGCTCGGCGCGGCTGACCGGGCCGTTCCTGAGAACGGAGCGCGTCCGGCGCGTCCTCGGTGTGCCCGGGATGTCTGATCGTGCGATCGTTGTCGCGTGAACCGCCGCATCAAGATCGCGCTCTCGTTCGCTGCTGCCGGATCGGCCGTGCTCGCGGCGGTCGGCACCGCCGGCGCGGGCACCGCCGCCGCGCGCGCCGCCGCCGTGCACCGGACCGACGCCCGGCCGCTGTCCTCCCTGCCGCTGCGGCTGGAGGGCGCGCCGGCCGTGTCGGTGGCCACCGCCGAGCAGCTCGCGATGGTCCCGCGCAACGTCGACCCTGTGGCCGAGAACTACGCGGCCGCCCGCAAGGCCAAGTCGCTGCCGGCCGTCGCCGGCACCTGGCGCAACGTCGGGCCGACGGGCGCGATCATCGGCGACGCCGGCTACGCCACCCAGGAAGGGCGCCTGCCCACCACCGGCATCGTGCTGTCGATCGCGCTCGACCCGCGCGACGCCACCGGCGGCACGGCCTACGTCGGCACCGGCGGCGGCGTCTACAAGACCACCGACGGCGGCGCCCACTGGGCCGCGCTCGCGGTGCCGGCCGTCCCGGTCGGCGCCGTCGGTCTGGACAAGAACCGCCCCGACGACGTCTACGTCGCCACGGGGCAGGCGTTCCAGGGCGGCGGTGAGGGCGGCTCGCTCGGCGTGTACGTGAGCCACGACGCCGGCCGGACGTTCGTGCGGCCCGCGCAGAACGTGCGGGGGACCGGCGGGCAGCAGGTGTCGGTCTCTGATGACGGCACGGTCTTCGTGGCGACGTCCGGAGGTCTCTTCCGCTCGACCGACCACGGCGCGTCGTTCCAGGACGTGCTGCTCCCGACGAACGCGGCCGGGACGGCGCCCGCGCCGTACTCGCTCATCGGCAGCTGGACCAGCGACGTCCAGCCGCGCCCGGGTCACCCCAACGAGGTCGACGCGGCCGTCGGCTACGTCGCCGGCAAGACGCTGCTGCCCGACGGCACCGTCGCCGCACCCGGCAACGGCCTCTACCGCTCCACCGAGGGCGGCGCGCCGGGCACCTGGCACCGCGTCGACGTGACCAGCGCGACGACCGGCTGGGAGCAGGAGCCGCTGAAGAGCTCCGACCCGATCGGACGCACCCGGCTCGCATGGTCGGCCGACGGCGCGACGCTCTACGCGCTCGTCGCCGACGCCGGCCACCGCAGCAGCGGTGTCGCCGCACCGGTCGACGGCGGGGCGGCGGCGCTCGGCCTGCCCAACCCGGTGCACCCGACGAGCCTCAACGGGCTGTACCGCTCGACCGACGGTGGGGCGACGTGGGCGCTCAAGGCCGACTCCGCGGACTTCACCATCGCCCCCGGCAGCGTGCAGCCGGCGCTGTCCGCGCTGTCGCTGCTCGGCTACAACGCGGGCATCCAGGCCTGGTACAACGGCTGGGTCCAGGTCGACCCGAACGACGCCGACCGCGTGCTCGTCGGTGAGGAGGAGGTCTACCAGAGCGTCACGCCGATGAGCGTGCCGGGCGTCACGCCGTTCCAGTCGATCGACTCCTACTTCTCCGCCTGCAACGCCGTCGTGAACGTTCCGCAGCCCTGCCTGCAGGCGACCGGCGTCGTGACCCACCCCGACCAGCACGGCGTCGCGCTGCTCAAGACCGCCTCCGGCTCGCGGCTGTGGATCGGCAACGACGGCGGCGTCTTCCGCCAGGACTCCGGGCCGAACGGGTTCGCGCAGACCGGCTGGGTCACCGGCGCCCACCTCAACGAGCTCCTGCCCTACCGCGCGGTCGAAGGGCCGAACGGTGAGGTCATCGCGGGCCTGCAGGACAACGGCACGGTGCTCTACCCGCCGGGCAGCAACAACTCCTATGAGGTGTGCGGCGGCGACGGCACGTCCGTCGCGGTGTCGCCCACGAACCCGAAGATCTTCTACTGCATGCAGAACGGCTCGCTCGCCGTCACGACCGACGGTGGCCAGACGATCGCCTCCATCGGCTCCAGTGACGTCACGCCAGCCTTCCTGCCGGCGGCGTTCGCGATGGACCCGACCGACGAGAACCACCTGGTGATCGGTGGCAACGTCATCGAGGAGTCGACGAAGGGCGCGGCAACGATGGGTCAGGCCGACCCGACCGGTCTCGGTCTGGGCGACCCGACGGGCCTGTCCGGCAACGGCGACTGGGTGACGGTGTTCAGCAACGGCAGCAACAAGCTCGGCGACCGGCAGACGCAGGCCGTCGCCGTGCGCGGTGCGGACGTCTACGCCGCGTCGTGCGCCGTCTGCGCCAGCTCGATCCACCTGCCGCTGTCGAGCCTCGACCGCCAGCTCGCCACCAACGTCGGCAAGCCGGGCTGCACGCCGGCGAAGGCGAGCACCGCGTGCTGGCACGTCGCCCAAGGCATCGGCATGCCGACGCGGCAGCCGTCCGCGCTCGCCATCGACCCGGCGAACGTGAAGGACGTCGTGATGGTCACGCAGGCGCCCAGCGTCGAGCGGCTCGACCTCGGTGGCGACGCCGGCCGGGTCATCCGCAGCACCGACGCCGGTGACCACTTCACCGACATCAGCGGCGACCTGCCCGTCGGCAACGTCTACGACGCGGTCATCACCGGCGGGCGGATCTACGTCGCCCACGACCAGGGCGTGTTCAGCGCGCCGCTCACCGGCCAGCACTGGTCGAGGGTCGGCACGAACCTGCCGCTGGCCCGCGTCTACGGCCTGTCGCTCTCGAGCAACGGCAAGGACCTCGTCGCCTCGACCTACGGCCGCGGCGTGTGGCTGCTGGCAGTGCCCAAGGCAGCGACCAAGCCCGCGAAGAAGCCCACCAAGAAGCCGGAGAAGGTGCCTCACGTCACGAAGCCGGGTGGGTCACTCGCCGCCACCGGTGTACCGGTCGGGCTCGGGGTCACGGCACTGCTCCTCGTGGTCGGTGGCCTGGCGCTGACCCGGCGGCACCGGCGCACCGCGAACGGCCCCGATCTGACGCCGTAGCCTCGGGACGTGGGTGAAGGCACCGGCACGCGGACCTACGCCGTCCGCACGTACGGCTGCCAGATGAACGTGCACGACACCGAGCGGATCTCCGGCCTGCTCGAGGAAGCGGGCTACGTCCGCGGCGACGAGGCCGACGGCGTCGACCTCGTGGTGCTCAACACCTGCGCCGTGCGGGAGAACGCGGACAACCGGCTGTACGGCAACCTCGGCCACCTGCGCCCGGCGAAGGTCGCGCGCCCGGGCATGCAGATCGCCGTGGGCGGCTGCCTCGCGCAGAAGGACGGCGCGACCGTCGTGCGCAAGGCGCCGTGGATCGATGTCGTGTTCGGCACCCACAACCTGCACGCGCTGCCGGTGCTGCTCGAACGCGCGCGCGTCGAGCAGGAGAGCCAGGTCGAGCTGGCCGAGGCGCTCGAGGTGTTCCCCTCGACGCTGCCCGCCCGCCGCGAGTCGGCCTACGCGGCCTGGGTCTCCATCAGCGTCGGCTGCGACAACACGTGCACGTTCTGCATCGTCCCGGCGCTGCGCGGCAAGGAGCGCGACCGCCGGGCGGGCGACATCCTGCGCGAGGTCGAGGTGCTCGCAGAGCAGGGCGTCCTGGAGGTGACGCTGCTCGGGCAGAACGTCAACTCGTGGGGCCGGGAGTGGGGTGAGCGCGACGGGTTCGCGACCCTGCTGCGCCAGGTCGGTGCGGTCGATGGGATCGAGCGGGTGCGCTTCACGTCGCCGCACCCGCGTGACTTCACCGACGACGTCATCACCGCCATGGCCGAGACGCCCGCGGTGTGCCCGCAGCTGCACATGCCGCTGCAGAGCGGCTCCGACGAGGTGCTGAAGCGCATGCGCCGCAGCTACCGCGCGGACCGCTACCTCGGGATCATCGACCGGGTGCGCGCGGCGATGCCCGATGCCGCGATCACCACCGACGTCATCGTCGGCTTCCCCGGTGAGACCGACGCCGACTTCGAGGAGACGCTGCGCGTCGTCGAGGCCGCGGCGTTCGCGGGCGCGTTCACGTTCCAGTACTCGCCGCGCCCGGGCACGCCCGCGGCGACCTACGACGACCAGGTGCCGCGGGCCGTCGTGCAGGAGCGCTACGAACGCCTCGTCGCCCTGGTCGAGGAGACCGCGTGGGCCGGTCACCGCGCGCAGGTCGGGCGGGCGGTCGAGGTGCTCGTCGCCGAAGGCGAGGGCCGCAAGGACGCCGCGACCGGTCGCGTCTCCGGACGCGCGCGCGACGGCCGGCTCGTGCACCTCGCGGCGCCGGGCGACGTGCGACCCGGTGATGTCGTCACCACCGTCATCACCCGCGGAGCGCCGCACCACCTGGAGGCCGACGGCCGCATCACGTCGCACCGGCGCACGCGCGCGGGCGACGCGTGGGAGGCGGGCCGGCTCCCACAGACGCCGGGCGTGCTGCTCGGCATGCCGGCGCTGCGCCCGGCCGCTCCGTGAGCGTGGTCGCCGCCGCTGTCGTGCCGGCGAGCCCGATGCTCGTGCCCGACGTGTCGACGGGTGCCGCCGGTGAGGTCGCGGCGCTGCGCGTCGCCGCGGACGACGCCGTGCGGCGGCTCGTCGAGCTCGGGGCCGAGGCGCTGGTCGTCCTCGCGTCCGGCCCGCGGGCGACGTACCCGCACGGGAGCGCCGGGACGTTCGCCGGGCTCGGCGTCCCGCTGCGGGTCCACCTCGGCGACGACGTCGGAGAACCGCCGTCGCTGCCGCTCGAGCTGTGCATCGGCGCGTGGTTCCTCGAGCGGGCGGGCGGCAGCACGGCGACCGTCACCGCCGGCGTGACCGTCGACGGGAGCTGGGCCTCACCGGACGTGGACGTGGCGCTGCTCGTCGTCGCCGACGGCAGCGCGTGCCGCACCGAGAAGGCGCCCGGCGCGTTCGACCCGCGCGCCGCGGGCTTCGACGCGCAGATCGCGACCGCCCTCCGCGGTGGCGATGGCGCCGCGCTGCTGGGGCTCGACGCCGAGCTCGCGGCGGACCTGCGCGTGGCCGGCCTGCCCGCGCTGCGCGCGCTCGGCGCCCTGCCGGGCCCGTGGCAGGCGCAGCTGCTCGCGGACGAGGCCGGTCACGGTGTCGGCTCGTTCGTCGCGTACTGGGAGCGCGGCTGAGCACGCCGCCCGTCCTGGTCATCGTCGGCCCGACCGCGAGCGGCAAGACCGCGCTCGGCATCGAGCTCGCGCGGCGCCTCGGTGGCGAGGTCGTCAACGCCGACGCGATGCAGCTCTACCGCGGCATGGACATCGGCACGGCCAAGGCAACCGTGGAGGAGCGCCGAGGTGTCCCGCACCACCTGCTCGACGTGCTCGACCCCGCCGAGGAGGCGAGCGTCGCCGAGTTCCAGCAGCTCGCGCGGACCGCGGTCGACGACGTGCGCTCGCGCGGACGGGCCGCGATCGTCGTGGGAGGCAGTGGGCTCTACGTGCGGGCGCTGCTGGACGACCTCACGTTCCCGGGCACCGATCCCGCTGTGCGGCAGCGGCTCGAAGCCGAGCTCGCGCAGCTCGGCGCCGCTGCGCTGCACGCGCGGCTGGCACAGGTGGACCCCGCGGCGGCCGCCGCGCTGCTGCCCACCAACGGCCGGCGCATCGTGCGCGCGCTCGAGGTCGTCGAGATCACCGGAGAGCCGTTCACCGCGACCTTGCCGCCCTACGGCGAGCCGAGGTGGGGAGCGGTCCAGCTCGGGCTCGACCCGCCGACCGACGACCTCGACGCCCGCATCGCCGCCCGCGTCGACCGGATGTGGGACGACGGCATCGTCGTCGAGGCGGCGGCCCTCGCGGTCGCCGGTGGCGGGCTGTCGCGCACCGCCGCGCGCGCGCTCGGCTACGCGCAGGCGCTCGCGCAGATCGCGGGCACGATGTCGGAGGAGGAGGCGCGCGCCGAGACGGCCACGGCTACGCGGCGGCTCGCCCGCCGGCAGATGTCGTGGTTCCGCCGCGACCCGCGCGTCCGCTGGCTCGCGCACCCGGCGACGGTCGAAGCGGCGCTGGTCGCGGCCGGGTAGCAGCGACTGCTCCGTCCGGCCCCGTCCCCATCTGATCACTAGTCGTCATGCAGTCCGACCAACCGGGCTCGATGTTGTTGTCATGAGCGATCGACGAACGCTCGCCACTGCGCTCCGCAACGCCGCGGAGCTGGGGGAGCTCGAGGTCCACTACCAGCCTGAGCTGTCCTTCGCGACCGGTGAGATCACCGGTGTCGAGGCGCTGCTCCGCTGGTACTCCCGCTCGTTCGGGCTGCTCTGGCCCGCCGACTTCCTGCCGGTCGCCGACTCCGAGGACGGCCTGACGGCCTCGCTCGGGTCGGTCGTGCTGCTCACGGTCGGCCGCGAGGCGTCGACGTGGTTCGCAGCGGCGCCCACGACCCAGCGCACCGTGTGGGTCAACCTGTCCGGCACCGAGCTCGCGGACAGCGCCGCGCTGCGGGCCGCCGAAGCGACGGTCGTCGCGACCGGCCTGCCCGCCGGCGCGCTCGGCCTGCACCTGCCGGCCCAGACGCTCGCCGATGCCGGCAGCGCGCTGCTGCCGGCACTGCGGCGCGCCCACGCGGCCGGCATCCGCCTCGCCGCGGACGGCGTGCACCCGGGTCAGGCGGACACGCTCGGCGCGCACCCGCTCGACGTGCTCGTCCTCGCCCGCGACGTGGTGCGCAGCCTCGACTCCGACCTCGGCCGCCGGCACGAGGTCGAGGTCCTCACCCACGCGGCCCACGAGGCCGGCCGGGTGGTCGCCAGCGTGGGAGTCGAGTCCTGGGCCGAGGCCGACGTGCTCGCGCAGCTGGGCGTCGACCGGGCCACCGGCTACCTGTTCGGGGCCCCCCAGCGGGCCGACCGCATGCGCTGGTTGCTCGCGCAGAGCGCCGAGTCGTGGCGAGGGACCTTCGCCACCGACGAGGGCGCCCGCGCGGCGTCATCACTGCCGTGGCTCCACGACGCCCTCCCGGCATCGGCGCTGTCCCGCGCGGCCGAACCGGTCGCGTCGCGCTGGCTCACCGCCGTCTGAGGCGGCCCGGCCGGCCCGCCGTACCGTTGAGGGGTGCGGTTCGCCAAGGGCCACGGGACGGGCAACGACTTCGTCGTGCTGCCCGACCCCGACGGCACCCTCGACCTCACGCCCGAGCGCGTCCGCGCGCTGTGCGACCGCCGGCGCGGCATCGGCGGTGACGGCGTCCTGCGCGTGATGCGCGTGATGGGCTCGCCCCTCTGGTTCATGGACTACCGCAACGCCGACGGGTCCATCGCCGAGATGTGCGGCAACGGCATCCGCGTCTACGCGCGCTACCTCCTCGAGCAGGGCTGGGTGAAGCCCGGTCCGCTGGTCGTCGACACCCGCTCGGGCAAGCGCGCGCTGCAGCTGCCCGAGCACGGCGACATCACCGTCGACATGGGCGCGCCCAAGGTCGGCGAGCCGCCGCTGCGCGTCACGCTGGCCGGCACCACCTACGACGCGACGCCGGTCGACATGGGCAACCCGCACGCAGTGCTCGCCGTGCCGTCGGTGGACGCCGTCGCGTGGGACGGCGTGCCGCTCGACGTGAACGTCGAGGTCATCGAGCGCCTCGGCCCGCAGCACCTCAGGATGCGCGTGCACGAGCGTGGGGTCGGCGAGACGCAGTCGTGCGGCACCGGTGCCTGCGCAGCGGTTGTCGCCGCCGCCGGCTGGGCGCACGACGATGCGCCGGTGCGCTACGACCTCGACGTGCCCGGTGGGCGGCTCGTGGTCACCTGGACCGGCGACACGGTGCTGCTCGCGGGCCCGGCCGTCATCGTCGCCGAAGGCGAGACCTCGCTCTGACCGCCCGGCCAACAACTCGGTCGCGTCCGCACCGCGTGCATGTCACGCTGAACGCGGGATGACGAACGCCATGACCGAACCGCTGCACGAGCACGGGCCCGCGCGCGATCCGCACGACGTCGGGCGCCGGGAGCTTGCGAGCGGGCCTGTCGATCTCGAGTCCTCGGCCTTCACCCTCGATCCCGACGTCCCGCTCTTCGACGCCGACGACGGCGGGCTGGCTCTCGAGGAGCGCAACGCGCTGCGCCGCGTCGCGGGCCTCGCGACCGAGCTCGAGGACGTCACCGAGGTCGAGTACCGCCAGCTGCGGCTCGAGCGCGTGGTGCTCATCGGCGTGTGGACCTCCGGCACCGTCGACGACGCCGAGCGCTCGCTCGCCGAGCTGGCCGCCCTCGCGGAGACCGCCGGCTCGCAGGTGCTCGAAGGCCTGGTGCAGCGGCGCGACAAGCCCGACCCCGCGACCTACGTCGGCTCCGGCAAGGCGAGCGAGCTGCGCGAGATCGTCGCGCGCAGCGGCGCCGACACCGTCATCTGCGACGGTGAGCTCTCGCCCGGGCAGCTGCGCCAGCTCGAGAAGATCGTGAAGGTCAAGGTCATCGACCGGACCGCGCTGATCCTCGACATCTTCGCCCAGCACGCGACGAGCCGGGAGGGCAAGGCGCAGGTCGAGCTCGCGCAGCTCTCCTACCTGCTGCCGAGGCTGCGCGGCTGGGGTGACTCGATGTCGCGGCAGGGCGGTGGCATCGGCACCCGCATGGGTGGCGGCGAGACGAAGATCGAGACCGATCGCCGCCGCATCCGCGCGCGCATGAGCCGGCTCCGTCGCGAGCTCGCGAGCATCAGCCGCGTGCGCGACACCAAGCGCGCCGAGCGGGTGCGCAACGAGGTGCCGAGCGTCGCGATCGCGGGCTACACGAACGCCGGCAAGTCGTCGCTGCTCAACCGCCTCACCGGCGCGGGCGTGCTGGTCGAGGACGCGCTGTTCGCGACGCTCGACCCGACCACACGTCGCGCCCAGACGCAGGACGGCCGCACCTACACGCTCACCGACACGGTGGGCTTCGTCCGCCACCTCCCGCACGACCTCGTCGAGGCGTTCCGGTCGACGCTCGAGGAGGTCACGCGGGCCGACCTCGTCGTGCACGTCGTCGACGGCAGCGATCCCGCCCCCGAGGAGCAGCTCAGCGCAGTGCGCGAGGTGTTCGGTGACATCGGTGCCGCGCGCCTCCCTGAGCTCGTCGTCGTGAACAAGGTCGACGCGGCCGATCCGCTCGTGCTGGCGCGGCTGCGCCGGGTGCTGCCGGACGCCGTGTTCGTCAGCGCTCGCACGGGGGAGGGCCTCGCCGAGCTCCTCGCCGCCATCGCGGGCGCGCTGCCCCGTCCAGCGGTCGTCGTCGACGTGCTCATCCCGTACTCCGCGGGTCGCCTGACCTCGCGCGTGCATGACGAGGGTGAGCTCATCAGCGAGGAGCACACCGGCGACGGGACCCGCCTGCGGGCGCGGGTGCCGGCGCGCCTCGCGCACGAGCTCGCCGCCTACGCCACGTCCTGACGCGACGTCGCTGCGCGGCGCTGATCGGCGCCGACCGGCGCTGATCACCTGTCCCGCAGCGCGAACAGCTGCTGGTGGGCCGGGCCGCCGGTGAGGTAGCGCTCGGCTCCTCGCAGCCAGGCCGGCACACCCGGTGTCGCGAGGAACGCGCCGCTGTCGGCGAACGGCCCGTACGCGGTGCTGATCGCGTGGTCGCCACCGATGGTCCCGTCGTCGTAGCCGAACACCGCGACCACGCGCCCGTCGGCGGTCCCGCGCCGCGAGTCGCGCAGGTCGAGCTGCGGGACGAGGTCGTGGTCGTTGTCGAGCTCCAGCACCTGCGTGCTCGCGGTGGCCGGGTGCAGGCCGCTCACCGGTGAGCCGGCCGTGACGACGTGCGTCACGTGCACGCGGCGGCCGTTGAAGCTCTTGTCGCTCGCGAGGTCCATCGCGGTGATCCCGCCCTGGCTGTGGCCGACGAGCATGACGCTCGCGCCGAGGGGCACGCACGCGAGGTCGAGCGCCTTCGCCACCGCCTTGGGGTAGGCGCTCGTGCCGCCGAGCAGGCCGCGCGCGGCGCCGTAGAGGTCCATCGGATCCTTCGCGTCGCCGAACGTGTGGATCCCGGGCAGCGACACGACCCAGGCGCCGCCGACGTCGGTCACGCCGATCGTGCCGTCGGGCAGCGCGGCGACCGTGCGCAGCCAGCCGCCGACCGACGTCGTGGTGCTCGGCGGCAGGTCGGCTGCTCCCGCGGCGAACGCCCGGCCGTCCCCTTCCGGCAGCACGCGCGCGACGACGTGGGCCGCGTCGCCGGGCAACCTCGTCGCGTCGTACGCCTCGGCGGGGGTGAGTCCGTGGGCCAGCCCGGCCGCGATCGCCGCGTCCCGGGCGTAGTGGCCGGCGTCGTCGAGGTAGGGAGCCAGGCGCGTCACCGGCCACGCGGTGCCGGAGCCGTGGTGACGCGGGGCATCGCGCAGGGCGGCCGCCACCGCCAGCCCCGACTCGACCGCGGTGAAGGTCCGCACGGCATCGCTCGTCGTCGCGCACCAACGCTCGAGTGCGCACCCGCAGCGCTGCACGATCGTCGCGAGGTCGGTCAACGCACCGACCAGCGCGGGGCTCGCACCGACGACGCCGACGCAGCCGCGCGTGACCAGCTCGGCGCGCGTGCACACGTCCAACGCGTCGGCCGCCGCGCGCGCGATGGTCGCGACATCGTCGCCGTCGATCCGCAGTGCGTTCACCATCGGGCCGCCACCGCCTCGATCGCGGCCGCTTCGCCGGCGTCGACGCGGATCGTGCGCGACGCGCGGTCCGCCGCTGCGGCGCAGGCGAGCACCGCGGCGATGTCCGCGACGAGCACGTCGAGAGCAGCCTCGGCCGCGCGCCCCGACCACGCCGCCCGGACGGCCGCCGTGCCCAGCCGGGCGCCGGCCTCCGCCAGGTCGACCGCGATCGTGGCGAGCTGCGTCGCCGCACCGTCGAGCGCGAGGGCGAGGTCACGGGCGTCCATCGCGCGATCGTCAGTCGCGCGCGCGCCTCACGAACGCCCGAGGGCTCCGTCGTGTGCAGTCCCCGTCCTCATCCGGCCACCCGTCCACAACGGGTGCTCCGTCGACGGCTCCGACGATGCGGTGGGTGTCCGTCAGACGAGGACGGTGTCGGGGACCGGGAACCCGTTGAAGGCGGCGCCGTAGGCGATGGAGTAGGCACCCGCGGCACCGACGTAGAGGCGGTCGCCGGCCGCGACGTCGGCGGGCAGCGTCACGGCGCGGCGCAGCGTGTCCGAGGAGTCGCAGGTCGGTCCGGTGACGGTGAAGGTCGCGGTGGCGTCGGACGGGCGGCCGGTGCGGGTGCGCATCGGGTAGGGCCACCGGCCGTGGGTCTGCGCCGCCTCCATCAGGCCGTTGTAGGCGCCGCAGTCGACGTACAGCCACTCGCCGTCCTGCCGGCTCTCCCGACCGATGACCGTCGTGACCAGCACCGCGGACTCGGCGACGAGCGCGCGACCGGGCTCGGCCAGCACCCGTCCGGGCAGCAGCCCCTCCGCGTCGAGGCGCGCGAGGGATGCGAGCATCGGCTGGGTGAACTGCTCGAGCGGCGGCGTCGGAGCGTCGTAGCGCGCGGGGAACCCACCCCCGATGTCGAGCACGCTCGCCGGCATGCCCTCGTCCGCGGCGGCCGCGAGGATCGGCGTGAGCGCGTCGATCGCGTGCGCCCAGGCCTCCGGCTCGGAGCACTGCGAACCCACGTGGAACGTGAGGCCCGCGGGATCGAGCCCGAGGTCGCGCGCGTGGCGCAGGAGCGCGAGCGCGTGATCCAGCGGAGCGCCGAACTTCGACGACAGCGGGAAGGCGCTGGCACGGTCGTCGACCTTCACGCGCAGCAGCACCGAGCAACCGGGGGCGGCCGCGGCCAGCTTGCTGAGCTCGTTGGGCCCGTCCGCGACGAACAGCCCGCAGCCCGCGGCGTAGGCCGCGGCGATCTGCCCGATCGGCTTCACCGGGTTCGAGTACGACACCCGGGCGGGCGTGCCGCCCGCGTCGTTGACCAGCTCGAGCTCGGCGAACGACGCGATCTCGAACGAGACGCCGGCGGCCGCGAGCGTCGCCAGCACGCTCGGGTCCGGCAGGCACTTCACCGCGTAGCAGAGCTCGATGCCCGGCACCGCGGCCTGGATGTGCTCGGCGCGCGCGGCGATCGCGGGCAGGTGCAGCGCGAGGAACGGAGTGGGCCGGTTGATGTGGTCGAGGCGGTCCGGGCGCAGCGGCCCCGGCCAGGCGTCGAGCACGTCCGACCGGAGCTCACGGGCAGCCGGGATCAGGGCGCGCGAAGGCGCGAGACCCGGGACGGCCGTCATGATCCTTGTGGTCGGCACCACGCGCCCCACGGTCGTTCACCCAACCGGCCTAGCCCCCGGGTCCGGAAATCCGCCGGGCGGGCGACCAACCCCGGCCCCCTTCGCGCCGTTGATCTTCACGTGGGGAACATCGTGCGCCGGCGGAACGTCGCGGTGTTCCTGGTGGCCTCCGCCCTCGGGCTGGTCTTCGGCCTGGTCTGCTTCCCGCCGACGCACGGCATCGGCCTGGGCAAGGGCTTCGCGCGCGACTTCTCGAACGTGGGCCTCGCGATCGCCGCGCTCGGTGCCGGCGCCGCGATGGGGGTCCGCGCGTCCCGAGCCAAGGGCCGCCAGCGCCTGTCCTGGGCCCTCCTCGCCGCGTCGGCCGCCTCCTGGGGCGGCGGCCAGACGATCTGGGCCATCTATGAGTCGATCCTCGGCAAGCAGCCCTTCCCGTCGGCCGCCGACATCGGCTACCTGGGTGAGATCCCGACCATCGTCGCGGGCCTGCTCCTCATGCCGAACCTGCCGTCACGCGCCGCCGGCCGGCTGCGGGTCCTGACCGACGGCGGGCTCATCGCGGCCAGCCTGGCGATGATCTCGTGGACGTTCCTGCTCGGGGAGCAGCTGCACACGCCGGCCGACTCGCGCCTCGCGCAGGTCATCAGCATCGCGTACCCGATCGGCGACATCGTCTCCGCGTCGGTCGCGCTGTTCGTGCTGTCGCACGCGATGCGCACCCGGGACGTCTCCCCGTGGGTCGTGCTGCTCATCACCGGCGGGGTCGTCGGGTTCGCCACCAGCGACTCGTGGTTCGCCGTGAGCAACCTGCACGGCACCTACTACTCGGGCTCGCCCGTCGACATCGGCTGGTTCAGCGCCTTCCTGCTGCTCGCGGTCGCCGGGCTGCACCGGTCCACCGGAGAGGCCAGCCACAGCCCGGCCGCGACGCGCACCGCCACCGCGTTCGCGTTGGTCGTGCCGTACGCCGCGGTCATCGCGGCGATCACGCTGACCGCCGCCGAGGTGTGGATCCACCACCGGCTGACGATGTCGCAGTCGGTCTGCGCGCTGATCATCATGATCCTGGGCGCCATCCGGCACGTGCTCGCGACGCAGGTGAACCAGCGGCTGCGCCGCCACCTCGAAGCGCGCGTGCAGGAGCGGACCCGCGAGCTGGCGACGTCGGCCGCGCGCTTCACCGCGCTCGTCACGCACTCCTCGGACGTCATCTTCGTGCTCGACCCGTCCGGCCGGGTCACCTACGCGTCGCCGTCGGTGCACGAGATCTTCGGCCTCGACACCGCGAGCCTCGACGACGCGCCGTTCGCGCGCCTCCTGAAGCTCGGTGAGGCCGCACTGGTGCTCGAGGAGATCGCGGCCGCCGCGGGTGCTCCGTACTCGACGCGCACGCTGTCGTTCGCGCTGCGCGGAGGGGACGGGCGCTGGCGCCAGACCGAGACCGTCGTGACCTCGCTCGTCGACGACCCTGCGGTGCAGGGACTCGTGCTCAACTGCCGCGACATCACCGAGCGCTCCGAGCTCGAGGCGCAGCTGGTGCACCAGGCGTTCCACGACGTCCTCACCCGGCTGCCCAACCGCGCGCTGTTCCGCGACCGCGTGGCGCACGCGCTCGTCGCCGCGCCGCGGCACGGGGCGTCGGTGGCGGTGCTGTTCCTCGACCTCGACGGCTTCAAGGCGGTCAACGACTCGCTCGGCCACGACGCCGGCGACCAGCTGCTGCTGTCCGCCGCTCAGCGCTTCGAGCACGTCGTGCGTCCCGGTGACACCGTCGCCCGCCTCGGCGGTGACGAGTTCGCAGTCCTCCTCGAGGACGTCGCCGGCGCGGACGAGGCGGGAGAGGTGGGCCAGCGGCTCATCGAGGCGCTCGCCGAGCCGTTCGTCATCAGTGGCCGGCCGATCCTCGTCGGCGGCTCGGTCGGCGTCGCGCTCGCGCACGCGCTCGACGGGTCGAGCCCGGGCGCGTCGATGCCGACCACCGAGGAGCTGCTGCGCAACGCCGACCTCGCGATGTACCGCGCTAAGGCGAACGGCCGTGGCGGCATCGCGCACTTCGAGCCCGGCATGCACGCCTCGCTCGTCGCGCGGGTGCAGGAGGAGGCCGACCTGCGTGCGGCGCTCGAGGAGGGCCAGCTCCGCCTCGAGTACCAGCCGACCTACCGGCTCGCCGACGGTGCGCTCACCGGGGTCGAGGCGCTGCTGCGCTGGGATCACCCGGTGCGCGGCCTGGTCCCGCCGAACGACTTCATCCCGCTGGCCGAGCAGACCGGCCTGATCGTCCCGATCGGCAGCTGGGTGCTGCGCGAGGCGTGCCGCCAGGCCGTCGAGTGGGCCGCGGACGGCCGCGGCGCCGCTGGTCTCACCCTCGCGGTGAACGTGTCCGCGCGCCAGCTGCAGAACGACGGCTTCGCCGACATCGTCGCGCAGTGCCTGCGCCAGACCGGGCTCGCGCCGGACCGCCTCGTGCTCGAGCTGACGGAGAGCGTGCTGCTCGAGCACGACGAGGTCACGGTGGCCACGCTGCGCGCCATCCGCGCGTCCGGCGTGCGCATCGCCGTCGACGACTTCGGCACCGGCTACTCGTCGCTCTCGTACCTGTCGCGCTTCCCGGTCGACCTGCTGAAGGTGGACCGCTCGTTCGTCGACCGCCTCGGCGACGGCGAGTCGGAGAGCTCGGCGCTCGCCCGCTCGATCGTCCAGCTCGGCCACTCGCTCGCGCTGACCACGGTGGCCGAAGGCATCGAGCAGCCCGACCAGCTGCGGGCGCTGCAGGCGATGGGCTGCGAGTACGGCCAGGGCTTCTACTTCGCCAAGCCGGTCCGCCCGGAGGAGATCGCGAAGATGATCGCCGCTCCGAAGGCGCCGCCGCAGGGATCCGCGCCGGCCTCGGAGCGCGCGCTCGCCCTCTAGACCGGCGGCTAGACCTTGCGCAGCACCGTGACGACCCGTCCGAGGATCTGCGCCGCGGTCCCGTCGATGGGGGAGAAGGCCGGGTTCTGCGGCAGCAGCCAGACCTTGCCGTTGCGCTTCGCGTAGGTCTTCACGGTCGCCTCGCCGTCGATCATCGCGGCGACGATCTCGCCCTTCTCGGCGGTCGGCTGCTGGCGCACCACGACCCAGTCGCCGTCGCAGATGCCGGCGTCGAGCATCGACTCGCCGGTGACGCGCAGCATGAACAGCGTCCCCTCTCCGACCAGCTCGCGCGGCATCGGGAAGACGTCCTCCACCGCCTCCTCGGCGAGCACCGGGCCGCCGGCGGCGATGCGGCCGACGACCGGCACGTAGACGGCGTCCGGCTTGAGGTTGACGCCCGTCGTCTCATCGAGCTGGGCGTCCCGCTCGGGTGCCCGGACGTCGAGCGCCCGCGGCCGGTTGGGGTCCTTGCGCAGGAAGCCCTTCTCCTGCAGCGTCCGAAGCTGGTGGGCCACCGAGCTGGTGCTCGTGAGCCCGACGGCCTCGCCGATCTCGCGCACGCTCGGCGGGTAGCCCCGCTCGGCCACCGCGCTGCGGATGACCTCGAGGACCTTGCGTTGGCGGGGGGTGAGCCCGGAGGTGTCGGGCGGGCCGTCCGGGATCTCGCGCACGTCGGCAGGCACAAGGGCCCCTCTCGCAATCGGCAGGCTCGGAACGTCGCAGGGCGGTTCGTGCGTAAGAGCTCGTGTGACGGGTGGTGCGGGCGGGTCGCTCTGGCGTTCGATCGGTAGGAGCGACGGTAGCGGCTCCGCGCCCGAGTTCCAAACACCTGTTCGAACGCGGCGTTTCGCCGCGACACGCGGCCCCTGGGGCTGCAGTGACGGGATTGGCCCTTGCGTTGTCGGACCCCTGTGATGCACTATCGCTCACATGTTCGATCGCACGCCTGTTCGAAGTGGCCAGCGTCGACCGAGCACCTTCCCCGAGGAGCCCGCCGTGACCGCAACCGCCGTCCAGCACTGCCGCACCGTCCGTCCCGCTCACACCGTCGGTCCCCGTCAAGCCCTCCGTCCCGCTCACGCCGTCCGTCCCGCTCGCGCGTCGGCGGTCGCGGTGCGCCGGCCGGTGGGGGTGGCGGAGGCGCCGCGCCGGGAGCCTGCCCGCGCGCTGCACCTGACCCGGCGCGGCCGGATCGTCGTGCTGCTCGTGCTCGTCGCGGTCGCCGGGCTGGTGTTCTCGCTCGGACGGGTCTCGGCGGGTGCTGCCCCGGGCGGGTCCCGTCCGGGCGCGAGCACCACGGTGCGGCCGGGGGAGTCGCTGTGGTCGGTGGCGCAGCGCATCGCGCCCCAGAGCGACCCGCGTGACGTCGTCGGCGCGCTGCTCGAGCTCAACCACCTGTCCGAGGACGCCGGCCTGCGCCCCGGTCAGGTGCTCCTCCTGCCCCGCTGAACGGCGGCTGAACGCGCGCCGCCCCCGCGGGGTCCTGGGCATGTCGACTTGTCGCCGCGCCGTGTGACCTGCGCGACACGCCGGGAATCCTGGGGAGTGCTTGCCCGACCCCTGGTGTTGCCCTATCGTCTGCGGCACAACATCTGGTGTTACACGGATGTAGTTCTATCCACAGGCGATCCCCAGGGAATCCCCACCCTGTGCACCGGATGTCCACCGGAACCGGTGGATGACGGGGCCGGACCAGGCTCCCCAGGCTTCGGGGGCAGGCAGAAGGCGGGAGGTGAGCACGGTGCGGTGCCCGTACTGCCGCTCCGGCGACTCCCGCGTCGTCGACTCCCGCGAGGTCGAGGACGGCCAGGCCATCCGCCGTCGCCGCAGCTGTCCCGAGTGCGGCAAGCGGTTCACGACCGTCGAGGTCGCGACGCTGCTGGTGGTCAAGCGCAACGGCACCACCGAGCCGTTCAGCCGGGCCAAGGTCGTGGCCGGCGTCCGCAAGGCGTGCCAGGGCCGGCCGGTCGACGACGCCGACCTCGCGGCGCTCGCGCAGCGGGTCGAGGAGGCCATCCGGGCCGAGGGATCGGCGGAGGTCGCCTCCGACGACATCGGCCGGGCCATCCTCGCGCCGCTGCGCGACCTCGACGAGGTCGCCTACCTCCGCTTCGCCAGCGTGTACCGGGCCTTCGAGTCCCTCGCCGACTTCGAGGCCGAGATCGACCTGCTCAAGCTCGAACGTCTCGACCCACAGATCGATGCGGGCGAGCCCGCGTCGACGCCGGCCACCGGCCCACCCGGCTGATCCGACGGCTGTCCGACCCGGCGCCTAGAACAGAGCCCGGAGCCCGCAACGGCCGCCCCGCCGCCGTCACGCCTTCCCCACGAGTCACCCCGCCCACCACCTCATCTCGACCAAGACCTCGTCCCGGCGCCCGCCCCCGCGGAACGGCCGCCACGCAGACCACACGAACGCCGACCTCGAAGGGGCCCACCGCATGACCGAGACCGTCGACCTGACCAGCACCGCAGCCAGCGGGTCCAGCACCGCGCCGCTGCCCGGCGTCGAGGTCGCGCCGCCGACGCGGGCGATCGTCCCGCCGGCGCAGCGCCTCAAGGTGCCCCGCGTCTACACCGTCGAGGGCGTGCACCCCTACGACGCGGTCACGTGGGAGCGCCGCGACATCGTCATGACCAACTGGCGCGACGGCTCCATCAACTTCGAGCAGCGCGGCGTGGAGTTCCCCGACTTCTGGTCGGTCAACGCGGCCAACATCGTCACCACCAAGTACTTCCGCGGCGCCGTCGGGTCGCCCACCCGGGAGTCGAGCCTGCGCCAGCTCATCGACCGTGTCGTCGGCAAGTACGTCGAGGCCGGCCGGGTGTGCGAGTACTTCGCGTCCGAGGAGGACGCCGAGATCTTCGGCCTCGAGCTCACGCACATGCTGCTGCACCAGGTGTTCAGCTTCAACTCGCCGGTGTGGTTCAACGTGGGAACGCCTGCGCCGCAGCAGGTCTCGGCCTGCTTCATCCTCGCGGTCGACGACACCATGGACGCGATCCTCAACTGGTACCGCGAGGAGGGCCTGATCTTCAAGGGCGGCTCCGGCGCCGGCCTCAACCTCTCGCGCATCCGCTCCTCGAAGGAGCTGCTGTCCTCGGGTGGCACCGCGAGCGGGCCGGTCTCGTTCATGCGCGGCGCCGACGCGAGCGCGGGAACCATCAAGAGCGGTGGCGCCACGCGCCGCGCGGCGAAGATGGTCGTCCTCGACGTCGACCACCCCGACATCGTCGAGTTCGTGCAGACCAAGGCGCGCGAGGAGGACAAGATCCGCGTCCTGCGCGACGCCGGCTACGACATGGACCTCGGCGGCTCCGACATCACGAGCGTGCAGTACCAGAACGCCAACAACTCGGTCCGCGTCGACGACGCGTTCATGCGCGCCTACGAGCAGGGCACCGAGTACGGCCTGCGCGCCCGCACCGACGGCGAGGTCATCGAGACCGTCGACGCCCGCGGCCTCATGCGCCAGATCGCCACGGCCGCCTGGGAGTGCGCCGACCCGGGCATCCAGTACGACGGCACCATCAACGACTGGCACACCAACCCCGAGACCGGTCGCATCTCCGCCTCCAACCCGTGCTCGGAGTACATGAGCCTCGACAACAGCTCGTGCAACCTCGCGAGCCTGAACCTCATGAAGTTCCTCTCCGACGACGGCGTCTTCGACGCGAAGCTGTTCGCGAAGGCGTGCGAGCTCGTCATCACGGCGATGGAGATCTCGATCTCGTTCGCCGACTTCCCGACCGAGAAGATCGGGCAGACGACGCGGGCCTACCGCCAGCTCGGCATCGGCTACGCGAACCTCGGTGCGCTGCTCATGGCCACGGGTCACGCCTACGACTCCGACAGCGGCCGCGCGTTCGCCGCGGCCATCACGAGCCTCATGACCGGCACCTCCTACAAGCGCTCGGCCGAGATCGCCGGGGTCGTCGGCCCCTACGCGGGCTACCAGCGCAACGCGTCCGCGCACCAGCGGGTCATGCGCAAGCACGCCGCGGCCAACGACGCGGTCCGCACCTACGGCGGCAACGACGAGCTCGTGCTGGCCGAGGCCACCAAGGCGTGGGCCGAGTGCGTGAAGATCGGTGAGAAGAACGGCTGGCGCAACGCGCAGGCCTCGGTCATCGCGCCCACCGGCACCATCGGCCTGATGATGGACTGCGACACCACCGGCATCGAGCCGGACCTCGCGCTCGTCAAGCTGAAGAAGCTCGTCGGCGGCGCGTCGATGCAGATCGTCAACCACACGGTGCCGCGGGCGCTGCGCGCGCTCGGCTACCAGGAGGAGACGGTCGAGGCGATCGTCGGCTACATCGGCGAGCACGGCCACGTCATCGATGCGCCCGGCCTGCGCCCGGAGCACTACCCGGTGTTCGACTGCGCGATGGGGGAGCGGTCCATCTCCCCGATGGGCCACGTGCGGATGATGGCCGCCACGCAGCCGTTCATCAGCGGCGCCATCTCCAAGACGGTCAACATGCCGGAGTCGGCGACCGTCGACGAGATCGAGCACATCTACGTCGAGGGCTGGAAGCTCGGCCTCAAGGCGCTCGCGATCTACCGCGACAACTGCAAGGTCGGCCAGCCCCTGTCCGCCAAGACCAAGGACAGCGGCAAGGCTGTCGCCTCCGCGGCCACCGTGGTGGAGGGCCGGCCCCAGCGCAAGCGCCTGCCGCGCAAGCGCCCGAGCCAGACCATCTCGTTCTCGGTCGCCGGCGCCGAGGGCTACGTCACCGCGGGCAGCTACCCCGACGACGGCCTCGGCGAGATCTTCGTCAAGATGTCCAAGCAGGGCTCCACGCTCGCCGGTGTCATGGACGCGTTCTCGGTCGCCATCTCCATCGGCCTGCAGTACGGCGTGCCGCTCGAGGCGTTCGTGTCGAAGTTCACCAACATGCGCTTCGACCCCGCCGGCATGACCGACGACCCGGACGTCCGCATCGCGAACTCGGTGATGGACTACCTGTTCCGCCGCCTCGCGCTGGACTACCTGCCGTTCGAGAAGCGCTCCGAGCTCGGCATCTACACCGCCGAGGAGCGCACCCGCGCGGTCGAGACCGGCAGCTACACCGCCGACAGCCTCGATGCTGACGTCGACCTCGACCTGCAGATCGAGGCGGACGGGCTCGCGGTCGACGTCCCGCCCGCGCCGGCCGAGGCGCCCGCCGCCCCGGCGGCGTCCAACGAGCCCACGCTCCCGGGGCTCGACATCATCGGGCAGACGGCGGTCGACGCGCCGCTCTGCTTCACCTGCGGCGTGAAGATGCGCCCCGCGGGCTCCTGCTACGTCTGCGAGTCCTGCGGTAGCACCTCCGGCTGCAGCTGACGCACCCGATGTGAGCACCGCCGACGCGGCGGGGACGGGCCTCTGTCCCCGCCGCGTCGGCGTGCGCCCCACGTGTCGGTGGTCGATGGCAGGGTCGTCGGCATGGACAGCGCTGACGTTCTCCGCTTCGGTCTCGACGTGCTCGGTCGCGTCGTCGCCTCCGCCCCGGACTCCGGCTGGGACGCGCCCACCCCGTGCGAGGGCTGGACGGCGCGCCACCTCGCCGGCCACCTCGTGCAGGTGCTCTCGATGTCGGAGGCGCTCTGCGGCGGCAACGACTTCAGCTGGGCCGGTGCGGGCGACCCGGTCGAGGTCGCCGGGAAGGACCCCGCCGGCACCGTGGCGGCAGCCATCGCGACCGTGAAGGACGCGTTGCCCAACGTCGACCTCGAGGCCGTGCAGGAGACCCCGATGGGGGAGATGCCGATCGGTCGTCGGCTGTCGTTCCCGGCGATGGACACCCACCTGCACTCGTGGGACCTCTCGCGTGCCTGGGGCCGCAGCCTCGACATGGACCCCGAGGTCATCGCGTTCGTGCGCGCGGCCCTGGAGGGCATGCCGGACACGATGTTGCGCAGCCCGCAGGTGTTCGGACCGGTCGTCGAGCCGCCGGCGGACGCGACGCCCACCGAGGAGCTCATGGCCTTCCTTGGCCGCGACCCGCGGGCCTAGCCCGGCGGCACGCGGTCCGGGAGGGGGCAGCGCGGATCCGGCGGATGCGGTGGACTGAGGCATGCGCCTCGGAGTCCACTACGTCAACTTCACGCTTCCCGGCGGCAGCGAAGCCGTCGGCCCGACCCTCGCCGCGACAGCCAAGGTCGCCGAGGAGGGCGGCTGCGACACGTTCACGCTCATGGACCACTGGTTCCAGATGGAGTCGGTGGGCACCTCGTTCGACCCGATGCTCGAGGGCTACACGGCGCTCGGCTTCCTGGCCGGCATCACCGAGCGGATGCGCCTGTCGCTCATGGTCACCGGCGTCACCTACCGGCACCCGGGCCTGCTCGCGAAGACGGTGACCACGCTCGACGTCGTGTCCGGCGGCCGCGCGATGCTCGGCATCGGCGCCGCCTGGTACGAGCGCGAGCACAAGGGCCTCGGCGTGCCGTTCCCGCCGCTGGCCGAGCGGTTCGAGCGGCTCGAGGAGGCACTCGAGATCTGCCAGCAGATGTGGAGCGACGACGACGGGCCCTACGAGGGCAAGCACTACCGGCTGGCCGAGACCATCTGCAACCCGCGTCCGATCCAGCAGCCGCGGCCGCCGATCCTCATCGGCGGGAGCGGTGAGAAGAAGACGCTCAAGCTCGTCGCCCGTCACGCGGACGCGTGCAACCTGTTCGCCACCGACGTCGCGACCGTGAAGCACAAGCTCGAGGTCCTCGACCACCACTGCGCGGCGGAAGGGCGCGACCCGGCGACGATCGAGAAGACCATCCTCGGCTTCGGCGATCCCGTCGGCGATCCGGACGGGTTCGTCGCGAGCATGGCCGAGTTCGCGGCTCTCGGCATCGAGCTGGTCGAGATCATGCCGCCGGGCCCCGACCCCGTGGGCTACGTCAGCCGCGTCTGCGAGACCGTGCAGCCGCGCCTCGCCGAGCTGGGCTGAGCACGATGGAGGTGCGGGGAAGCGCGCTCGTCACGGGTGCGAGCAGGGGCATCGGCAAGGGCGTCGCGCTCGAGCTCGCGAAGCGCGGGTTCGACGTGCTCGCGGGCATGCGCAACCCGGCCGACGGCGCCGACCTCCACGGCGTCGAACGCGTCCGCCTCGTGCGCCTCGACGTGACGGACCCGTCGACGATCGAGGTGCCGGACGACCTCACCGTCGTCGTGAACAACGCAGGAGCGGACGTCGACCACTCACCGGTGGAGCACTCCGACGCCGACGGCTGGCGCCTGATGCTCGAGACGAACGTCATCGGCGTGCTCAACGTGACGAAGGCGGCGCTGCCGGTGCTCCGCGCGAACGCGCCGAGCGTCGTCGCCACCGTCACGTCGAGCTCGATCCTGATGCCGGTGCCGTTCTACGCGGGCTACCGCGCGAGCAAGGCCGCCGCGTCCGCGGTGTGCGACTCGCTGCGGATGGAGGTCGAAGGCCTTGGCGTGCGCGTGCTCGAGGTGCTGCCGGGCCCCATCGACACCGACATGTGGCGTGCCGAGGTGAGCTCCACGTCACCGGCGGCGCAGCACGCGGTGTACCGCGCCATGGCCGAACGCGCGATCGCGGCTCGGGACGCCGGCGCGGTGCCGATGCTGTCGACCATCGAGAAGGCCGCGGTGCTCATCGCCGACGCGATCCTCGCGGACAGCGGGCCCATGCGCGTCGGCTGCGACCCGATGGGTGCCGCGCTGATCGAGACCTGGCGCACGACGCCCGACGAGCACCTCTACGCCGGCATGGCCGCAGGCCTGCGGGGGTAGCACGCCTGCATCCCGCAGGATGGAGGTGTGGCCGTCCTCGACACCGCGCAGAGCGCACTCGAACGCGGCATCGACGCGGCGATGCGCGTCCAGCGCCCCGCGGTGCAGCGGCACATCGCGCGGGTGCGGGCCCGGCACCCGGAGGCGACGCCCAACCAGGTCGTCGGCCTGCTCGAGACGCACTACCAGCGACTCGTCGCGGGCATCGGAGCCGCGGCGGGTGCGAGTGCCGCGGCGCCCGGCCTCGGCACGGCCGCCGGTCTCGCGCTCAACGTCGCCGAGATCAGCGCGTTCCTGGAGGCGACGTCGCTGTTCTGCCTCGCGGTCGCCGAGGTGCACGGCATCCCGCTCGACGACGCGCGGCGCCGCCGGGCGCTGCTCTACGTCGTGCTGCTCGGCGACTCCGGCTCGAAGATCGTCGGCAAGGTGATGGGCGCGCCCGCGAAGGAGTGGGGCCGGCTGCTCGAGGACGCCACGCCCATCGCAGTCGTCGAGACCGCGAACAAGCTGCTCGGGCAGCGCTTCCTCACCCGCGCCGGCCGCAAGCAGGGGGCGCTGCTGCTCGGCCGCGAGCTGCCGCTCGGTGTCGGCGCGCTCATCGGTGGCGTCGGCAACCACCGGCTCGCGTCCGAGGCGATCAAGGCCGCGCGCAAGGCCTTCGGGCCGGCACCCGTCGACTTCCCGCGGGAGCGGCGGCGCCTCGGGATGCGCGGCTGAGCCGTCTCGACCGGCTTCCTAGAGTGAGCACGTGAAGGTTCGCATCGGGGTGGCCGCCGGGAGCGCGACGAGCGAGCTCGGCGCTGTGGTCGACGCCTGCGAGGCCCGTGGCATCGACTCGCTGTGGTTCAGCGAGCGGCCGGGCGCCGACCTCGTCGACCCGATCGTCGGCATGGCGCACGCGGTGTCGCGCACCACGAACCTCAAGGTCGGCACCGGGGTCGTCGTGCTGCCCGGTCGCAACCCGGTCGTCCTCGCGAAGCAGCTCGCCAGCCTGGCCGCACTCGCGCCCAGGCGGGTGCTGCCCGCGTTCGGCTTGCAAGCCGCGACCCCCGCCGAGCGGCAGCTGTACCCCGTCACCGCCGGAGAGCGCGGGCGGCTGTTCGACGAGTGCCTCCTGGTGCTCCGCCGGCTGCTGTCGGAGCCCGAGGTCACGCATCACGGCGAGTTCTTCACGCTCGAGGGTGCGCACGTCGATCCGCTGCCGCTCAAGCCGCTCGACCTGTGGCTCGGCGGCCAAGGGCCGAAGGCGATGGAGCGCATCGGCCGGCTCGCCGACGGGTGGCTCGCCGCGTTCATGACACCCGAGCAGACGGCGGCGGGTCGCGTCGCGATCGACGCGGCCGCCGCCGCGGCCGGGCGCGCGGTCGACGCCGACCACCACGGCGTGAGCATCCCGCTGCTGCTGTCCGACCAGCCGCTGCACCCGGCGATGGCCGAGGCGCTGCGCTCCCGCAACCCCGACGCCGACCCCGAGCAGGTCGTGCCGCGCGGCTGGGCCGCGGCCCGCGACCTGATCCGGGCGCACGTGGAAGGTGGCATCACCAAGTTCGTCGTGCGGCCGGTCGGGACCATCGGCTGGGAGGACTTCCTCGACGCGCTCCGCGAGGAGCTGCTCCCGCTCGAGGCCGAGCTGTCGTCCTGAGCGAGCGGTGAGCGTCGCCGGCGGCCGCTAGCGATCCGGGCGGTTGCGGCGCGCGTCGGCGCGGTAGCGCGCCGCGCGGGCGGGATCGAACATGCGCTGGTCCTTCTCCCACCACGGCACGTCGAGCTCGGGCTCGAGCACCTGCGCCGCCCGCGGCTTCTCGCTGCGCGCGTCGAGCGCGCTGTCGACGCGGGCCTGCTCCTTCTCGTCCGCCTTCGTCCAGCGGTAGAGCATCACGGCGAGGAACGGGATGTCGAGCACCTCGGCGACGATCCACAGGACATCGCCCGCGAGCTGCTGGTCGCGCAGCGGCGACGCGCCCCACGGCCGGGCGAGGCCGGGCCACATGCCGGTGCTCAGCAGGTGCGTCTTGCTGCGCAGCACGAAGCCGGGGATCGCATCGAGCAGCAGCTCGAGCAGCCCGAGGAACACCCCGAGCCCGATGGTCAGCGACGAGGTGCCGCCGTCCTCACCCGCGAGCGGGAGCGAGAAGACGAAGCCGAGGACGAGCAGCGCGACCTGCACCGCGAACAGCACGCTCGCGTGCCGGAGCGCGATGCCGAGCAGCGGGGTGAAGAACAGGCCGCCCGTGGCGAGCGGGATGGTCACCGGGGCGACCGCGGGGGACAGCACCACCTTCGACACCGGCCCGGCCACCACCGCCGAGACCCGCGCGCCCCACGGCGGCGGCAGCGCCCGGGCCGCGAGCCCGAGGGGGGCGCCGGTCGCGAGCAGCGCCGGTGCGAGGAGCAGGAGCAGCAGCGCCTGGGTGGCGAACGCCGAGAGGAGCACGTGCGCGTAGCGGCCCGGCCAGCCCATCGTGGCGATGACGGTGACGGCCAGCCCGCTGCCGAACATGGCCCCGCGCCAGCGCGCCCACGGCTCGCCGCCGGCCCGGCAGCGCCGCACCCCCGCCGCGTAGGCCAGGCCCAGCGCGACGACGACGACCGCCATCGCGGGCTGGAAGGTCCAGGCCGTGACCGCGCTGGTGCCGTGCGGCTCCGGCGGCCCGGCGTACGCCGGCACCGTCAGGCCCGCGGCGAGCGGGAGGGGCAGCGGCACCGCCTGATCCTGCCTCCTCCCGCGCGGCGCGCCCCGGCGAGGCCCGCCGCGTGCCACTCTCGGGGTCGTGCGCGAGGTGCGGCTGGTCGGGCCCCACAGCGACGGCGGGGCGCTCGTCGTCGAGTGTGAGGGCGAGGAGCTCCGCCTGGTCCTCGACGACCGGCTCCGGGCGGTCGTCGACGCCCTCGACGACGCCTCGCCCGCCGCGCCGACCACCACTGTGCCGTCCGCCGCCGTGCTCCCCGGCGCGCGCGGGTCCCGGCTGGGCTCGCTGACGCCGCGCGAGATCCAGCGCCGGGTCCGAGCCGGTGAGCCGGCCGGCGCCATCGCGGGCGCGGCCGGCGTGCCGATCGACCTGGTCGCCGCGTTCGAGGGCCCCGTGCTCGCCGAGCGCCAGCACCAGGCCGACAAGGCCCGCGCCGTCGTCGTGCAGGGCATCCCGCTCGGGCAACGTGTCGAGCAGTGGGTCGCCCGGCACCGCCCCGGCCGCCCGATCGTCGGCTGGGACAGCCGCCTGGCCGCCGACGGCCAGTGGCGCGTCCGCGTCGACCTCACCGGCGGCGAGTGGGCCACCTGGATCTACGAGCCGTCCGTGGGTCGCATCGAGTCGGCCGACGCGCGGGCCGCCGCGATGATCGACCCGACGATGCCCGCCTCCGACGACGTGCTGGAAGAGGTCCTCCGGCCGGTCGCGCTGCGGTCCGCGCCGCCGGCCCCGGTCGTCGACCTCGACATCGACCCCGACGCCCAGCCCGACGAGACCGACCCGGAGACGGTCGACGTGCCGTCCGTCGCGCCGCTGCAGCTGCGCCCGCGGCACGGCCGCCGGGCGAGCGTGCCGCAGTGGGACGAGATCAGCGCCCGATCCGCGCGGCACGCGCACGAGGACCCGCTCGGTTCCTAGGAAGGCCGCTCACATCTCCCGCGCGGCCGGCAGGACCTCGCGCGCGATGAGCTCGAGGTGGTCGAGGTCGTGCAGGTCCATGACCTGCAGGTAGGCGCGCGACGCGCCGAGGTCGGCGATGCGCCGCAGCTTCGCGATGACGACGTCCGGCGTCCCGACGAAGCTCTCGTCGGCGATCTGCGACGGGTCGCGTCCGATCGCGATCGCGCGGCGGGCCACCTCGGCGTCGTCGCGCCCGCAGAGCACGAGCTGCCCGCACGACAGCGTCAGCGTCGCGGGGTCGCGGCCGGCCTCCGCGCACGCGCGGCGCACGTTGTCGAACAGGCCCGCGGTCACGTCGACGGGACGGAACGCCGTGTTGAACTCCTGCGCGTACCGCGCGGCGTAGGCGGGTGTCCGCTTCTGCCCGGCGCCGCCGACGATCACCGGCACCGGCGACTGCACGGGCTTCGGCAGCGCGGGCGAGTCGACCAGCGTGTAGTGCTTCCCGGTGTGGGAGAAGGTCTCGCCCGCGGGCGTCGCCCAGAGGCCGGTGACGATGGCCAGCTGCTCGCCGAGCCGCTCGAACCGTTCACCGAGCGGCGGGAACGGCACGCCGTACGCCTCGTGCTCCCGCTCGAACCAGCCGGCGCCGAGGCCGAGCTCCACCCGCCCTCCGCTCATCGCATCGACCTGTGCCACCTGGACCGCGAGCACGCCCGGCAGGCGGAACGTGGCACTCGTGACGAGCGTGCCCAGCCGGATAGTGCGCGTCTCGCGGGCGAGCGCGCCGAGCGTCACCCACGCATCGGTCGGCCCGGGAAGCCCGTCGCCGCCCATGGTCAGGAAGTGGTCCGAGCGGAAGAAGGCCCCGAACCCGAGCTCCTCGGCGGCCTGCGCGACCGCGAGGAGGTCGCCGTAGCTCGCGCCCATCTGGGGTTCGGTGAAGATGCGCAGCTCCATGCCGGAGGTCTACCGCACCATGGTGAGGTGCTGCTGTCCGACCTCGTGGCGGTGTCCGCGGCCGTCGCGGCGACGAGCAAGCGCACTGAGAAGACCGCACTGATCGCCGACCTGCTGCGGGGAGCCGGTGCGGCCGACGCGCGGCTCGCGGTCGCCTACCTGTCCGGCGCCCCGCCCCAGCGACGGCCGGGCGTCGGCTGGGCCAGCCTGCGCGAGCAGTCCGGCAGCGCCGACGAGCCGACGCTCACGCTCGCCGACGTCGACGCCGCACTGACCGCGCTCGAGGGCGCCACCGGCAGCGGCAGCCAGGCGCGGCGCAAGGAGCTGCTCGACGCGCTGATGGCGAAGGCGACGAAGGACGAGCAGCGCTTCCTCGTCGCCCTCATCGCGGGGGAGCTGCGCCAGGGCGCGCAGCAGAGCCTCGTCGTCGACGCCCTCGCGGCGGCGACCGGCATCGCCGCCGCGGTCGTGCGCCGTGCGGTGATGCTGCGTGGTGACGCCGCGGCCGTCGCGGCCGTCGCCGTGGACGGCGGCGAGGAAGCGGTCGCGCGCATCGGGCTCACCGTCGGCCGCGTCGTGCAACCGATGCTCGCCTCGTCGGCGTCCACGCCCGCCGAGGCCCTGGCGAAGACCGGCCGGGCAGCCGTCGACACCAAGCTCGACGGCATCCGCATCCAGGTGCATCGCGACGGCGACGACGTGCACGTCTTCACCCGCACGCTCGACGACGTCACGCACCGGCTGCCCGAGGTCGTCGACGCCGTGATGGGCCTGCCGGTGCAAAGCGTCGTGCTCGACGGTGAGGCGATCGCGCTGCGCGCTGACGGGCGGCCGCGACCGTTCCAGGAGACGGCGTCGCGCGCCGCCACGCGGGGGAGCAGCGACGTGCGGCTCTCGACGTTCTTCTTCGACGTGCTCCACCTCGACGGCGTCGACCTGCTCGACCGCCCCGGCGCCGAGCGCTGGAAGGTGCTCGATGAGGTGGTGCCGGCCGCGCTGCGCGTCGACCGGACCGTGACCGACGACCCCGCCGAGGCCGACGCGGTGCTCGCGGCCGCCCTCGCGGCGGGGCACGAAGGCGTGGTCGTGAAGTCGGTGACCGCCCCGTGGGAGGCCGGTCGCCGGGGTGCCGGCTGGGTGAAGGTGAAGCCGGTCCACACGCTCGACCTCGTCGTGCTCGCCGCCGAGTGGGGTCACGGCCGCCGTCGCGGCTGGCTGTCCAACCTGCACCTCGGCGCCCGCGACGAGTCCTCGCCCACGGGGTTCGTGATGCTCGGCAAGACGTTCAAGGGCCTGACCGACGCGATGCTCGCCGAGCAGACCGAAGCCCTGCAGCTCCTGCGCATCGGGGACGACCACAGCGATGACGACGGCTGGACCGTGCGCGTGCGGCCGGAACGGGTCGTCGAGATCGCCTTCGACGGCGTGCAGGCGAGCACGCGCTACCCGGCCGGCATGGCGCTGCGGTTCGCGCGCGTGGTGCGCTTCCGCCCGGACAAGACCGCGGAGCAGGCCGACGACGTCGCGGCGGTGCGGGCCGTGTTCGAGGCCGCGCGCGGGTAGGCGCCGGGAGCCTGCGAGCGGGCCTGATGGCGGGTAGGCGCCGGGAGCCTGCGAGCGGGCCTGATGCTGCGGTGGGCCGCCGTTCCGCCGCGCGTAGTTGGATCGGGGCCATGCGGACGCGACAGCTGGGTGACGTGCGGGTCGGGGTGGTCGGGCTCGGCGAGATGCCGATGTCCATCGAGGGCCGTCCCGACGAGGCGCAGTCGATGCGCACGGTGCACGCCGCGCTCGACGCCGGCGTGACGCTCATCGACACCGCCGACTCCTACTGCCTCAACCCGAGCGAGCACGGTCACGGCGAGCTGATCGTCGCGAAGGCGCTGGCCACCTACGGCGGCGACACCAGCGACGTCATCGTCGCGACGAAGGCCGGTCACCTGCGGCCGGGTGATGGGTCGTGGACGATCGACGGCCGGCCCGAGTACGTGAAGCAGGCCTGCGAGGCGTCGCTCAAGCGGCTCGGCCTCGACGTCATCCCGCTGTACCAGTACCACCGGCCCGACCCGAAGGTGCCGTGGGCCGACAGCGTCGGCGCGATCCGTGACCTGCTCGACGAGGGCAAGATCCGCTTCGCCGGCGTGAGCAACGCCAACCCGGCGCAGATCGACGAGGCCTACGAGATCCTCGGCGGCCGCCTCGTGAGCGTGCAGAACGAGTTCAGCCCACGCTTCCGCACCAGCGAGCCGGAGCTCGTGCGCTGCGAGGAGCTCGGCATCGCGTTCCTGCCGTGGAGCCCGCTCGGCGGCATCGGGAACACGGCCCGCCTCGAGGCGGCCGGCTCGCCGTTCGCGGAGGTGGCGAAGGAGGTCGGTGCGTCGCCTCAGGTCGTGTGCCTCGCATGGATGATCGCGAAGGGCGAGCGGGTCATCCCGATCCCCGGCTCGTCACGTCCGGAGACCATCCGCGACTCGGCGACGGCAGCCGACGTGACCCTCACCGCGGAGCAGCAGGCCCGTCTCGACGCGGCCTGACCCGTCAGCGCAGCGCTTGCCGCGCCTGCGACTCGGCTTCTTCCAAGGCGTCGCGCAGCGAGCTGACACCGCCGGGCGAGCGCACGCTCACGCCGAGGCCGGCCGCGAGGTGCGCGGCGGCGAAGCTGCGCTGCAGGCCGTCGGTGATGCGCAGCGCATCCATCGCTCCGGCTTCGGGTGCGAGCACCACGAGCGCGTCGGGTGATGCCCGAGCGAACAGCCACGTGGAGTCGCCGAGCACGGTCTGGGCCGCCGCCGCGATCGCCGGGATGGCGTCGGGCTTCGCGTCGATGACGACCACGCTGACGGGGCCGCCGTAGAGCCGGGCGTGCTCCTCCTCCTCGACGAGCCGCGTGGTGAGCGCGACGTGGCCGGGGAGCCCGGTGTCGGAGTCGACGAGCGCCTCCTGCGTGGAGGCGAGGCGGCGCGCGTCGGCGATGTCCAGCTCGCGCGCGAGGATCGTCGACAGCAGCCGCGCGTAGAGCTCGACGTCGGTCTGCAGCCCGAGCAGGTCGTCGCTCTGCGGGCTCTGGTCGACGGCGCAGAGGGTGCCGAAGAGGCCACCGCGACGGTCCTCGAGCGGGACGCCCACGTAGGCGCCGATCTTGAGCTGGCGGGCCACGGGCGTGGCGGCGTACGCCGGCACGTCGTCGGTGCGCGGGGCGACCCGCGGGCCCTCGCCGCGCACCATGCGCGAGCAGAACGAGTCCGACCAGCGCAGCACGGTGCCGTCGGTGACGTCGTAGCCCGCGCCCTGCGTGGACAGCACGACCCAGTCGTCGCCCCAGGTGCGGGTGACCATCCAGAGCCCGAGCGGCGCGCGCTGGCGCAGCCGGTCGAGCACGGCGATGCTCGCCTCTTTGAAGCCGGGGTACGGGGGGAGCCCGGCTGGACCCTGCGGCGCCTCCGCGGCTGCGCCCATGAGTGGACCCCCGGTACCTAGCTGCTCCCGCCGATCAGGACTGCGCGTGCTTCACGGACCGTGAGCCGTTCCCGGCCGATGGGGCTCGAGACGGTGCGTGGCTCGTCTCGGGACGGTAGCGCTCCGAAGGGGGTCGTGAGGGTCGCGCGGGCCCGCCACTCCTCCGTCACGCCCACCGTGAACGGGCCGGTGGCGTGGAAGGTGTGGCGGACGTCGCCGCCGGGGTACGGCCCGCCCGGATCGGCCGTCGTGCGGACGGGCGAGCCGTCGCCGAAGTCCCACGCCCAGGTCGCCGGCGTGAGCACGAGGGTCAGCGTGAGCCCCGGGTAGCCGGGCACCGCTCCGACCGTCCGCACGGGCCCGGGGTCGTCCGCCCAGAGGAACGCCGGCAGCTGGGCGAGCAGCGGTCCGGGTGGGTCGGCGTGCATCGTCGGCGCGGTGGTCACGAGCTTCTGCAGCTCGGCCTCCGACGGGACGTGCTCGTCGAGGCCGGTGGGCGGCGGGTCGCTCGGGTGCCGGCACCAGTGGCTGAGGTCCTGCACGACTCCGCCGACGATCAGGCGCACCTCGAGGTAGGTGTCGCCCCAGTCGCAGACGTCCTCGCCACCGAGGCAGGACGTCTCGTCCGGTGCCACGTCGGAGCAGATGACGACCGTCTCCCAGGTGCACCCGGCGCAGCCGTCGGCGCGCTGCTGCACGTCGAAGACGTGCTCGTCCCCGGGCACGTAGAGCAGGCCGCTGTAGCTCGTCGTGCCCACGGTCGTGGTGACGACGGGCCCGCTCTCGCAGCTGGTCGCACTCGGGTCGCACGCCCCGGGCGCCGCTGTGGCGCGGCCGGTCAGCAGCGTCAGCGTGAGCAGAAACGCGGCGAGCCACCTCATCGGCGCACCGCGTCGGCCACGACCCACCGGCCGTCCGTCCGCACGAGCGAGATGCGCAGCGTCGCGTGGTCGGGGTGCCCGGCCATGACGGTGCGGTCGTCGGCGTCCAGCACGCGGTACGCGTCGACGTGGAACGTGACGTCGACGACCGCACCGGACCCGGCCCGCCGCACGACGTGCACGGCGGTGACGGAGCGATGCGCATCGGTGTGCCAGTGGTGCGTGCGCAGCGCGCCGACGAAGTCGGTGAGGAACGGTTCGCGGCAGCGGCAGCCGGGCGCGACGATGCGGTCGTACGCCGTGGTGTCCCCGCTGTCGGCCGCGGCGTCGTACGCGGCGAGGTAGGCGCGCGCGGCGGCGACGGCGCTGTCCGGTGCCGGCGCTGACGGGGACGGTGGTGGCGGGGACAGCGGCGGCGGTGCGGCGGACGGCGTCGCCGGGACTCGACCGGTCACGGGCGGTGCGCCCGCGCCGCACGCCGCGGTCAGCACGAGCAACGCGAGTGCAGGACGGGCGGGCATGCCGGCGACGGTAGGAACGTCCGGTCCTGTGCGGTCATCCTCATCGGGCCGGCGACCGGTGCTGGCCATCGACGTGCGGGTAGGCGTCGGCCAGCGTCCGCAGAGAGTCGGCGAGGCGCGCCAAGCTGTCGGCGACGCTGCGCGCGGCCTCGACGATCGGCCCGATGCCGTCACCGCACGCGCCGGCGGCGGCCCCGAGGTGCGGTTGCGCGGCAGCGAGGGCCCGCGCGAGGTCGTCGCCGGCGAGCCGCACCGACCAGCTGTCGCGCGCGCCGGCGTCGGCCGCCGCGCGCAGCGCTGACGGTTCGACGCGCAGCATCACCGCGTCTCCTCGCGTTCACGCAGCACAGTCGCGACGAGCATCGCCGTGTGCCGGAGGCCGGCCCGCAGGTCGGCCTGCAACGGGCCGAGCGTCACCCCCAGCACGTCGACCAGGTGGTGCTCGAGGTCGGTGTTCGGGACGGGGCGCTCGGACAGCAGCAGCAGCCGGAGCCGGATCTGCCGCAGCTCGGGCGTCGTGAACGTGCGCGCCACGTGCAGCACGTGGCCGTCCCACGTGCCGTCACCGAGCAGCTCGTCGTCGAACAGGTCGTAGGCGTCGCCGAGGAACAGCGCGAGCAGCTCGTCGGGGTCGTCGGGGGGCGGGAACGTGACGGTCATCCGCGAGGTGCTCCCGTCGTCGAGTAGCGGGTGGTGGAGGGGAAGACGGTGGTGACGACGACCTCGTCGCCACGTCGCAGCAGGCGCACGACGACCCGGTCGACCTCGGAGCGGCGCAGCTCGCGCACCAGTCCCGTGTGCGGGTCGCGGCGGACGATGCGCGCGGTGGTGCGGCGCAGCAGCGGGGCAGTCAGCTGCGTGTGCGACGCGCCGCTCGCGTACCAGCGCTCGAGCACGTCGACGTTGCGGGTGAGGCACCAGCGCAGCGCGGCGCCGGCGTCCTTGACGGAGGCGAACGTGCCGGCGAGCCCCTTCGCCGTCGACGACGCGAGCCGCACCTCGACGAGGTAGGTGATGTCCTTGCCCACGTGGCGGCGCAGCGTGTGGCCGCCCGCCGCCTCGTGCAGCGTGAGGTCGAGCCCGCGCGGGAGGACGGTGAGGATCCGCGGCAGCCGTGCCGCGAGGGCGAGCTGGCGGCCCGGATGGCCCGGGAACAGCAGGCCGAGGGCGGCGTCCTGGGCGGCCTCGCCCGGATCGATGCGATGGACGAACGCGAGCTGCACGCCGGCGCTGGTGGCCGCCGCGGTGGCGAGCCGGGGGAGGGCGAACCGCCGGAGCACGCGGACGGCGGCGACGCGCCCGGTGCGGGTGGCGAGGTCGGCGGCGACGCGCGCCACCGCGTCGCTGATGATCGCCTTGAGCTCGGCGGTCGCGGCCCGCAGACCCGCCCGCGCGGCGACGGCGGCGGCGTCGGACGCGGCGTCGAGGCCGAGCTGCGCGATCGAGGCGGCCATCGCGGCGTCGACGACGTGGGTCAGGTCGGAGACCACGCGCTGCTTGAGGTGGGCCAGCTCGAGCCGGCGGGCGAGCTGGTCCAGGGACGCGGCGGCGTCGTCGGCCGCGAGCCCGAGCTGGCGGGCGTCGTCGAGCGTCGTCAGCAGCACCCCTGCGTACGCGGCCC